>CAYSHT010000021.1:0-2065 GCA_964430915.1 uncultured Syntrophaceae bacterium
CAACGACCAACAGATTCGAAGTCTGCGACTCTATCCAGCTGAGCTACGGGCGCTTATTTTTCGTTGCGTTATCCCTATCAGAAAAGCGACGGAGTTTCAAAAAATAAATGCCCGAAAAACAGGTTACCCTATTTATTCTTTTGAGACCTTTTCGTCAAGTATTATTTTGGAGAATTTCATAGGAAAAAATGGAATGTTTGTGACTCACTTTGTGAGGTGACAGGCCGCCAGATGACCGCCCCCCTTGTCGAGGAGTTCGGGCTCAATTTTGTCACAGATATCCATTTTATAGGGGCATCGCGGGTGAAATGCGCACCCCGATGGCGGGTTAATAGGGCTGGGGATGTCCCCCTTCAGTACATCCCTTTCTTTTCTCACCGAGGGATTCGGAACTGGCACGGCCGAGAGGAGTGCCTTCGTATAGGGATGGTAGGGTCTTTCATAGAGCGATTTTCTGTCGGTCAACTCCACGATTTTTCCGAGGTACATCACCGCGATTCTGTCACTCATGTGTCCGACGACGCCGAGATCATGGCTGATAAAGAGGTAGGTGAGATCGAATTCAGCCTGCAGGTCTTTGAGGAGATTCAGAATCTGAGCCTGTATTGAAACATCGAGGGCAGAGACAGGTTCATCGGCGATAATGAGGCTGGGATTGAGGGCAATGGCCCGTGCGATGCCGATACGCTGCCTCTGGCCGCCACTGAATTCGTGGGGGTAGCGGCCCATCTGTTCCCTGTTCAGACCGACGACTTCCATCAGCTGTGCGACACGTTCCTCCCGCTTCCGCCCCTTTGAGATATTATGAATGCCGAGAGACTCTCCCACGATAGCGCTTGCGCTCATTCGGGGGTTGAGCGACGAGTAGGGGTCCTGAAATATGAGCTGGACTTTCCTCCTGAAGTCCTTCAAAGCTGCCTTTCCGTAGAGGAGAATATCCTCATTATTGAAGCGGATCTCTCCCGATGTTGGTTCTTCGAGGCGCGTTAGGATTCTTCCCAAGGTTGTCTTTCCGCACCCGCTCTCTCCCACGAGTCCCAGGGTTTCACCTTTAAAAATCTGCAGGTCTACGCCGTCGATGGCCTTCACCTCGCTTCTCGTTCCTGAGAGAAATCCGCTCCGGATGATGAAGTATTTCTTTAAGCCCCTGACATCGACAAGTAGGTCGTTCATTCTATCACTATTCCTGTTTCCAGCACCGTACCTGATGGCCGGGAAATTTCTCCTTCAACTCCGGTTCCCGCTTGTTGCATATAGCCATGACGTAGGGGCACCGTTCCTGGAAACTGCACCCTTCTGGCAGGCTGTAGAGATTCGGGACGGTTCCGGGAATTACATTGAGGCGTTTCTCTTTATCATCGGGTATCTCGCCGATATTCGGTGTCGATTCCATGAGCCCCTCCGTATAGGGATGGAGGGGTTTCGAAAAGAGGTCGCTGACGCTGCAGTATTCCACCACTTTGCCCGCATACATGACCGCTGCATACTGGGCCGCCTCGGCGATGACACCGAGATCGTGGGTGATGAGAATAACCGACGTTCCCACTTTCTCCTTCATCGCGTTGATGAGCTCGATAATCTGGGCCTGAATAGTGACATCGAGGGCAGTGGTGGGTTCGTCGGCGAGCATGAGCCTCGGATTGCATGAAAGTGCCATGGCGATCATGACACGCTGCCGCATTCCCCCGCTCATCTGGTGGGGGTAATTTTTCAGTCGTTCCTCCGCCGAGGGCATGCCGACAAGCCTCAGCATTTCGAGTGCGCGCTCCAGGGAATCCTTTTTTGAGAGTCCCTGATGAAGCCGTATCGATTCGGCAACCTGATCGCCCACCTTGAGAACGGGATTGAGCGAATTCATCGGTTCCTGGAATATCATCGATATCTCCCGGCCCCGAAGTTTTCTCATTTCTTCATTATTGAGGCCCAGAATATCGGTTCCATCAAAATGGATAGTTCCCGAGACGATCCTGCCGGGGGGCTCCGGTATCAGTCTCATAATGGAAAGGGCAAGGACGGTCTTTCCGCACCCGGACTCACCCACAATACCCAGGGTGTCTCCCGCATT
>CAYSHT010000021.1:2165-22374 GCA_964430915.1 uncultured Syntrophaceae bacterium
CCACCCACATTCTGGACATCTGCCACGTCGCTCTTCAGCATTTCGTCGTAGTCCTGCCAGAGGGGGAGTTCCCAGACATAGTCGCCCGTCATATCGGCGGCCTTCTTTACCATGCCCTTCATCTCGTCATCCGTCCCCATCATTCCGATGAGATGATCTCCCAGTGCGATAATGCATGCACCGGTTAGTGTGGCAAGATCAATGATCGCCGCCGGTTTGTATCTGCCGGCATAGGTGAGGGCATCGGCGAGTATCAGGCGGCCTTCGGCGTCGGTGTTTTTTACCTCTATCGTGGTGCCCGAGAGTGATTTCAGAATATCGCCCGGTTTGTAGGCCTTTCCACCGGGGAGATTTTCCGTTGCGGGGACGATTCCCACAATATTGAGGGGGATCTTGAGGTCCGCAAGCGCCTGCATCGCCCCGATGACGGCTGCTCCGCCCGCCATGTCACTCTTCATTTCGTCCATGTTTGCCGAGGGTTTGATGCTGATGCCGCCACTGTCGAAGGTGATCCCCTTTCCCACGAGAACGACCGGTTTTTCTCCCTTTGTGCCGCCTCCGTAGTTCATTATGATGAATTTCGCCGGTTCCGCGCTTCCGCGTGCGACGCCGAGAAGCGCGTTCATGCCGAGTCTCTTCATCTGTCCCTCGTCAAGGACCTTGATAGCGACGGGCCTTGTTTTAACCATCTTCCTGGCACGGTCCGCGATAATCGTGGGGGTCATTTCGTTGGAGGGTGCCGAGACGAGATCTCTCGCAAGATAGACGGCAGCAGAGATTATCTCGGCCCTCCCTGCGGCGTCCTTCGTAATCTTGACCTCTTTCGGGCTTCCCGCTATCAGGGCAAATTCCTTTACTTCCGGGGTCTTGTCGGCTTCTTTCGTCTTATAGGGGGTGAAACGGTAAAGTCCGAGGAGGGCGCCTTCAACAGCAGATTCCGCCAGATTTTCCTGAGTGATATCGAGAGTGCCGAAATCGAGGGAGGCGGCAAAATTCTTCAGGTGCAGATCCCGTACCTTCTGCGCCGCCTTGGAAAAGACGCCCCGCAGTTTTTCGAGATCGAATTCTTTCCTTTTGCCCATTCCGATAAAGACGATGCGCCTGCTCTTTATGAATGTATCCGTGTATAAAACCGAGGTCTGAAAAAGCTTTCCCTCAAAGTCTCCGTCTTTGAGTAACCTGCTTAAAAGGCCGCCGCATCGTTTATCCAGGACTTCGGCGTCGCCCGTCAGCTTTTTTTCGTCTTCAAAATGGCAGGCAATGACCGCCTCGCAGTCATAATCTGCCAGATTTCCCTTCTTTACCGAAACCTTCATTTTTACCCTCCTCACCATTCGTTACTACCCCGTTTTTGAGACTTATTATTTCATCGAATCGATTTCCTTTTTTATTTCAGCTCCACGCTTGCTTTCAGGTGCTATATATTTCAATGCCTCCCTGAAGTGGAAAAGGGCGCTTTTTGACTTTCCTTTCTTCTTGAAGTAGGTGCCGAAGTTGTAGTGTGATTCTCCCTGATTGTTGATCTTTCCCTGTATCATGGCCAGATTGTAATAGATGTCGGTATTATCGGGATTTCCTTTCCGGAACTTTTCATAGAGCTCCAGTGCAGAACGATAATTCCCTGCGGCATCGTAGGCTCTTCCGAGAAAGAATATAGTTCCCTCGTCGTTTTCGTCGATAAAATAGGCCCCCTGAAGTGCATCAATCGCATCCCCTGTGTTGCCGAGGTTGAAATATTGCATCCCCATATCCCTGAGTATGTTGGCATCGTCGGGTGCGAGCAGGATGGCCTTATGAAAATACCTGAAGGAATCCTCCGTCCTTCCCATATTTCCGTAAACGACGGCAAGTCCGTAGAGACCTTCGATATCGTCGGGGTTGCCCTTCAGCCTGTTTTCGAAATAATTCAGTTTCGATTCGGGATTTGTCTCGCCGAGGATAAGTGACGTTTTTATCCTCTCGTAGTTTTCGGTAATATCCGTGCTACCCCTCATTTTGTATGTTGTTTGCAGCAGTCCGTCGAGGTAAGCAATCCTGTCACCAGTGCCCGGGTGTGAGAGAAAGTACGAGGGGACGGAGCTGGAGTAGTACTCGTACTTTCTCATGATCTTGAGGAAGTCGAGCATTCCCTTTCCGTCGTATCCCGCCTTTACGAGGTATGACATGCCCGTTCGGTCTGCCTCTTCTTCGTGTTCCCTCGTGTATTTCAGATTCATGCTTGCTGCCGCCGCAATGGAGAAGGTCGTCACGGCCGCCGCCGTTTCGTCACCTCCCCCGATGAAGGCCCCCGCTAATATGGCCGCCATGGTCGCGATTCCCACCTTTTTTGATTTTTCGATGATCTTGGCGATATGTCTGCACTTTACATGGGCAATCTCATGGGCGAGTACGCCGGCAAGCTGACTTTCATTCTCCGATATCCTTATAAGGCCGCTGTAGACATAGACGTAGCCGCCGGGTGTGGCGAAGGCGTTGATACCGGGGTTTTTAATGACGGTGAAGGTAAAGGAGAAGGGAGACCTTTTCCCCTGGGCGAGTATGCTCTGCCCTATTGTGTCGAAATAGTCGCTGGTTTTCCGGTCATTCAGGAAGACGCCCTTGCGCTCAAGCTTTTCATAAAATTTCTTTCCGAGCTTTTTCTCATCTTCGATGGTTAAGGCGGAGGCGGAAAATGTGCTCGAGAGGGTGAGGCAGATGAGAATGCCAAAAACGAGGAGTATCCTCCTGATTTTCTTGTTATTAGTGTTTGCTCTCATAATTACCGTGGCAATGTAGCCTTTTTTGAGGGTTTTATCAAGATTAGTTTGCGAAGGTATTTTCTCTATGATATACAGCACATCACATGTACCATGTGTAGCTAATCCTTATGAAAAAACATATCCATAAGCGAAATATTTCCGTCGATACCTTTGAGACAGGCGACGGCACCATCATGGTGGAAGGAAAACTGAGAGATGACCGGTTGCTGCCTTCATTTGTCTACTCGTCGGGGAAATTCATGGAACCGGGGGCTATCCACGATATAGTAGTGAGGCTGACTGTCTCGCTCCCGCGTCTTCTGATAGAAAAGGCCGAAGCCGATATGCGCCATGTGCCGAGCGATATCTGCCGTGAAGTGGTTACCTCTGTCGAAAGGCTGGTTGGCCTTGAAATCAAACACGGTTTCACGCAAAAGGTCATCGATAGCATGGGTGGCATACAGGGATGCCTTCATATGAATAACCTTATCCTCGCCATGGCATCTGCAGCAGTCCAGGGACAATGGGCCTATTACAGCAGAAAGAGAGGTGATTCCGCTATGAAATTGCCGGAGTTTGATCCCTCGCTGGTGGTCAACAGCTGCTGGCTATGGAGAGAGGATGGTGATAATGTCAGGAAAATGCTGGAGGTTCTAAAGAAAGAAGAGAGTAAAGAGGAATAAGAGGGGTTCGGGATTTCGAATAGAACAGTCGGTCCTGGATCCAAATGTGATACTATAACCTGTTACTATATTTTCCCCTGTGGGAAGAACATGTTTTTTCTTCATGAAGTAACGCTATCCTGAGTCGCTTCCGGTCCTGCAAGTATTCTTTTTTAAATCCTTCAGGTAGCTGATTATTTTTGATATATTCAGGACATTTCCTGTGTAATAATCATCGATGGAGCAACGCGGTTTTCATATGAAAGAAAAGCTGATCATAACAGTTGACGGTCCTGCCGGAGTGGGGAAGAGTTCGGTGAGCAAGGCGCTCTCAAAAAGAAGTTCCTCTGTCTACCTTGACACGGGTGCCCTTTACAGGGCGGTCGCTCTCCGGGTTGCAGAATCGGGAATATCGCCCGATGACAGGGAGGCGATTTCGAAATTCTGTGAGACTATCAATATAACGCTCCACCTCGCGAACGGGGAAATGAAGATTGTGGCAAACGGAGATGATATAACGGACAGAATAAGGACCGAAAAGATAGGCATTCTCGCCTCAACGATATCGGCGATTCCTGCTGTCAGAGAGGTACTCCTTCCCATACAGCGGAAGGCGGCACTCTCCGGCGGAGTGATTGCCGAGGGAAGAGACATGGGAACAGTGGTGTTTCCCGATGCAGATGTTAAGTTTTTTATCAAGGCTGACATTGACGAGAGGGCAAAGCGTCGATACCTGCAGCTTACAAGGAGAGGTGTGCCGGCAGACCTTAAAGAAATAAAAAGCGGCATCGTGGTAAGGGACCGGCAGGATATGAAACGAAACGTCTCGCCTCTGAGGCCTGCCGAAGATGCCTATATTCTCGATACGACGAATATGAAAATGATGGAAGTCGTCGATAAAATGATAGATGTGATACGGGAAAAAACAGGAGCGGGTATTTAGAAAATGTATCGTAAGGTCTTTGTAAGTATTGAAAAATAAAGAATTTGGGATTTTTATTAGCTTGATATTTTATTATCAGTATGTTAGCAACTTTGATTCGGTTGTATTTTAGAATAATGTCAGGGGGTAATAGTTTAATGGTTAACAAAGACAACTTAATAACTGAACAGGAAGAACAGAAAGAAAACGAAAGCGAGGAGATTAAAAGTCAGGAAAAAGAACAGGAAGAAGATTTAAGCTTTGTTGAGCTCTACGAAAAGAGCCTGCAGGACATTTCCACGGGAAAAATAGTCACAGGTAAAATAGTCCAGATGAGTGAAGATATCGTCATGGTTGATGTGGGCTATAAGACCGAGGGACGCTTAAATATAAATGAGTTCAAGGACGAAAACGGAGACATCACTGTTTCGGTTGGTGACGAAATAGAAGTCCTCGTGGACAGGAAAAGGGAAGATGACCTCATCCTGTCGAGAGAAAAGGCCATCAAGGTAAAGATATGGGACGACGTAATTAAGGCCCACGATAGCGGCGGTACTGTACAGGGCACGGTCTTGAAAAGGGTTAAAGGCGGACTTTCCGTTGATATCGGCTTTATAGCATTTCTCCCCGGATCTCAGGTTGATATCCATCCCGTCAAGGATCTTGACAGGTATGTTGGCCAAACGATCGATTTTGAGGTCCTCAAATATGATAGAAAGAGAAGCAATGTCGTTCTCTCGAGAAAAACAATCCTGGAACGTGAACAGCAGGATAATAAGAAAAAGACCCTTGAGACCCTCGAAGTGGATAAGGTTGTAGAGGGCGTTGTCAAAAATATAACCGATTATGGTATCTTTATTGACTTGGGCGGAATAGACGGGCTTTTACATATTACGGACATGTCATGGGGAAGGATACGGCACCCATCGGAGAGTTTTTCCAGAGACGATACGATAACGGTAAAGGTCCTGAGTTTTGACAGAGAAAAGGAAAGGGTTTCTCTGGGACTCAAGCAGCTCACCGAAAATCCCTGGGATAATATCAGCGATCGGTATGTGATCAATGAAATAGTAGAGGGTAAGACGGTCAGCCTTACCGACTACGGTGCATTTATAGAACTGGAACCGGGGGTGGAAGGACTTATTCATGTCTCGGAGATGTTCTGGACGAAGAAGATGAGACATCCTTCCAAGATTCTCTCTGTGGGTGATTCCGTCAATGTTATGGTCCTCGACGTCAATCCCGAGAGCAAGAGAGTTTCCCTGGGCCTCAAACAGACGATGGAGAATCCCTGGATCGCCCTGAAGGATACCTATCCTGCGGGAACCGTTATCGCAGGCAAGATCAGGAATGTTACCGATTTCGGAATCTTTATCGGAATTGAAGATGACATCGACGGCCTGATTCATGTATCTGATATATCCTGGAGAAAACGGATAAAGCATCCCTCGGAATTTTATAAGAAGGGCCAGGAGATCGAGGCCGTGGTCCTGAATGTAGATGTAGAAAATGAGAAGTTTTCCCTCGGCATAAAACAGCTTGAGAAGAATCCCTGGGAAGAGCTCAGGGAAAAATTCGGTATGGGTGCGGTCATCTCCGGTAAGATTACCAATGTGACGGATTTTGGAGTCTTTGTTGAGATAGAAGAGGGTATAGAGGGGCTCGTTCACATATCGGAGATAAGCCGCGAGCGAATCAAATCGGCCAAGGAAATATATTCCGTGGGTGATACCGTATCGGCGGCCATAAAGAATATTGATGTTGACAGCCAGAAGGTGGGGCTCAGCATCAAAGATTGTGAAACCGCGCAGGAAGCATCATCACAAAATCAGTATGTAAATAACAAGGAAAAAGTAGTTTCTAATCTCGGAGAGATTCTGTCCGGCATAAAAGTTTAACGTACTTTTTTCCTTGACCGGAAGCGCACCCGCAAGCCCCGCCTTGTAGGCGGGGTCAAGGGGCGCACTATAATTAAGCTATTCATTACCGGGAAGCCCCGCCCTTTGGGCGGGGAGCTTCACAACATGAGAAGACATCCAATACTCTTCGGTTTTTTGCTCTTGCTTGGTGTAGGGGTGCTGTTTTTTCTCGTCATTACCTACTTCACCAGGGACGGCGTCGACTTTTCCGCGAAGGATAAAGTGGGCATCGTTATCATCAGGGGCTTCATAGGCGATTCCAAAGATACAGTCGACAAACTCGATGAATATGCGAGAGATGAGAGCATCAAGGCGGTGGTTCTGAGGCTTGAAACACCGGGAGGTGCGATCGTACCCTCTCAGGAAATATATGAAAAGGTCCTGAAGGTTAAGGCCGAAAAGAGCGTTGTTGCCTCGATGGGGACCGTTGCCGCATCGGGCGGTTATTATATCGCCTGTGCCGCCGACAGGATTGTTGCCAATCCCGGAACGATTACGGGAAGCATCGGTGTCATAGCCCAGTTCTCTCAGGTAGAGGAACTAATGAAAAAGATAGGGCTGAAAGCAACGATTATAAAGAGCGGAAAATACAAAGACGTCGGTTCACCCGTGAGGGAGATGACGGAAGACGAAAAGAGAATCATTCAGGCACTGATCGATGATATCTATGAACAGTTTGTCGAGGTGGTGGTCGAAAACAGAAATATTCCGAAGGAAAAAATAACAAACATAGCGGGCGCTAAAGCCTTTACAGGGAGGCAGGCACTTGAGTTCGGCCTCGTTGATGAGCTTGGCACAATGGAATATTCCGTAGATCTTGCCGCGAAGCTTGCAGGTATAGAGGGAGAGCCCGATGTTGTCTATCCGAAGGAGAGGAGGGGGGGATTGCTCAGATATATCCTGGGAGAGGCGGCATCGGTGATATCGGAGGAACTGGATCTGCACTCTGACGGGATTGACTATCTCTACCTCGATGGCCTGATGAAGAGGATGTGAGTATGACAAAGAGCGAACTCATGGAGAAGGTGAGAGAAAGGCTCCAGGATTATCCACTTAAAGATGTGGCCTTTGCCGTGGATCTCATGTTTGAAGGCATGAAAGAGGCGCTGGTGAGGGGAGAGAGAATAGAGCTGAGAAATTTCGGGGTTTTTTCGGTGAGGTCAAGAGATTCCCGCATGGGGAGAAACCCGAAGACCGATAAAGAGGTGTATATTCCCGCGAGGAGGGCACCTTCTTTCAAGGTTGGAAGAGAACTGAAAAAGATCGTGAATTACGGTAAGAATTCTCATGGACTATAAAAGTATTGCAGTGGAAAAAAAGGAAGGGTACGCTGTCGTTACTCTCGATCGGCCCAGAGAAATGAATGCCCTGACGAAAGAGATGAGACGGGAATTGTGCGATTGCTTTGAGGTACTGGAGAAGGATACTTCTGTCAAGGCCGTTATTCTTACGGGGGGCGATACTGTCTTTTCGGCGGGCATGGACCTGGCCGAGTTATCCCAGTTGCCTGATGGGGAGCTTGACGATTACATAAGTTCTATAATCGGGTGTCTCGAGAGGATTTACACCTTCAGAAAGCCTGTGGTTGCAGCGGTCAGCGGTATTGCCCTTGGTGGCGGATTCAACATTGCGGTTATCTGCGATCTTATCATAGCCTCGGAAACGGCTATATTCGGTCATCCCGAATTGAAGTTCGGCCTTAACCCGCTTTTCGATCCCCTGAGACGGATTGTGGGTGTTTCGAAGGCAAAGGAAATCACCATGCTCGGTGAGCCTATTGCTGCGAAGGAGGCATTGAGGATCGGTCTCGTGAACAAAGTGGCGCCGCCCGAGAAATTCATGGAAGAGGCAGAGATAATTGTGCGTGAACTTTCCAAGAGGCCGACCAAGGCACTCGAGGCGGTGAAGCGGATATCGGACATTGTTCCCCGGCTTGACAAGAGCACCGCCCTGGAGCATGAATTTGAGATAGCGGGACTCCTTTTTTCAAGGACCGAACGAAAGGAGTGCATGGAAAAATTTCTCGGGGAATTAAAATCTCGAAAAAAGAAGTGATTGTTAGAGCAACCTACTTTTCGTCGTAATTATACATGGAAAAATCGATAAGTTGATCTTTCCTCTTTTTATGCTGGAGTTTTTTGAGGGCCTTTGCCTCTATCTGTCGTATCCTTTCACGGGTAACACCCATCATTTCACCAACTTCTTCAAGTGTGAAGGGTCCGTAATTGCAGGCTACCCAGGTGCAGTTGCAGAATGTCTCGTTTTTCAACCACCACTCGCACGTCCTGTCTTCACAGGGTTCCGTGATGAAAAGACTCGTCTTTTTGCATCGGTAAAGGTTAGTAGTCAATACTCTACCCCTTTCGTATAATCGATGAGCACCGATTGTAACCTCGTCGATTAATCATTCTCACATCAAACATGTCTATAATAGTTTCTATTTCCTTTTTGTCAATGCCATTTTAAATGTTTTTTATTTCCCTCCAGAGCGGCAATGCAGTGAGATAGATGCCAGCTCGTATTTCCTGTGAGTCGTCATTTATGAGATTGTTGAGCATGGAACAATAATGCTCGATCTGGGGCGTGTATTTTTTTTCTTCCATCTGCAAAAAGTCTTCAAGATTGTTCCCCGCTCCGGGACAGGACGTCTTGAAGTCTACAATCCACCATGTTGTGCCGTCAAATACGGCGAGGTCTATTATTCCCGAACGAATATCCCCCCCTTCGGTCAGATATTCCAGGGGCCACTCTGCTTCCACTATTGGATGAGAGCTTCCTATCAATCCTGCCAGAAAGGGCTCGCATACGGTTGCCTCCACCTCTTTTACTATTCCGCCTGCCATTTTAGTTGCCGGCTCACGCGCCATTCCTTCATGGACAAGGGTCATTGCAACGGCCTTCTCCGAAGGTAAGAGGGCTCTTTTGATATAGGTACTCAACATCCTGTGAGTTACGATTCCCCTAATGGTGGCATTCTCTGAAGGTGATTCAGCCCTTTCCATGGCATCTCCCGCTTCGGGTTCGTCTGCCGTGAGTGATGAGGGGGGGAGAGCCCTGTGGAGAAGCCTCTGTGGTAATAGCTCGTAAGGCTCGGGAAGTTCTGACTCATGCTCCGCGGTCACTCTCACGGAGGGACCGATCTCGGGATTTACGTAAATGGAGAGCAGTTTGTTCTCTGCTTCCACGATATGGGCAGTGTCTCTATCGTTTATTCCCTCATGATCCATCACCCATTTGAGAACGCTATTATCCGGTGCCGAAATGATATCATCTTTGATTTTCGCGACACCGCTCATTATGAGGGAATCTCTGGCCCGGGTCGATGCCACATAGAACCATCGTTTCGCTTCCCCCCACCTTCTTTCTTTCTTGATTTTTTTAAGGAAGTCATATGTTTTCGATGATTTTCCCCGTCTGCGGTCGCTTCCCATGGCGATGACGTTCTTCCCTTCGGTACCGGGGATTCTTTCCAGAAGATAGGGTGAAGGCACACGAGGGCCGCTGGCGAGGGGCTGCCAATCCAGATAGGGAAGAAAAACGATATCAAATTCGAGCCCCTTTGCCCTGTGTATCGTCATCATCTGGACGGAGGATTTTGATACCGTGGGGTCAGCCGGTTCGTAGAGCCGTTCCATTGTACCCCGGAAACGCTTGAGGGTTTCCAGGGGGATTCCTTCTTCCATATCTTCGAGCACGTTAAAGAACTCATAACAGTTTGCAACTCCCGCCATTCCGAAAAGACGGGCAGTTTTGGCGGGACCGTTCAGGTCGGACCAGAGCTTTTTTACTATTTTTCCCAGCGGGTCCCTCCCGACCCTGAGAAATGCCCCATCGGTGGCATTCACTATATCCCTGAGCTTCGGATCTGTCGTGGCCAACATTCTAATCTTGTCTCTCCAGCTTTCCCGGTCCTGTTTTGCTATCTCGAGAAGGGTGGTGATATCAAACCAGGACCAGGGGGACCGCAGGAGTGATGCCCATGCGAGATCATCGTGGGGCATTGCAATCAGACTCGTCATTTGAATGAGGTGCCGTATCTCCGGCCTCTTCACAAGGCTCAATCCCTCCTGTACTTGGACGGGAAGACCTTCCTCTTTAAAGGCGCCGAGATATCTGGTCAGGCGGTTTCTGGTGAAGAGGAGGACGGCAATGGATTTTTCGCCGCCAGTTTCATCAAAGGCACGTCTTACCTTTCTTGCAAGCCACTTCGCCTCCTCATCCCCCGCCCTCTTGTTATCTTCGCGAGCAAAGAGGTTTAAAGATATGAGAGAGTGATCATTGTTTTTATCCGCCGGTGCCGAGGGGCTGAATGAGACCTCGTCGGCTTCGGGCCGGGGATCGGCCATCACGGTCTTTCCAAAGAGTTCATTCGTCCACTCTATAAGCCTCCCGGCGGATCGGAAATTTGTCTTGAGGGTATGGCTTGACAAGGGCAACACCCCATGACCCGACAGGGGAATGCCCGATTTGGCCTCCTGAAAGAGGGCTACTTCTGCATTTCTGAATGAATAGATCGATTGTTTCGGATCACCGACGATGAATACGGTTCTGCCGTCGCCGGGGAGCCAGCCGTCGCACAGTCTTTTAATCAGGGTCCACTGGATTCTGCTTGTGTCCTGAAATTCGTCGATCAGGAGGTGCTGTATCCGGTGGTCAAGAAAGAGATGGAGGTCGGAAGGATTGTTTTCATCGAGTACGCGAAGGGCCGATTGTTCCAGGCCGACGAAATCTGTCAGGTGTCTCTTTCTGCAAAGAGATTCGTAGCGTTCTATTACATCGGCGGCGACGATTATAAAATCGGACAGCGTCTCAACGTCCGATTCGGTGTCGTGAAAAGACGGGTAGCCCATCGTTTCGTAAAGTCTTTTCGCCACATCCTCATCCATGTCGGAGATCGACTTTCCCCACTCTGTCTTTCCAAAATTGCCGTAGAATCCTTTTTTCGGGCCAAGGGATCTTCGCGGAGTTCCGCTTTTTGTAAGGAGTGTTTCCGCTACCTTCTGCCAGCCATGAATCTCCTCCCAGGATGAACTCGGGACAGATGAGGGCAGTTCCGCTGCAATCGATGCCCCGTTCTCCTCCAGATGACACACAAAGTCTTCCCATCTCATCCCGGGGTCACAGGAGGTAAATATTTTACGCAGGGTTTCCAGGCATTGCTCTATATAGGGGCGCATTCTCTTCTTGAGAATTTCGGGAATATTGGAAATGCCGCGTCCCCCCGCCTCTCTGACAAATACGGTAAGGTCCCGGACACGGTCTCGCTTTCCGATGAGTTCCCTCAATTCATCATCGAGGCCCTTCCAATTATTGTTGTAGTGCAGGAGTCTGTTCTCAAGAGATATCCTCTCAATACTACCCTCGGGATAAGAAAAGGAGCTCCTGAAATATTTTTCTATGACCTCCTTCATCAGTAGAGATTGGGTCTCTTCGTCTATGATTTCGTAATCCGGTGCCACACCGGCCTCCAATGGGGCCCTTCGCGTCACATAATTACAGAAGCCATGAAAGGTCATTATATTGAGGCTGTTTGAAGAGGTGATGATCTCAATGGAGTCCTGGTGCTTCTCCAGCGCCTTTTTGCCTAATTCGAGCAGTTCCTTGTCCAGTGAATCGACCGGTGATGCTTTTCTCCCCGCCCTTGTGAGATAGTTAATTATGCGGTTCTTCATTTCGCCCGCTGCCTTTTCGGTAAAGGTGAGGGCGAGGATCTCGCGGGGATGTTTGACTTCACCCAGAAGTTTGAGGAATCTGGTGGTGAGAAGGAGCGTCTTCCCTGACCCTGCGGGAGACTCCACATGATGAGAAGTTGTTGTATCGAGGGCCGCCAACCGCTCTTCTCTGTCAATAAGGTGTTCGTTCATCGCCTTCCTTCTCCGGGCCCGGTAATTCCGAATAGAGCCCCCGTTCGCACAGGGTTAGAAAGGGGCAGTCCTTGCAGCTCTGATCTTTGTTATCCACCTTCGAGACGGGAAAGGGATCGGCCCTCATCTGCCCACTTTTTAGTATCATTCCGATCCTCGATATCACTTCTTTCCATTCGTCGAGGAGCGGGTCCGTCCCTTGAATCCAGGAGGTCTTAATATCTTTCACCGACTTCAGCTGCATGTACGCCGCCGAAAGTGACCCCTTTTCTTCTCTGTATTTTTCCATCGATGGAATAGCTGCCCCTCGGAGAGCCAGGAGATAGACCGGGAGTTGGGGGGCCTTGAATCGCGCAAGGATGTCTGCCAATGGGGGGGTGCTTCCCGTCTTATAATCGATGCACAGTATTCCTTCCGATTCATGATGGTCTATCCTGTCTATGCGCCCCTTCAGAGAGAAAGGCCAATTCTCGTTTTTCAGATCCTTAAAGTCCATTTCCTCCGCGATACAGCTCCATCCTGACTGACGATGATGCAGTTCTTCATCGAGCCATGAAATGAGAAGGCCCGGTTCATCGAACCAGCGTCGGCGTTCCACCTCCCACAGCGGGTCCCCGGCACAATCACTGAGTACTTCGTCTGCCGATTCGAAAAGGAGTTCCAGCGCCCGTTCTTTTTCAAAACCGATAGTTTTTTCCCGCATCTTTTTTGTAAATGAGGCCAGTACACGGTGAAGCCTGTTTCCCCTCTCCATGGGGGAAATGGCAGTTTCCCCCTCCTCAAGTTTCTCCATTCCCAGTATTGTCGTGGCGAAAAACATAAAAGGGCAGGCCAGCGCGGTCTCTATTTTACTCATTGAAAGGATGGGGGGAATGGCTTTCGGATCGATCGGTGAGTCCGGTTCGTGATGATTTATTGTCACGGTATTCTTCGATTCCCTGTGGGCCGATCTCAGCCAGTCTGCCCGGAGCCAGGTCGGTGTCGGTGTCCTCCAGATGTTGAGGGATTCCCGTCTTTCATCACCAATCCAGAAAGGGGAGGGGGTAAGGGGTTTTGAGTCTTCCTCTTCGGCCCTCAGGAAAGTTATATCCTTTGCCGTTAGCATCATATTCTGGAAGGCCTTTTCGGCAAATTCATACTGCATCTCCGCCGTTGCCCCCTGAACGGAGCGTCTCTCCACCCCGTCGAGGAGTGGAAGGGGTCTCACGGGCTGCGGCAGGGAACGGTCGTTCATATCCAGTACGTAGGCTTTATCGAAGTCGAGTCCCCGCGATTCTACCATTCCCATAATCTGTATGCCCGCGTCTTCCGATGCGCCGACCTTTGTCTTTTTATGGGATGCTATATCGGTGATCCATGAGAGGAACTCCTGGGCATCCATCCTCTCATTCGAAAGGTGCCTTTCGAGATCGGCCATGATTTCCCTCAAATGGTTCCAGGCAAGAGTATCTTCTTCGCCGGAAATTACCGGAAACGAAAGGTATGACCAGGTTTTATCCAGTGCCTTTATCCAGTCATCTGCACTTTTTTTGGAGGCCGGGCTGATTCCGAAAAGGGGCAAAAGGGTTCGGGGGTTCCCGTGAAAGATTTTTTCTTTCATGCCACGGTTTTTCCTGTTTACTGACGATAAGAGAGCAGAAAGTCCCGATCCAACCGATGATTCCCTCCAGATAAGGTCCGCCCTCGATATTTCCTGACGTCTTCCCTTCCAGTACCCGTAATAGGGCGACAGAATGAGGGACAGGAAAAGGTCTTTTGTTTCCCCTTCCAGGATGAATCGCAGCGGAAGCAGGGCCGCCTTTATAAGGGGAAGATCGTGGATGGTTCCCCCGAGGGTGATGTTAAACCACTGATGATCCGCGGGCTCATCTTCCCCCATGACGTCTCTCAGGGATCTCTCTATACTTGCCGCATAGGCATTGAGATCGGGAACGATGACCCCTATGCGATCGAGCGGAAGCGACCGGGCATCTTCGACCAAGCGATGGGCGAGATAGATGACTTCCTGCTCCGGCGAGGGAAGGGCGATTGCCTCCATATTCGTGGCTTTTTCACGCCGGTCCTTGAGGTATTCGATAGTGCACCTCTTTTCGAGCAGTGAAAAAAGGTCTGCTTCCACCGGGGCGGGAGAGTCGAAACCGGTGAGGGTAATTGTGTCGGGTAAGGCGATCGTATTCGCCTCGATCTCGCGGCAGACGTTAAGGGGAAACTCCGAAGGATGGAAGTAGTTTCTGCTTCGAAGTGCCCTTGTAAAGGAGGTGCATATTTTCCTTCGCCATTCCACCAGGGGCGTGGAAGGGGAACCCGATGAGGGGTCGATTTTGTTCCGAATCATGGTTTTGAAATTTTCGTCCAGGAGGCGTACAAGACCGAGGTCGTTCTCAAGGGGCGAAGGGGGCGGATTTGAGCTAGCCAGATCTTCCCAGAGCTTTAATAGTAGTATTTCCGGAGCCTCTGTCTTGTCGGGCCACGTGTCACGCCAGAGCTCTTTTAGCCAGCTGTTGAGATCAATGGCCCTGAGCGGTTTCCAGCCGCGATATCCATCGTCGATACGTGAGGCTCTGAATTGACGGCGCAGCCTGCGTGCAAGCCTTCCCGTCGAGGTAATATACAAATGGTCGTCACGTGCAGGGATCATCTATCAACAGCCGGTTTTCGGTTTTTTTAAAGAGGAGCCTTTCTACAAGGCTCAATTGCGGGAACCCCTGCTGCACCATGAAATGGCGATTTGAAGAGGATGCTATTTCTTCTTCAGTACCTTCGCCATAATTCCGGAGATTAAGATGACAATCAGGAGATACCCCATGAACTTCATAAAGTAGAAGTAATATTTTGTCAAACCGATAAGCGTTACCTTGTAATGATGCTCTTCAAGTCTGAAAAGGGGGATCAGCATATCGAAGCTGTAATAGAACCCGTTCGTGATCTCTTGGGAAGCTCCCTGTCCGGAGAAGCTCAGGAAAAACATGCCGAAGAGAACCAGGAAGAAGGTCCATACAATGAGGTACCCGAGGTAGATCCCATAGCCGGTAAAATCGTGCTGAAGCATGAGCCAGAACCAGTCGAGTCCCCGGGCATTTTTTCTTTCCCGCTCCTTCGCCAGAAAAAGGATTTTATTGGCCTTTGATTTGAAGCCCATTTTCCGGAGGACCGTGCTTAATTGTTCGTATGGCTGAGATGAATAGGGGTCTTCTTTCTCAAGCCATTTTTCTATCCATGATATTTTCCTCTCGGCTATGGAATTTGTCTTGATGGCTTCGCTGCTTCCCAGCTTTGTATAGGTAAAACTGGTAAGCTGAATCTCCTCGGGCCATGCGTCCTCTCTGTCCTCCACGACGCCGGCACGGGCGTTACGCAGGATAATTTTCGATTCATCTCCCCAGCTCACCGGTGAGGTCTTTCCCGAGGCCAGGACCAGTCTGCCGTTGATTTTGGCACCGGTGAGGTCCAGAGATTCGAATCTGCTGGAGGATATGTCCAGACTGTTGTCGACGATGATAGAGACAAGGTCTACATGACCTTTAAATGTAGAGCCCCTCATAATCAGGTTGCCCCAGGTATGAAGGTTCTGCAGATTCACATTTTCTTCGAAGCTCAGACCATCAATATCAAGGGTTCCCATGATATGTGCGGAGGTCATGGTCACGGTACCGCCAAATCGGCAGTTATCCTTGAGGGAACAATTGTTTCCCACCTGGAGATTGTTCATATTCAGGTCCCTGGCAAAGGAGGAGTTCTTCACCTCTATTACATCTCCGACATATGCCGACACAATATCCACCGGGTCATTAAATATGGAACCATTGTTTATGAAGAGGCTTTCCCCGACTTCGATGTTGCTCATATTCAATGTTCCGTGGAATCCGGAATGGCTGATTTCAAGGTGGTTTCCTATTTTGGCGAATGCCAGGCTTGTTTCGCCCTCAAAAAGAGAACCTTCGCTGATAAGGAGATATTTGCCGGCCTTGAGCCTGTTCATGTTTACATTCTTTCTGAATGTGGAGGCGTTGATATCAATTTGATTTCCTATTTTTGCAGCGACGAGGCTTACCTCTCCATCAAACCTTGTTTTTTCCTTTATCGTGAGGTTGTACTCGACCTGAATAGAATCCATGTTCACCTTTCCGGCGAACCGTGAACCGTTGAGAAATATGGAATCGTTACTTTTAAGTGAGGTTAAATCGACATCAGCGAGAAAGAGACAGTCGGTAAACATGAGTTTATGGTCGATAACAAGACCCGACAGATCTATCGGACCCCTGAAACAGGCACCCGTTATAGAAACTCCCCTTTCTGTTATATCCTTTCTGAAATCCTTGTATGAGAGGATCGTATTTAAAAATTCGGAGGTCAAGACCCGCTCTTCATCGAGGCCGCCCATTTCTCCGAGATCGGCTTCCTCTCCCCCTTGTACCCTTTCCCATACCCACTTTTCCTGGTGCGTCCAGCCTGATTGCATTGCTTCCTTAGAATGTTCCATTGATTTTCCGTTGACCGGGAGCGCACCCGCAAGCCCCGCCTTTTAGGCGGGGTAAGGGGTGCAATATAAAACAAACATATTCCTTGCCGGGAAGCCCCGCCCTGTGGGCGGGGAGCTTCACTTTTTTCAATTAGCCTGTTCCCAAACAATGCGAGTATTGGAATACGGCCGACTCAACATCCCTGAACCCTTAGGCGGCCTCTCCCCTGATCAGGCTTACGATAGCGGGAAGAGCCTCGCCGGTTTTCGCAGGTATATAGACATCGGTGATTGAAGGAAAGGCGTTTTCCGTCGGGTTTATTACAATGATTTTGGCCCCCTTTTTCCTTGCCTCCATGGGAAAATAGGCGGCAGGATACACCACGCCCGATGTGCCGAGAACGAGCATCGTATCGCATTCGCCGGAGACCTTGTAGGCACGGGGCAGATCCTGGACGGCCTCACTGAACATTACGACATCCGGTCGTGTGATAAATCCGCATATATCACATCTCGGTGGAAGTGTAGCAAGGGTAGAGACATTGTATTCTTGTATCTGACCCAGCTTTGCCCGTACCTCTCCGATAAGTTGTTTCCTGTCATACTTCTTCGTCTGGTAGCAGGCGAGACACTTCATTCTGAACATATTTCCATGCACCTCGATAAGATCGGTGTTTCCCGCTTCCCGGTGAAGGTTGTCGGTGTTCTGAGTAATGACCGTTTTTAGTATTCCCATGTCCTCCAGGTCTGCCAGCGCAAAATGACCGGGATTGGGCTCTGCCTGCTCGAAGGTATCAAGGATTTCGATAAAGAGGGGTAAAAGTTTCTCGGCATTTCTCTCCAGGGTGTTTATAAGTCCGGAAGGTGTGCCCACCTCCATGGGGTCTATCCTGTCCCATATCCCACCTTCGTCCCGGAATGTAGAGATTCCGCTTTCGGCGGAGACACCGGCTCCGCATGTTGCCGCCGCCTGTGTCGATCGTGACAGGATCGATGCCGCTTCTTCTATCTCTTTGCCCCACCCGCTCATATGTTTCACCCTTTTAAGAGTTGTATCTATGTTTCGGGATGGCCTCCTAAAACCTTGCGAGGCATTTCTTTTCGAGTTCGCTGGCGAAGGATATGGCCTCTTTTGCATCATCCGTGTTTGGATGGTCGGGATATGTTTTCAGGATGCCGTGAAATCCATGACATTTAAACCTGCCGATGGAGGTGCCTCCCAGTTTTCCTTCCATATAGTTCAAGCACATTTTTGCCAAAAGGGGACCAAAACCCGGAGCACCGTAGGTGACAAAGACGGCGGAGTATTTCGTGGGTTTTACCTGGGACAGAAACTGCTTGATCTTCTTCGTCGGCATACCGGAATGAACCGGGGATCCGATGATGATCAGGTTGTAGGTGTTCATATCGTACTTTGTGGCGTCGTCGATGAAGACGGCATCGCAGCTGAGCTCGTGGGCGATTACCTCGGCAACCTTTTTCGTATTGCCCGACCAGCTGTCATAAATAACGATCGGTTGCAGCGTTTTAGCTGTCTCAGAAACCGATTCCACTTTCTTTGATTTTTCAGGTGTCACCGTGGCCGTTTTCTTGCCGGTGCAACCGAAGATGAGAAGAGTCGCAACGAAGAGGATAACTATGTAAAGGCTGAGTTTTTTCATTCTGTTCCCCCTTTTTGAAATTATTATAGTGCTAAAATGAAAAAGAGGGAATGTCAAATATTTTCCATGAAAAGATTTAATTTTTATAACGGTGTCTCGAGCCTTTATGAGAGACCGAAAACAATCAGCCGGAGTCTGCCTCACGCAGTTCCTTTTCATTGTCATCGGCCTGCCCGCGATAGAAGTCGTAGACGCCGGTGTATCTCAGGAATGTCGATATGATGCCTGGATGGATGGCATCGAGGAGCTTCATCACGATAATCGCGCCTGGGCTCACGATAATCTCCTGAACATCCTTCTCAATCGCCCGTATGACGGCATTGGCGACTTTTTCGGGGGTCGTTTCACCGACGATTTTGGGTGCGCGCTTGTTGTAGACGGCGAACATGCCGATGTCGGAGACAAAACCGGGACATATGACGGATGCGCCGACGCCCGTTCCCTTCAGTTCCTGACGCAGACCACTGGTCCATTCCACCAGTCCCGCCTTTGTGGCGGCATAGGTGGCGGAATAGGGTGATCCCTTTTTGCCCCCCAGTGATGACATGGTTACGATATGTCCGCTTTTCCGCTCCAGCATGTGGGGCAGCACCAGTCTCGTAAGCACCATCGGTCCCATCAGATTGGTTTTTATGATGCGCCTTATGTGTTCCGGTGAGAGACTGACATAGCGGCTCACCCATTCAATGCCGGCGTTGTTCACCAGGATATCGATGCTGCCGAGGGTGTCAATCGTTGTTTCAACGAGGTGTTGCAAAGATGTTTCATCGGTGATGTCGGCGGGAATTGCGGCGGTTCGAATATTATAGGATGAGAGATTGTCCGCGACCTTTGTAAGTTCCTCTTCGGAGCGTGCGGCAAGGGCGATATTGATTCCCTCACCGGCAAATGCCTCAGCGATAACCGGTCCCAGACCGCGAGATCCCCCCGTGAGAAGAGCGTTTTTCCCCTTCAGATTCTTCATCGCAGTTCCCTCCTTTAAATCTGCGTGAAAAAAGTATCAGCCTCCGTCAAAACCGGAACAAGGGGGAGAAAAGAGTTTAAATGAGAATGCGTTCTCCCTTACTATCAGTCAGAAATTCCGCCCTGAAGTGATGTTACCACCGCTTCGGCCTCGTGGATTACGTTGTCTATCACCTCTTTGACGCTCTTGATCTCCCGTATCATTCCACCGATCTGACCGCAGTAGACCGAGCCCTCTTCGATATTTCCCTCAATGCTCGCAATGGCAGAGCGGCCTTCGCCGACGAGATCAAAAATTTCCTCCTGCGTTGCTCCCCGTCTTTCCGCATCGAGTATCATCTCGGTCAGCCTGTTCTTTATCCCCCGCGTTGGCCCCACGGTTGTTCTTCCCGTAAGGGTCGTACCGTTTGCCTCGACCTTAAGGATGGCTTCCTTAAAGCGGAGATGTGCCGCCGCTTCGTGAGTTGCAACGAAACGCGTTCCCATCTGTACCCCTTTTGCCCCGAGGGAAAGGGCCGCCACAAACCCTCTGCCGTCGGCGATGCCTCCCGCTGCGACAACGGGAACAGTAACAGCATCCACTACCTGAGGAATAAGTGCCATAGTCGTAATCTCATCAAATCCGTCATGACCGCCAGCTTCAATTCCTTCTGCAATGACAATATCAACTCCTGCATCAGCGCATTTTTCAGCGAAAGATACTGAGGGGACAACATGCATAACCGTACAGCCCAGATCCTTTATCTGCCCCGTTAATTTTTTGGGGCTTCCCGCCGATGTCGCAACCACGGAGGCACCGCCTTTTACTGCTCTATCTATCAGATCCCATGCATCGGGTCTCGCAAGGGGAACGTTGACGCCAAAGGGTTTTGACGTTATCTCTCGTACCTTTTCTGCTTCTTCTGACATTTCTTCCAGGGTCATTCCACCCGCAGCAAGGAGTCCAAGGCCTCCCGCCTCCGACACGGCGGCCGCCAGCTCCGATTTTCCGATCCACACCATTCCGCCGAGAATGATGGGG
>CAYSHT010000022.1:0-21968 GCA_964430915.1 uncultured Syntrophaceae bacterium
ATTCCACGCCCATGATCTTCGTCGGTTTCAGGTTGACGACAACGGTTATCTTTTTTCCTATCAACTCCTCGGGCGTATAGTCCTTCCCCATGCCGGCAACAATGGTTCTCTCTTCACCGACATCGACCTTCATCTTGATGAGTTTGCTCGATTTCGGCACCATTTCGGCCTCTAAAATCTCGGCAACCCTGATATCTATTTTCATGAAGTCGTCGAAGGATATCTCTTCCTTCACGTCGGTCAGTTTCCTCTCCACAGGAGCTTCCTCCTTTTCGTAGGTGACACGCGGAAAGAGGGATTCACCCCTTGTGAGGGAATTGCCCGCCGCAAGCCCGCCCCACTGTTTCACGCTCTCAAAATCCTGCGATTCCCGATTCTCGATGCCAAGCCTCTTCTGAATCTCTTCCGCCGTCTCGGGCATGAAGGGCATGATAAGGACCGCCACAACCCTGAGGGCCTCAAGAATATTGTACATGATGGTATTCAGACGCGCCGCGGCCGACGGGTCTTTTGCCAGTGCCCAGGGTTCCCGTTCCACGATATATTTGTTCGTCACGTTGATAAAATCCCATATGGAAATGAGCGATTTATGAAACTGCAGGGCCCTGAAGGATGAATCAACCTCCGTAAAAAGCCCCTCTCCCTTTTCGATAAGGACACCGTCTTCGCCGGAGGGTTCTCCCCCTTCGGGGACCTTTCCGTCACAGTATTTGACGGCCATGGAAAGGGACCTGCTCACCAGGTTTCCCAGGTCATTGGCAAGATCCGAGTTTATCCTCTGGACAAAGCCCTCTTCGCTGAAGTTGGAGTCGAGGCCGAAGACCATATCCCTCAGGAGAAAATACCTGAAGGAATCAAGGCCGTACTTGTCTTTCAGATCCAGCGGTTTTACCACGGTACCGCGGCTCTTCGACATCTTGCTCTCTTCGATATTCCAGTAACCGTGAACGTTCAGGTTATGATAGGGGGCAATACCGGCCGCCTGAAGCATGGTGGGCCAGTAAATCCCATGGGGTTTCAGTATATCCTTCGCGATAAGATGCTCTACGACGGGCCAGTAAGTCTTATACTTATCGCCATCGGGATAGTCGACACCGGTCAGATAATTGATCAGGGCATCAAACCAGACGTAGGTGACGTAATTCTCATCGAAGGGGAGGGTAATTCCCCAGGTAAGCCTCGTTTTGGGCCTCGATATGCAGAGATCCTCGAGGGGTTCACGCAAAAAGGCGAGGGCCTCGTTTTTGTACCTCTCGGGCCTGATAAAATCGGGGTTGTCCTTTATATAGTTGATGAGCCAGTCCTGATACTTGCTCATCTTGAAGAAGTAGTTGCTCTCCTTCCTGTGCTCGGGCTCCGTCTGGTGATCGGGACATTTTCCGTCCACCAGTTCCGATTCCCGGTAGAACCGCTCGCAGCCCACGCAGTAAAACCCTTCGTATTCGCCGAAATAGATGTCACCGGAATCATAGACCTTCTGCAGGATGGACCTGACCACTTTCTTGTGATTCTCGTCGGTGGTCCTGATAAAATAGTCATTCGTTATCTTCAGCTCCGGCCAGAGATCCCTGAACTGGGCGCTGATTTTATCGGTATACTGCTGCGGAGTCTCTCCCGCCTCTTCTGCCGCCTCGGCCACCTTGTCCCCGTGCTCATCGGTGCCGGTCAGAAAATAGGTGTCACGACCGGCCATACGGTAATATCTCGCCATCATATCGGCCACTATCGTCGTATAGGCATGGCCGATATGGGGTGAGGCATTGACATAGTAAATAGGTGTTGTTACGTAAAACGATTCCTTCATTGTAGTGTTCTCCAGATATAGTGATAGCTCAGAGCTTCTTCTCCATAATATCATGGACCGAAACTTCGATTTCTCTTTCCTCTTCCAACCTGACGACAACCTTCTCTTCAAGGACGTTTTGCCGTATCACCTTGCCCCGCCCTTCGGGGGTATAGACGGTTTTGCCGCACTTCGGTATGTTTTTCTTTACTCTCGCGTAATCGTCGTATTCAAAGGCGAGGCAGCACATGAGCCTCCCGCACAGACCGGATATCTTTTCCGGGTTGAGAAGCATGCTCTGCTCCTTGGCCATCTTGATGGATACGGGTGCAAAGTTATTGAGGAAACTGGAACAGCAGATTTCCCTCCCGCATATACCCATACCGCCGGTTATACGGGCCTCGCTCCTGACCCAGATCTGCCTGAGTTCGATCCGTGTCCTGAATTTCTGTACGAGATCCTTGACGAGTTCCCTGAAATCGACCCTGTTCTCGGCGATAAAGTAAAAAATCATCTTGGTCTTGTCAAAGAGGCGCTCGACGTCGACGAGTTTCATCGGGAGGTCCCGTTCCTTTATCCGTTCCGCACAAAAGGTAAAGCCCTCTTTTTCGACCCCGATGTTCCCCTCCTCGACTTTCAAGTCATCGTCGGTGGCCTTTCTAATCGCCTTTTTCAGATTATCGGGCAGTTTGTCCTCAGGCAGGGGCATGACTTCCGCTACAACCACACCGATGGCAAGGCCGTTTTCGGTATTCACGATTGTTTTATCGCCCTTATTGAGATCCACATCGGTGGCGTCAAAGGTATAGGTCTTCCCCTTTTCCTTGAACCTGACGCCGACGATGTTTTTCAACACCTTTTTCTCTTCCATCATCTCACACCGGATCGGGGAGAGTCTCCCCGTTATCAAAAGCCGCTCCCCGGAGCTTAAACATCATTGCCTCCAGAGTCAACTGCCTGTTTGCGTTTCGCTCAATTGCGCTGTATGCCTCTTTTATCACCCTTATATTCTGAAGGATATCCGCCCCCGACATTTCACGTGAGCCTTTCCTCGTCCTATCCACTATATCACGGTGGATCAGGCCGTCAACATCATCCGTTTCTTTATATACCAGGATATCCCTGTACCAGCTCTTCATTATATCGAGTTTTTCAAGGACCTTTTTCCTGTCATCGCCCAGATAATCCACGAAGGAGAGAAACTCCAGGGGATCTTTCGATGCCTTCGAATCGGAAATCCTCTCTATGACCCCGTTTTTGAACGAGAGATAGGATTCCTCTTTCATCTCCAGCGCCCTTCCTATACTCCCCCCCGACGATGCGGCGATTAAACGGGCAGCCTCTTCATCCAGCGAATGCCTATCCATGAGAAATGAGGCAATGACATCCCTGTCGAGGGGATTGAACCTGAGTCTCTGACACCGGGAGACTACCGTTCTCGGGAGTTCATGGGGGCGCGATGAAATCAGTATAAGAATATTTGACGACGTGGGTTCTTCCAGGGTCTTGAGAAGGGCATTGGCAGCGGGACCGTTCATTCTTTCGGCATCAACAATGACAAAGACCCTTTTATCCCCCTCAAAAGGCCTGAATTTTATCTGGCCTTGGAGAGCTCTCACGGCCTCTATCTTGATAAAGAATCCTTCCGGTTCTATCAGAATAAAATCGGGGTGATTTCCGTGATCCATCTTGACACAGGAAGAACAGCTGTCGCAGGAATCGAAGCCTTCCTCCCTGCAGTTAAGCGCCTTCGCAAAGATCCAGGCGGTGGTTTTTTTCCCCACCCCCTTCATCCCATGAAAAAGATAGGCATGGGAGATCCTCCCCCGCTCCATGGAACTTTTTAAAACAGCCTTCTGCCGTTCCTGACCATATATGTCGCTAAAAGACATCTCCCTGTTACGACCCCTCTATGAGCTTAGCCACAAAGTGACAGACCTCTTTCGCCACCTCCTCCACCTTTCGTGACCCGTCGATAAGTCTGATCCTGTCAGGTTCATCACGCAAAAGGGAGAGATACCCGTCCCGAATCCTCTGGTGAAATTCCGCTTTCTCCCTTTCGAAACGGTCCTCCAGAGAAGCCTTCCCCGTCGGGGATATCCGGTCCTTAAGCCTTTCCAGTCCTGTTGCAACGGGGACATCAAAAAGAAGTGTCAGATCGGGTTTCAGGGATTGCGATGAAAAACTGTTTACAGTCCTGATAAAATCGACGTCTACTCCCCGTCCGAAACCCTGATAAGCAATGGTGGCATCGGAGAAGCGGTCGCAGAGGACCACCTTCCCCTCGCTCATCGCCGGGAGGATTACTTCTTCTATATGCTGCGCCCTGTCTGCCGCAAAGAGAAGAAGCTCAGCCTTTTCGGCTATATTGAGAGATATTTTGTCTAAGAGAATCTGCCTGAGCTCGCTGCCGAGCCCCGTTCCTCCCGGTTCCTCAGTGATAATGAAAGGAACTTTTTTCTTATCTAAATAATCCCCTGTTATTCCTATCTGGGTAGTCTTTCCGGAACCTTCAATTCCCTCAAACGTTATAAATAAACCCATTCATCTTTTCCTGATTCTTTCACGGGGGTATCAACAAGAAAGGAATATCCCTTTTCGGTCACCGACAATGTACCGGCAAAACAGAAAGTTCTATTACTTTTCGTCCCCCGGTATTATAGCCTCTACCGGACATATATCGGCGCAGGCGCCACAATCGGTGCAGAGATCGGGATTGATTATATACTTATCGTCCCCCTCACTTATGGCATCTACGGGACACTCATCCTCACAACTGCCGCAGGCAATGCACTCATCAGTAATTACATAAGCCATTTCTCGATATCCTCCACTTTTATATAAATATAATAGGAACCTCGGCTGGTACGTTACAAAAACCGCCGCAATTCCAAATACCTGAAATACGTTTTTACCGTTCTCAATGAGGCATCTGCGTAATCATTTTCTTTGAAACGCTTTTCGCCAACTTCGAGCTGTCAGGCTTGAAAAATTTATATTTTTTCACCTTATGGTGTGCCGCCTTCCAGATTATCTTGCCGCTTGCGGCATCCACAAGGTCCATACTGAAACCAATCTTGGCCACCTTGTCATCACCTTCTGTAGTGTAGGCCCAGAAATCCACGGTAACCACAAGGAGGGCGTCAACAGCATATATCTCCCCGATCTTCCTGCTCAGTTCGGGATCGGAATAGCTCACCTTTTCGAGCTTCATGAGATATTTGTCGACAATAGCTTTGACCCCGACGTCAGACGCCATTTTTTCCTGAATTTTTTTCTCTGAAATGACGTTTGAAAACCACTTCTTCTCCGAAAGAACCTCTGTTACAATCGTATCAGCAGTGCCCTTTACCTCGGGATATCCGCCGGCCCTCACTTCAATGATCCCGACAGATTTCGGATGGAAATCCTCCGCACCCTTCATTGTCTTGGAGTATCGAATCCCTCCGCAGGATGAAATGACAAACGTCAGTGCGATTATAATTATCAGACCAAGGAATTTCTTTTTCACCGGCATACGCCACCTCGGGGCACTACAAAATATAGGCACCTATACAATACCAGAGAGACACGCAAAGACCTGCGATGATATAGTTCGTCTCCAGGAGTCCCTCAAGAACAATGCTGTAAAAACGAGCCTTTCTAACACAAAGTTTCAAACAAATCCATATATAAAATAGGGATGCCAGGAGGGCAAGGCTCATGAATGACGAGTACCCGGCAAGGGTAAGTGCGAGCAGAATGCCAGCCATAACGAAGGAAATGATCCGCAGCAACCTGCCCATACCCTCCTCCCCGATGATAACGGGTATTGTTTCCCGTCCCACGAGCCTGTCGCTCTGGATATCCATTATATCGGAAAGCGCAGTCTTGGAAAACACAATTGTAAAGACAACAAGAAAGGTCACCGCCATATCGGGTGTTATCGTGAGGCCGATACCGATCTGTGGGAGAACGGCGATCACCGCGGCCCAGGCGGCGGCGGTGAATATCTCCTTCGAACCGGGCAGGTCCCCCAGTTTTCCCAGGCCCCATCCTGCAGGAAATATGCTGATATTGTAGAGCAGCCCAAGACAGGAGATAGAAACGAGGAGCACAAAGGGTGCCGCGCCCGTGAAGGAGGCGAGCACAACCGATACAGCAAGGCACAAAACGGCAATGGCGAGATAGGTCTTTTTATTCCTGTGATAGGGTTTTCCCCTGAAACTCCCCGCGACTCTCGCGGATTTGCTGAACTGCACCCTGTTGATGATATGCATTGCATAGACATAGGTGGCGGCAATAAGGATATTGAATACGCTCGGCCTCAATCCCTGAAGAAGCATACTTGCGAAGGACAGAAACCCTGCACCGATTGCCGTATAGATATCCGTTCTGACCAGAAATATCCAGAGGTTGTAGAGAAACTTCAGTTTTTTGTGATCCTTCTCCTCCTGATAATGGGTCAGGTGGTCGATAACACCGTCGGTGATCCAGTTGGGTGTCGATGCCCCGGCCGAAACGCCTACCTTTTCATAGCCTGTTAAATCGATTTCCCTCAGCTCATCTGCCGTTTCGACATGAAAAGTGGGGGTCCCGAACTGTCGTGCCGTCATTGCGAGCCGCTTCGTATTTGCGCTGTTTTTGCCGCCGACGATAATGATCCCGTCCATCTCACACGAGAGATCACTGATCTCTTCCTGCCGCTTCTCCGTCGAATCGCAGATGGTATTAAAGACCACCACATGGCTGTACTTTTCCCGTATTTTCTCCACGATCTTTTTGTACTGATCGGTATTCTGCGTGGTCTGGGCAACGACGCATACCTTGTCAAAGAGCGGCAGTTCATCAACCTCATCCCTCGTGCCCACGGCAACGCCGTTCCCGTAAGAGTATCCGAGAAGCCCCGCGATCTCGGGGTGTTCCTTGTCACCGGCAATAATAATCGTATAGCCGAGGGACGCATGTTTTTTTATGATGGACTGGACCCGCGCCACCCGGGGACAGGTCGCATCAAATATCTTCAACCCCTTTCTATTGATCTTTTCCCTCTCCTGTGGTGATATTCCGTGCGCCCTCACGACGATCGTCCCCTCATCAACCTCGTCGATATCAAAGATGGGGACGATCCCCCGCCCCTTCAGGAGTTCAACGGTCTGGGGATTATGGATAAGGGGGCCGTAGGTATAAACCTTTTCATCCCCTTTGCTCTGGGCGATATCGAGAACGATATCGACCGCCCGTTTCACGCCCATGCAGAATCCCGCTGTTTTTGCCAGTTTTATTCCCATCGGTTCATTCTACCGCTCAGTCTTCGTTTTCTTCCGATGACTCCGTGCCCGCAGAGCCGGAGCCTTCGTTTCTGGCATAGAGGAAAAATTCCCTGTTTCCCGCCGGTCCCTTTATGGGCGATTCACAGGTTCCCTCAATCCTGCAACCGATCTCGCGAGAAAAGGCTACTATATCGTCAACAACCCTTTCATGAACCTCAGGGTCCCTGACGACTCCCTTTTTCCCCACATCAGCCTTACCCGCCTCAAACTGCGGCTTTATGAGGGCGAGGATGATTGCTCCTTTTTTGATAAGGTTTACCGCCGCGGGGAGCACAAGCTTAAGGGAAATGAAGGAGACATCGATCGTTGCGAGGTCGATTTCATCGTCGATACCGTCACCTGAAAAGTAGCGGATATTCTCCCGCTCGAAAAGGACCACCCTCTCGTCGGTTCTCAGTTTCCAGGCAAGCTGACCGTACCCGACGTCAACGGCATAGACCTTTTTCGCCCCCTCCTGAAGGAGGCAGTCGGTAAAGCCGCCGGTGGAAACACCCACGTCAAGGACAACCGAGCCTTTCGCATCAATCCCGAATTCCTCAAGGGCGCCTTTCAGCTTCAGTCCTCCCCTGCTTACATAGGGGTTATCGTCACCCTTTATTCGTATCTTCGAATCAGTCGACACCTGGGTGCCCGCCTTATCGACAATTGTCTCATCCACAAGGACGGCTCCCGACATGATAAGGGCCCTCGCCCTCTCGCGGGCCTGTAAAAGCCCCCGTTCAACGAGGAGCCTGTCCAGCCGTATCTTCTTTTTTTTGGAGTTCATAGGTGGCTATCTAATGGTCATCCGGATCGCTTGTCTTCAACACTTAAGCTTGACCAGCATCCGGGCGGCCCTGGCAATGCCTTCTTCATCGAGGCCGTATTTTAATCTCAATTCACTCTGGGTCCCGTGCTCGACAAATTCATCGCTGATTCCCACCCTCTTTACGGCGACCCCCGAAATGCCCTCCTCCCCAAACATCTCGAGGACGGCGCTCCCGAAACCACCCATGAGGACATTTTCCTCAACGATGAGGACCTTCTTTGTCAACAGGGCCAGATTACACAGCAGATCTCTATCAAGGGGTTTTACAAAACGGCTGTTCACTACCGCCGCTTTTATATCGTCTCGCTCCAGCCTTTCGGCAGCGGCAAGAGCGGGATAGACGGTGGATCCGATGGCAAAAATCGCAACATCTTCGCCCTCGGTCATAAGCTCACCTTTGCCGATGTCAAGTGCCCTCGGGGTTTCGTCGATTGCAACCCCCATACCCCCTCCTCTCGGATATCGAATGGAGGCGGGACGCCTGCACTCAACGGCTGTCTTCAACATGTGCTGCAGTTCGTTTTCATCCTTCGGTGCCATAACGATGATATTGGGGATGGCCCTCAGATAGGAGTAATCGAAAAGTCCGTGGTGCGTGGGACCGTCATCCCCCACGACGCCGCCGCGGTCGAGGGCGAAAATGACCGGTAATTTCTGAAGACACACATCGTGGAGCACCTGGTCATAGGCCCTCTGAAGGAAGGTTGAATATATGGCCACAACGGGTATATACCCCTCCGTCGCAAGACCTGCGGCAAAGGTAACGCCATGCTGCTCGGCAATACCGACATCGTAAAATCGCTCAGGCATTTCAAGGGCGAATGTATCGAGACCCGTCCCGTGTGTCATGGCCGCGGTAATTGCCACAATCCTCGGATTCTCGCGTGCCAGACTGACCATGGTTCTCCCAAAGATCTCCGTATAGGAAGGTTTCGCCTCCGCCGCCGCGCGGGGTTTTCCCGTCTCAACATCGAAAGCGCCAATGCCGTGAAATTTCGACGGCTCATCCTCGGCAAATTTATATCCCTTCCCTTTTTTTGTGATCACATGAACGAGAACGGGCCTGTCAAGTTCCTTGATATTCTGGAAGGTCTTTATCAGGCGATCGAGCCTGTGTCCCTCCAGGGGGCCTACATACATGAATCCCATCTCTTCGAAGAGCATCCCCGGCACAACAAAGGCCTTCAACGATTCCTCCACCTGCTTGGTGAATTTAACCATCTGTTCACCAATTCCGGGAATCGTCCTCAAAAAGCCCTGAATTCTCGCCCTCAGTTTGGTAACCTGCTGCCCCGTCATGATCTTGTTAAGATAGGAAGACATGGCCCCGACGTTCGGAGATATCGACATCTCATTATCATTCAGAATAACGATAATATCCTTCTTCCTGTCACCGGCCCAGTTCAACCCCTCAAATGAGATACCCGCTGTCATAGACCCGTCGCCGATAACGGCAATGACCTTAAAGGACTCATTTTTCAGACACCGGGCCTCAGCAATACCTGAAGCGGCAGAGATCGAGGTGCTGCTGTGCCCCACATCAAACACGTCATAGACACTTTCGTCACGCTTGGGGAAGCCGCTGATTCCACCCATCTTTCTGAGCGTATGAAATACCTTCTGCCTCCCCGTAATAATCTTATGGGCATAGGCCTGGTGTCCTACATCCCAGACGACCTTATCTCTCGGTGTGTCGAATACATAGTGTATGGCAAGCGAAAGCTCCACCGCACCCAGCGAGGGAGCAAGGTGGCCGCCGTTTCGTGCTACCGTTTCTATAATCTTCGCCCTGATCTCATCAGCCAGGATATTCAACTGGTCAATATCGAGTTTTCGTATATCTTCTGGAAATTCTACCTTCTCGAGTATCCCTGTCTTCTTCACATCCATCCAACAGTCTCCCTAGCGCCTCTCAGGATTTTCTCTCCACGATGAATCTCGCAATCATTCTAAGGGGTTCTGCCCTTTCATCAAACGATGCAAGGGTGGTGAGCGCCTCTTCGATGAGGCCTCTGGCCTTTTCTTTCGACGATTCTATACCGATCAGGGCGGGAAATGTCACTTTCATCTTTTCCCTGTCACTCCCCGTGTCCTTTCCGAGGATCTCCTGATCGCCTTCTATATCAAGAATGTCGTCTGTTATCTGAAAGGCAAGCCCTATCTTGCTGCCGTATTCAGACAGTTTCCGAAGCTCGTGTTCATCGGCCCCTGCGATTATGGCACCCGCCCTGACCGAAACCGTAATCAGTGCCTCGGTCTTAAGGGTATGGATGCGGTGGAGCGTCTCCATGGTAACATCCTGACCCTCGGATTTCAGGTCAATGACCTGACCGCCGATCATTCCGAAGAATCCCGCTGCCTTCGATATCTCATGCATGATTCTGAGGAGTCTCTCCGGAGAAATCCCATTCACGAGATCGCTCCCCGACATGAGGTGAAATGCCTCTGTGAGGAGGGCATCACCCGCAAGGATTGCGATATCTTCTCCGAAGACCTTATGATTTGTCGGCATCCCCCTTCTGTAATCATCGTCATCCATTGCGGGAAGATCATCATGGATAAGAGAATAGGTGTGTATCATCTCGAGAGCGCAGGCGACGGGAAGTGTCATTGCACCATCCTGACCCAGGGTCTCCGCCGCGGCCATACAGAGTATCGGTCTTATCCTCTTTCCCCCGGCAAAAACGCTGTATCGTGCCGATTTGAAGATCTCAGGAGAAATCCCACTTTCCCCGGGAAGGAAACGATCGAGGGCCTCATCGACCATCCCCCTTTTCGCCTCCAGATATTCCTTGAGGGACATCCCCTCGCTACTTTCCATCATTCTCGTCTCCTGAGAAGGGCTTCGTATCAAAATCTTCCTCATCGGCGAGGAGAACCTCGACCTTCCTTTCAGCTTCTTCCAGCTTTGTAAGACAAAAACGGGAGAGCTTGATCCCTTCTTCAAAGGCCTTAAGAGATTCTTCCAGGGTCAATTCCCCCTCCTCCATCTTCCTGACAATTTCCTCCAGTTTCTCCAATGCCTTCTCGAATTTTTTCTCTGCCATCGCTCTTACTCCTCGGAAATCTTGGTCACTTCTGCCGAGAGACTCCCGGAGAACAACCTGACATCGATCCGGCTTCCCACGGCAAGGGTCGTCGCATCTCTCACGATGTTCCCCTCGGGTAATCGTTTCACTATCCCATAGCCCCGTTTCAAAATGGAAAGGGGGTTCAGGCTCTCCAGCATGACAAGTTCTCGCTGAAACCTGTTTTTCGTGTTCTTAAGGTAAAATGTGGTTCCCGCTATAACACTTTTTTTGAGATTTTCAACCACTAAACGATAGTCACGCACCTCTCCCACAGGATTCGCACGCATCAAAAATCTTCCCGCATAGAGAACGCTATCCCTCCTCCTTGCGAGGCTTCTTTTTATGTCTTCGGCAATGCGAAAGGTTTGATCGTCGATTCTGATCCTGAGGTCGGCAATCTTTTTCCCCGGATCCCTCAATCTCCCGCGAAGGGCACAAACCATTTCTTCCGATCTTTCAGTTTTTTTCTTCCACCCATTCGTCAGTCTCCTATGCAGACCCTCTAAATGTACGGCCAGATCTTTTCTCTGGGGAACAACGAGCTCTGCCGCAGCTGAGGGGGTCGGCGCCCTGAGATCGGCCACAAAATCGGAAATGGTAAAATCTATTTCATGACCCACTGCCGATATGACGGGAATTTCTGAGGAAACAATCGCCCGGGCAACCCGCTCGTCATTAAAGGGGAAAAGGTCTTCAAGCGAGCCCCCTCCGCGGGTCAGGATGATCACGTCGATATCGGGGATCTCATTGAGGCGAGAAATAGCATCGCATATCTCCGGGGGTGCCTCCACGCCCTGGACCCTTACGGGCGCAATCAGGATATTAACTGAAGGAAACCTCCGTCCCGTAATATTCAGGATATCCCGTATGGCAGCACCGGTGGACGAGGTGACGACACCGATTCTTTGGGGGAGAAAGGGGATCTTCTTCTTGTGGGACGGATCGAAAAGTCCTTCCTCATCGAGACGCCTTTTGAGCTGTTCAAAGGCCATTTGCAGTGCCCCGAGACCCCTCGGTTCGGCGGCATCGATAACGATCTGATACTCACCGCGGAGGTGATATACATTCAGCCTCCCGCGGCAGACTATCTCCATTCCGTCCTCAAGGGCAAAGCCTATTTTGGCAAAGGCCGGCCGAAAGATAACGGCACGTATCTGGCTCGTCTCATCTTTCAGGGTAAAATATACGTGACCCGAGGCGGGACGCCTCAGGTTTGAAACCTCACCCGTTACCCAGAGGAGCCCAAAGCTCGTTTCCAGAAGGGCTTTAATATTGGCTGTCAATTCTGTTACGGTAAAAATGTTTTCCATAGCGAGATCTGTATTTTATCGCTGTATATCAAAATATTTTAAACCTTTAACAAAGGCTTGACCGTGTTGCAACCCTTATATCATAATGGGATTAAATGACGAAGCAGTCTTTTGAATCTCCCCGCAACAAGTTGCGGAGAATCTCCGATTGTTAAGGAAAATGTTTATTTTATATTCTCGCTTGCCCCGCCGCAGAAAGCGGGGAATGCTCGCTTTGCAATTCAAACCCCTGAGGCAATCATTTGCTGTCAGGAGAGAGAATCCACATACTTTGTTGTTGACATCGAAGCGTGCTCATTAGTAAGAGGAAGAAAGGTGGGAGGATAATGATGGAAAAACAGAGCATAACTTCCGGTGCCGCTCCGGCACCGGTCGGCCCCTATTCACAGGCGATCAAGATAAAGGGCTTTCTCTATGTGTCGGGACAAATCGCCATCAATCCCCAAACGGGGCAACTCGTTCAGGAATCCTTTGGAGACGAGACACGGATGGTGCTGGACAATCTAAAGGCGATTATCGAAGCCGGCGGATCGAGTCTCGATGACACGGTAAAGGTCACGATCTATTTGAAAGACATGGCCAACTTTCCCGAATTTAATCAAATCTATGGGGAATACTTCGGGAAATCGCTTCCGGCGAGGGCCTGCGTAGAGGTGAGCCGCCTGCCGAAAGACGTTGAAATCGAAATCGAGGCCGTGGCATATTGCGGCGATTAACTGCGAAGGGCAGAAACTGATTTTTCCACTTTATTGGAGGTAACCGAAGTCTTGCTTCGAGAAATCTTTGACCGTATATACTCGCTCTTCAGTGTAACACAAAACGAGGGTATTCCTCCCCTTTTTTACACCCTATTTTAAAGACAGAGTATCTCATCCATGGTGAGGTCTTCCACCTTGACGGGATCGATTCCCTTAATACGAGCCGCGAGTTCCTTCGCCGACATCTCCGGGGATGTCTTCACCACCCTCCAGTTGTTTTCCTTCAGCCAGTTGTAGAATTGCCAGGCGAAGCAATCTTTGCAGTAGACAGTCTTTTTCTGAATATATTCGTCACCCGTTAAATTTTCCAGTGCTGCATGGTGCGCGCAACCGATATCTCTACAAAAGGTCCCTGAAACATATGGTTTTTCCGGCATAATGGTTTCCCTCACTTTCTACAACAATACCGATCTGTTATTTGTTCCCGCTCTTTATCTCTCTTCTCCTCGATGACACCCGCATCTTCTTCAAAACGTTGTCTTCGATCTGCCGCGCACGCTCTATGGTATCGGAGAGATCACCGCGTTCCTTCTCCATGTCAAAATCAGCCTTTTCGCTGATCCCGAAACGCATCCTGAGAACCTTCTCCTCCCTCGGCGTCAGGGTGGAAAGGATCTTTCTGGTCTGTGTGGCCAGATCCATCCTCATCGTGGCATCCGAGGGGGACATGATTTTTTTATCTTCGATGAAATCTCCCAGAGAACTATCCTCTTCCTCGCCTATCGGGGTTTCCAGTGATATGGGCTCTTTTGCGATTTTCAGCACCTTTCTGACCTTTTCAAGAGGAAACTCCATTTTTTCCGCTATTTCCGAGGGGTTCGGTTCCCTTCCCAGTTCCTGAACAAGATACCGCGAGGTCCTGATCAGCTTGTTGATCGTCTCGATCATATGCACAGGGATCCGTATTGTCCGTGCCTGATCTGCTATCGCCCTCGTTATGGCCTGCCTGATCCACCATGTGGCATAGGTAGAAAACTTATATCCCCTCTGATATTCAAACTTTTCAACGGCCTTCATCAAGCCTATATTACCTTCCTGAATGAGGTCCAGAAACTGTAATCCACGATTCGTATATTTCTTGGCAATGCTTACCACCAGCCTTAGGTTGGCCTTAATCAGTTTCTGCTTTGCCTCGTTGGCTCCACTCTCTGCCTTGACTATCGACCCTACCACTTTTTTGAGGTGCTCCGAGGTCGCGCTTATCTGAGAGGTTACCCGTTTTCTCTCTCGTCGCGACTCTCTAATAATCTGTTCGTAATCTTTTAGCTTGTCAAGTTTTACCCCTATCTCTTTCGCGGCCGCTTTGCCTTTGTCCTTATCGTTCCTCATCCGGGTAAAGGCCTTTTCCAGCGTTTTTATCGGTGCACCTGTCTGGTCCCTGCAGGTTTTCATCCTTTTTTCAACTCTTCTAATGCGGCCTGCGGCATCTTTCAATTTCGACACCATGGTATTGATACGTTTCTTACTGAAATTCACTTCCTTGCAGAGCTTGGCTATCTCCTTTGAATTTTTCGCAATCTCATTTTCAGCCCTTTTTCGGCTCAGATCGCTCAGCGTCTTATCCTTCAGCTTCTCTTTACGGGCCGCATTTTTTGCATCCAGGACGGTTACCCTGTCGATGAGACTCTGCACCCGTTCCATATGGATATCTTCCTCGACAAAGCCACCTTCATCTTCAAGATTTCCGATGACGGTTTTTATTCTGATCTCCCCGCTTCGAAGTTTCGCCCCTATATCAATCACTTCCTTCACGAAGACGGGCATGCTGAAGAGGGTTCCCATGATCTTTTCCTCGCCTGCCTCAATCTTCTTTGCGATCTCCACCTCCTCCTCACGGGAGAGAAGAGAGACAAGCCCCATCTCCCGGAGATACATCTTGACGGGATCACCAGTCTTTGCAAGTGTCTGCGAGAGGGACGATGCACTTGCCTTGGCAATTTCACTCTTTTTTTCAGGTGCCTCTTCCGTCTTTTTCGGACCATGTTTATCAGTACTATCGACATCAGTACTATCGACATCGATGATATCGATATTCTTCTCACCGAAGAGCACTATTATGTCGTCTATCTTGGAAGACGAAACTATCTCGGAGGGCAATATGTCATTGAAATCGTCATAGGTAAGAAAACCCTTCTCCTCACCCATTGAAATTAGTTTTTTTACCTCATCCGAGTTCATTATCTTCTTCATTTTCACTTCTCCCTGAAATATTTACTGATATGATCCTTTTTCCTCTTTCAGCAGTTTTCCCTTTTCCATCAAAAGCCTTGCACTCAGATCTTTATCACCCATTCCCTGCGCCCGTGCAAGCTCCCTTTTTATGATTTTATGCCTGTTCTTATACCACGTCACCCTGATCTTTTTCAGGGTATCCTCAAAAACCCTGTCGATAACCCCCTCGTCAAAGGGTTGCTTCTCCATCATCATCTTCATCAGTTTCTCTTTAACGGTACCATGATCCATCTCATTGACGAGATCCGAAATGCCCCGTCCGTTGTCTTTCTCGAAGGACCCGATCAGCGCCTGCCCCAGAGTTCTGAGTTCGGAACTAACAAAATAATCGATTGTCTTTTCATCAATGACACGGGGTATCTTTTCAGGATATTCACACATCAGATAAATGAGGCTCAGCTCCACCACATCAACGCTCGTGGTATCGCTTCTTCGAGGGTCTTTCGCTTTCGAAACCCTTCCCGATTTCTTGAGGGCCCTAGCCACTTCAGTTTTCAGCAATCCCTGATCAACGCCCAACTTCTCGGAAACCCTTTTTATAAAGAGGTTTCGCTCTATCGGATCGGCTATGTTTGCGATAAAGGAGATGGAACCGCCGATGGAATCAATATTTTCCTCGAGGGTTCCCCTGCCTCCGATAATACGCTCTATGTAATAATCCACCATGGAAGTGGCATTCGCGATACTATCCTCCAGTGCTTCTTTCCCGTATTTCATCACAAAGTCAGCGGGATCGTTGCCGTCAGGGAGCACCACCACCTTTGCATGTATTTTCTCCTCGAGAAACAGCTGAAGGCTTCGCTCCACGGCACTCCTTCCACCTTCATCGGGATCGAATAGTATCACGATATTCCGGGTGAATCTCCGTACGAGTTCAATCTGATTTTTTGTAAGGGCTGTCCCGAGGGTCGCAATAACGTTTCTGATACCGCTCCCCCAGAGCGAAAGAAGGTCAAAATACCCCTCGACGATGATGGCAAAGTCCCTCTTACGGATATCATCTTTCGTCTGATAGAGGCCATAGAGTGTCTTACCCTTTGAATACACGGGTGATTCGGGAGAATTAAGATATTTCGGCTCTCCTTCGCCAAGCACCCTTCCCCCGAAGGCGATTACATTCCCGTTCAGATCGACGATAGGGAAAATCAACCTTCCCCTGAACCTGTCATAGTACTGCCCGTTGTCCTTTCCAATGATGAGACCCGCTTTTTCAACGAGTGCCAGGGGAACGCCATTCCTTTCATAATAGTCCTTCAGATTTCTCCACTCATCGGGGGAATGCCCCACACGGAATTCTTTTATGATGGTTTCATCCATTCCCCTCTTTGTCATATAATCTCGTGCCACTTTTCCCCGTGCGGAAGCAAAATTCTTTGAAAAATGTTCGGCGGCCATGGTGTTGATACGGTTAAGTTTCTCTCTTTCGCTTGCACTCCTCTTTTCCGACGTCGTCACTCTCCTCGTCGGGATAACGATGCCAAGCCTTACCGCCAGATGCCTGATCGCCTCGGGATAGGTCATCTCATTTGTTTTCATTATGAAGGTAACGACGTTTCCACCTTCCCCGCAGCCGAAACAGTAAAAGATCTGTTTTTCCGGGTTGACCGTAAAAGAGGGCGATTTTTCCTTGTGGAAGGGACAGAGGCCCACAAAGTTTCTCCCCGTCTTCTTCAGGGAAACATACTCGGAGACAATCTCGACGATATTCGCCCTCGTTTTTATATCTTCTATAATCTCTTCAGGAATATGCCCCTTCAAATCTCTCTTCCTCTTCGGGCAAAATTGTACGGACAGAACTTCTTATGCTTAGGACACCAGAATAGCCTTATTCTGGAATTGCGGAAATCTCTTTACGAAAAAGAAAGATTAACTGTTTATAGATCGGCAGAAAATTTCTGCTGCCCCGACTCTTCAGATCAGGAAGATAATCTTTCCTTTACCAATTCACTGACGACTTTGCCATCTGCCCTTCCGGTCAACTCCGGCATAAGGGCTTTCATAACCTTGCCCATATCCCTGACACTTGCAGCACCCACCTCTTCGATGGCCTTTTCGATTTTTGCCCCAATCTCCTCCTCGGAGATCTGATCGGGCATAAATTCCTGGATTATATTGAGCTCCTGCTCTTCCCGTTCAGCCAGTTCCAGTCTTCCAGCATTTTTAAACTGCTCAATAGAATCCTTCCTCTGTTTTACAAGAGAAGATAATACCTGTACTGCATCCTGGTCGGTCAATCCGTCTTTCGAATCTATCTCCCTGTTATGGAGAGCCGCCTTCATCATGCGAAGCGCGGACAATCGTATCTTGTCTCTCGCCTTGGCAGCATCTTTCATTTCATTTTCAACTTTTACTATCATATCCATAGTTTCACTCACTCTGCTTCTCTAACTCACTTCACTATGCGTTTACACGCGATACCGGCTTAATCTAATTGCTTTTATCGAATTGTCAAATTTTCTAATCCAGTTCGTCCCGTAACCTCTTTCCGCCCAAGACATGAATATGGAGGTGAAAAACAAGCTGCCCACCTTCCTCGTTGCAGTTTACCACCATCCTGAACCCTTTCTCGTCGATTCCCTTTATCTTCGCTACCTCCTGGACGGCGGAGATGATACTTCCCATTGTGCCCATCTCATCTTCCTTTACATCCATAAGGGTTGCGATGTGTTTCTTTGGAATCACCACCACGTGAACGGGGGCCATCGGATTAATGTCCTCGAAGGCCAGAACATCGTCGTTTTCATAGACGACGGTACTCGGAATCTCTCCCCGTACAATCTTGCAAAATATGCAGTCTCCCATGTCCTGTGCCCCTCTCGCTCAAGCCCCGAAGATCAGCGACCCGTCATTCGGGTCATCGTCACTGCCTCTTCCAGGGTTAAGGTTCCTTCATAGAGGGCCTTCCCCGTGATGACCCCTATGATTCCCGATTTCTCCACGTTGATGAGCTTTTCTATATCATCAATACTGGACACGCCGCCAGAGGCAATAATCGGAATATTCACCGATTCGGCGAGTTCCTTCGTCGCTTCTATGTTCACTCCCGTCTCCATGCCGTCCCGTGCTATGTCGGTATAAACTATCGCAGCCAGTCCGCATCCCTCATAACTTTGTGCAATCTCAAGGGGAGTAAGAATTGTACGTTCCGTCCATCCCTCAACGGCAACCTTTCCGTCGCGTGCATCGATTCCAAGTATAATCGAATCGTTAAATTGTTGACATGCCTCAATCACAAAATCCCTGTCTTTCAGCGCAACAGTCCCCACGATACAATATCCGACCCCCATTTCGATATAGTCTCTCACGGTTTCTATATCCCTGATTCCCCCACCCACCTGAAGGGGAACGTCTATCTCGCGGGCAATTCTCTCGATTACCGCCCTGTTTTGAGGACTACCGGTGCGAGAGCCATCGAGATCGACCAGGTGGATGCGCGCGGCCCCTTTTTCCTGCCATTTCTTTGCCATATCTACGGGGTCGTCAGAATAGACGGTCGCACGATCAAAGTCGCCCTGAAGGAGGCGGACACATTTTCCATCCCTTATGTCTATAGCGGGTATTACAATCACCGGATGATTCTCCCTTGAAACAAAACATCCCGCTTCGGCTAGAAAGACGATACTCTCCAAATTCACGAGGCACCGAAGGGGATTATAAACGGTTTTGTTTATCCGATAAATCCCGTTCTTGTCAACCTCTTCTCGTAAAAATTCTTGAAAGTGAATTGAACAGCGAGCGCATTCCCCGCTGCTTGCGACGGGGTTAGCGAGCGAATATAAAATAATTTTTTCCTTAACAATCGGAGATTCCCCGCAACGTGTTGCGGGGAGCTTCAATATCTTAGAATCCCAGCTTTTCAAGAACACCGATCACCATCTGCCTGGTTGTCGATGAAAGGGGTAAGTCCGTCAGGGGTCTTCCCTCAAAGTCATATTCACGTATGAGGTCATCATCGGGCATCCAGCCCAAAAGATCGAGTGAAGTATTCCGATGTATGCGCTCAACCTCTTCCTCACTCCGTGCCCGATTGATGACGAGTCCGATCTTTTGATAATCCACGGCCCTGTTGTCATGGGCGACATGCCGTATCGTTTCCACCACATTTGTCCCCTTCGCAGAGGTGTCGGATACGAGCACCAGGGAATCAACCGTTTTCATAACCCTCCTGTTTATCTGCTCCACTCCGGCCTCCGCATCGATGAGAACAATATCAAAATTACCGGCGAGGTCGGCGATAATATCCTTCAAAAGATAGTTGACCTTGCAGTAGCACCCTTCGTCTTCAGGTCGTCCTATTGCAAGAAAGGCAATCTTTTTACCCTGCGTCAGGGCATCGAAGACTTCATAGTCAAGCATCCGCAGTGTATCTTCCTTATCACGTCTGATTCCCTTTTTTATACCCTTGATGATATCCTTTCGTATATCGTCAACGGTCTTTTTCACCTCAAATCCCATCGCTAAGGCGAGCCCATACGAGGGGTCTGCATCAATGGCAAGGATGCTTCCGTCGCACCTTTCGGCGAGAATGTTCAGCATGATTGCCGATATCGTTGTCTTTCCGACACCACCCTTGCCGAATACTGCTATGGTCTTTGTCTTCATTACCCCCTCAATCCCCCTTTCTTTTCTGCAAGGTCTTTCTCATTCCTCTCAGCTCGCCGACCTCATTGCAGACGTCCTGGTATTCACAGGTGTCACAATCAAGAGAAAATTCCTCAGCCATCTTGTGCATGGCACCGACAATCCGCGTTACCCCTTTGGTAATCTCCCCTAAATCCGCCACGTCGGATGCACTGGACGTGACGAATAACATCTCCACTCCCCTCACGTATTCGAGTTCCTTGAGTCTCTCGATCAAGGCCCTCCCCAGGACCTGAAAGGTGAATCCCTCCCTGACGGCCTCCCTGCTGATCCTGCACCACTCCCTCTGATACTGCGAGACGGCCCGAAGCATGTAGCCTCTCAGGTCAAGATCGTACTTGATCGATTCCATCTCTCTGTAGCGATCGTAGGTATTTTCATCGTTGAAACCGTCGACTTCTACCAAGGCAATCTTTCCATAGGGAAGGCTTTCCCCGATGCTCTCGGACATCTCTGGACCTATGAGTGTAACGGTTTCGTCCTTTACCCTCTTTCTCCGGCCGGTCCATATTATGCTGGATATCGATCCTTTTTCCGGATTTCCCAACTCAACACCCACATCGTCACCGAGGACGATATTCCTCCTCCCTCCCGACGGCCATGGGCTGCCATCCGATATCCGCCATGATCGCAGGAGTTGTCGGCCGTCGAGAAAATGTTCTATTTCGTTAAAGGTCTCTTCAAAAAGTCCCATTTTACAGAGCTACAGCCTCTGATGCGAAGAGGGCCGCTCCCAACGCACCCGTTATCTGCGGATCAACCCCTGGGCTTTTTATCGTGACACCAAGCGCCTCCTCGAGGGCCGAGAACATTCCCCTGTTTTTTGCAACCCCGCCGGTAAAGGAGATATCCTCTTCCAGTTCGATGCCCTTTGCCAGCGATGCCACCCGGTGGGCCATGGCACGGTGGAGCCCCCCCACGATGTCGGGAAGCTTTCTGCCTTCATTGATAAGAGAGATGATCTCGGTTTCAGCGAAGACCACGCACTGGTTCGAGATGGTAACCGGTTCTTCGGCCTGAGCAGATATCTCCCCCATATCCTCCAGTGCAACACCCAGGGCCTCGGCCATAATCTCAATAAACCTGCCGGTGCCGGATGCACATTTATCGTTATAGGCATATCGGATCACATTACCGGCTTCATCGAGGCGTATCGCCTTTGCATCCTGCCCGCCGATGTCGAGTACCATGCGAATGGACGGCACGAGCCATATGACACCTCTGCCATGACAGGCGATCTCCGATTCGACGGCATCGGCAAAGGGTATCTGGTTTCTGCCATAGCCGGTTCCCACGCAGTAGTCGATGGAATCGAAAGAAATATCCGATCGTTCCAGAACATCTTCCATAACTTCACGCGCCGACTCTTCGGGCCTGGATTTCGCCCGTATCACCTGATATGTAAGGATTTCCCCATCTTTCAGGATCACGGCCTTCGCACTGAGAGAACCTATATCACACCCCGCGACGATCATCCTTTGTACCCTCCATCTTCTCCCGCGCCAAAAGCGCTGCCCCGAGCGCCCCCACCACCTGGGGATCGACTCTCAGTCTGCGTACCTTTACATCGAGCAGTTTCTCAAGGTTGGCAACTACCGCTACATTCTTTGCAACCCCGCCGGTCATGCATACCTCCCTTTCCACCCCTACATTCCTTGCAAGTATGGCTACTCGTGCCGCCATTGCCTGATTGATTGCAGAGGCGATGTCAGGGATCGGTTTCTCGTCATTGAGATGGTGGATGACCTCTGCCTGTGCCCATACCGTGCAGGTAGCGGCAAGCGAAAGCGGGTTTTTCGCTGCTGCCGAGAGTCTCCCCAGTTCGTCCAGATCTATGTTCAGCAATCCTGCCATGACCTCGAGAAACCGGCCCGTTCCGGCAGCACATTTATCATTAGTAATGAATTTTAGAATAGTACCCTCTCTATCGATCTTGATCGCCTTGCAGTCCTGCCCGCCAATATCGATTACGGTCCTCACCCGCAGCAAAAGCCACTCAGCTCCCTCCGCAAGACAGGCAACTCCAGAAAAGACCGAGCCGACAAACGGCATC
>CAYSHT010000023.1:0-21873 GCA_964430915.1 uncultured Syntrophaceae bacterium
TATTGCGCCCCTTACCCCGCCTACAAGGCGGGGCTTGCGGATGCGCTCCCGGTCATTGTTCTCAAAATGCCCTATTCTATTTTTTTGTTGTACCGCTTCTAACTCTTTTTCAGATGTTCATTAACCCATCGAGAGGTGTATTTAAACATTTTTCCTCTCTTTTCATCTAAATGACCCAGATGCCCCGTCTCGGGAATGATGATGAGATTCTTTTCGCATAGAAGCCTGTCATACAACATTTTTGAAGAGTCAGGGGAATCAATCTCGTCATTTTCACCCTGCATTATGAGTGTGGGTATGGTAATCCTCTCTGCTCGTTTAATCGTATCTACCATCGAAGACTGCCAGGAGCCGGGTATAGGAACATAGCTCTTTTGAAAGCGCTCATCTTGTATGATTGTCCTATTGATTTTTTCATCCCAGGCAAGACTTTTTTTACCGATAGCCTGGGGCATGTAAATCTTTAAAGGCTCTCCCGTCACCACTTTTTTCATAAAACCAAGCGGGGTCAAGAGGGAATATAACACAATCTCGCCTGCCTTCATAATGTTTCGCACCGTCGGTGCAAAAAGGATCAGGGCCTTTATCCGAGCATCAACCAACGCTGTTTCAATAACGGCCGTACCGCCCGTAGAAAGCCCGAAGGCAGCAATAGCGTCGGGGTTGACCTCGGGTTGCATCGTCAGAAAATCGATTCCCGTACTGATATCGGATATCCATCTTCTCATGTCAATATGATAGCGATCGCCTTCACTTTCGCCATGACCATTCATATCCACAACTAATGCTGCAATCTTATTCATCGCAAGATTTTCGCATAGCTCAACGTAGCGTTCTTTAAATTCGAATGCACCATGAGAAACCATGACAGCAGGAACTTTCTCTTCTGAGTCATCGGGCACAAAAAGGATTCCCCTGATAGTATTTCCCGCAGAGTTAAAATGAGCTTCCCTTTTTTTCATTTTCTCTTATCTTTCCTTCAGGACAAATAATCGTCCAAGTGCGAGTACTCATGAAACCTTTTTACCAGCTTTCTATAGGGTTCCGTCCCTGCCCTCCCCTCCGCATATGCCTCATGCCAGCCTTCCCTCACCGGCATTTTCTGATAGAGGAGCTGACGGTCAGCTTCAAGGAACAACCTCGGTCGTTTCATAAAATCTGCACCACATACAATAGGGTTCAGTGATTCCGATGAGAGCTCTTCTAACCACAGGACACCTTTCCGATCCCTTAAGAGGTGATGATCAATAATCAGGGTATCTATCTTCCTTGAAAGGAGAAGGGCATTCCTTCGTGCCATCTCCAGTTGATCATTTGAAACTCTCGACAAGTAGATCGGGGGGCCGCTTAAGAAAACCACATCCGGCCTCCAGGAAAGTATAACAGAAATCGCCTCATTATTCAGGAGCTGTATGTCGGAGGCATGCACAAAAATGAAATCTTCCTCTATTTTCGTCATGACAACCTTCTCGGGATTATCCTGGGCTCTTCCATGGGGAACGGGCGAGGAAAAGGTAAATGGCCCTTCTTTCCCCTCTGCTGTATTGAGTTTTTTATTCAATACATGTGAAAAAGCGTATGCCCTTTTTTCTTCAGTTGGCGAGAGAAACGATCCCTTTGCCCACACCCTGAGATCGGGATTTAATCCACGTACCCTTTCCATATTCAGCTGATAGGGATTTGCATCAACGAGGGGAACATGATCGCCATGGAAATGGCTTATTATGATATCGGTGGCCTGCGACCATGCCGCAACAATCTGCTTTTGTATTTCTTCATCAAGCGCGATCTGAAGGGGGTGGGGAAGAAGGGCGTACCTTTTGTAGCCAAGCGCTGCACCGGGATCGATCAATATCTTCCGGCTTTCCGTTTCTACAAAACAGCAAAGGCCCCTGACGCCGAGAGATTCTGTCCCAAGGATTCTGATATGCATATGCATAATTTGAGAATTATAGAGGAAACGCTTTTTTTTAAGACTGCTATTTTCGAAGTGCTTTATGTATCTATTATCCGCTGATCCGTTTGTATGTTTTCCATTCTTCTTTTATGCCTAGGGCCCGAAATTGAGCCTTTTGCTCTTCATTGATCGGTTCCATATAATATTCATATCCATCCTGACAGAGGTTTCGAATTGCTATGCTTGACGGTTCCGCCATTTTCCATGGCGTCCATGTCCCTTCCTGGCATAGTATCCTTTTATACTTATCGGAAAAGAAAAGCCTTTCTTTCTCTACTTTATAGCTGCCCTTCCGCTCATCAACGGCAATATCATTGTTGTACGTCCTTGCCATATATGAACCATCAACACTATACCTCACAACCTGCTTCACGACGTAGTGCTGATCCTCATAGGTTAAACTGAAGCTAAACTCATAAAGTCCGGGATTAATATCTTTTAAATCGCATTGATTGTCAGAAGATGAGCATCCACAAAGTACTATAAGAGAAATAAAAAGGATCGCTTTTCTCAACATATAAAATCTCCTGTTCGAAATGCCTTCCATTTTGAGCCCTTCATCTATCTGAGGGTTAGGTACAGACTTGATTTGCAGAGCGTAAAGATTACTATTCTTCTACTCCTTTGCCGCCAGCTCGTCGTAGATATCGATACTCGGCGTCCCGGCGATCATCGGTCCCACCGTATCGAAGAGTTCCTTAAAATATTTCGTTGAACCGTGATATGCAAGGGCAGCCTCATCGACATATTTTTCATAGACCATGAATTTAGCGGGATTTCCTTTCGAACGATGGAGAATATAGGCGATGGTTCCCTCTTCAGACTTGACCGTGGGCATAAAATCCATCAGGGCACGCTCCATATTATCTTCCTTCCCCGCCTGAGCCTCCAAAACGGCAGACACAACTATCATATCTCTCCCCTCCTTATCTTCGGAATACACCTCACGGAAATACCGATGCTACAATAATGACATATGTACCAAAAGGCAACTATTTTTTAATTCATTCGTATAATTTCTCGTGCTAACGTATACGAATTCCTTATCTTCCATGGATAACAACTTTCATATCTTTTTGATTCCCCTGAATTCTTGTTAAAATATGTATATTCCTTTATTATTGACATTATGACAATAAATGTTTAGAAGCAGCGACCTGCATAGTAATAATCGTTACAGGATCAGGATTAATGGCAAGAAAAAGCGTTCTCATAGGGATAAGCGGGGGTATCGACAGTGCCGTTGCTGCCGCAATCCTTATTAAACAGGGTTTTCGTACCGAGGGACTTTATATCAGAAACGGCTTTGCGACGAGGGCCGAAGTTGAAGCGGAGCGTGTTGCCGAAGAGCTTGACATACCCCTCCACAAAATTGACCTCACGAGTCAATTCAGAAACGATATCGTTGAATATTTTACCTCTGAATATGCTGCAGGCAGTACACCAAACCCCTGCATCGTCTGCAACAAAAAGATCAAATTTCGATATCTCCTCAAAGAGATCGAGAAACGGGAAATCGATTACCTGGCAACGGGGCACTATGCCCGCATAGAGGAACGGGGCGGAGAAAAAGGTTTCCGACTCCTGCGGGGAGTCGACACCAACAAAGACCAGTCCTACTTTCTCTTCGAACTCGGACAGGAAGTACTCGGAAAAACCATATTTCCCAATGGTGAAATGAAAAAAGGCGAGATACGCGAGATGGCCCGGGGTCTGGACCTCGGATCTTTTTCCGAAAGGGAAAGCCAGGAAATCTGTTTTATTCCGGACAACAATTACCGACGATTCATCGAAGACTTTCTCGTCCCCTCCCCTTTCGAGCCCGGAAATATCGTCGATAAAAATGGGATCATCGTGAGCCGACACCGTGGAATACACACGGTTACAATCGGCCAGAGAAAGGGACTCAGTATCGCATCGGAGAGGCCCTACTATGTAACAGAGATTGACAACAAAAAGAATCAGGTCGTCGTGGGGCGCGATGAGGACCAGTTTTTTACGGGTCTCGTTGCGGAGCGTGTTTCATGGAGTTCTTCTTCCCCTTCACATGAAAAATCGCTTTCGGCGAGGACACAGATCAGGTATCGCCACAAAGGAGTAGACTCAATTATCACGCAGATGCCCGAAGAAAGAAACAGCGTCTCTGTCCTTTTTGACACGCCTCAGAAAGCCGTTGCACCTGGCCAGGCGGCCGTATTCTATCAGGAGGATGCGGTTATCGGCGGCGGCTGGATAGCGAAGGGGGTTCGCCGTGGTTAGGGTCGCGATAGCCACACTTGGCTGCAAGGTAAACCACTACGAATCAGCGGGTATTGAGGAGAAAATCAGATCGAGGGGCTTTTCCATTGTCCCCTTTCGATCCGAGGCCGATATCTACATCGTCAACACCTGCACCGTTACGGGGAAAACTGACTATCAGTCGAGACAGCTCATACGGAGGGCAAACAGGATTAATCCTGAGGCATCCATTTTTGTCACCGGCTGTTATGCTCAGATTTCTCCAGAAATACTGGCCTCGTTACCGGGTGTAAAAATGGTGGTGGGAACGGGGCAAAAGGCAGCGATTCCAGACCTGTTATTGAATGTGGCGGGGGAAGGAACAATAATCAACGTTGGAAACGTCGACGATGAACGATCCCTCACCTTCCTTTCCGTGGGAGACTTTCATGGTCAAACCCGAGCATATCTGAAAATTCAGGACGGATGCAACGCCTTTTGCAGCTATTGCATCATCCCCTATGCGCGCGGTCGTGCCAGAAGCCTCCCCGAGGACCGCGTAATTGAGGAAATTCGCTCTCTTAACCGGGCAGGCTACAGGGAAATCGTTCTGACAGGAATACATCTGGGAATGTACGGTCAGGAACTCTCGCCACGGACCTCACTTTCAGACATCCTTAAAAGGATAGAAAAAGAAACGAACATAGAAAGGCTCCGTATCAGCTCGACAGAACCAATGGAAATTACCTACGGGATAATCGAACTCATAAGAGAATCTGACGTAGTATGCAGACATCTCCATATCCCTCTTCAGAGCGGTGATGACAAAATCCTGAAGGCAATGAACAGAACTTATGATTCGCGTCAGTTCGAGGAACGAATTGAAACGATAGTAAAGGCAATACCTGACATAGGTATAGGGATCGATATAATCGCCGGGTTCCCCGGTGAAGGTGAAAAAGAATTCGAAAACACCAAAACCTTCATAGAACAATTGCCCATTCAATACCTCCACGTTTTCCCCTATTCCAAACGTCCAGGAACCGCCGCTTTTTCACTCTCCGGTCATATCCCGGAGAATATAAAGAAAGAAAGGGCGCAAATTCTGAGGAAAATAGACAGTGAAAAGAGAATTTCATTCGGCAGTCGTTTTATAGGTAAAAGGCTCAAAGTTCTTGTGGAAGGAAAAAGAGACAGGGGATCGGATCTCATGAAGGGTTTCTCCGACAACTACATACCGATACTTATCGAAGATGCGAATCCATCCATGACAAATTGCATCGTCGAGATAGAAGGAACTGAAATCTTTGAGAAAAAGCTTAAGGGAAAGATTATAAGTCATGAAAAAAGAAAGGCTTAAAAGGCTTAATAATTTTGAATCATTGATTGATTATAGATTCGAGGATCTTCATCTTCTTGATACGGCACTCACTCACCGTTCATATAGTAACGAGATTCGTGATCCTGACCTCTTCGATAATGAACGGCTTGAATTTCTCGGCGATTCAGTCATCGCGCTTGGCATAAGCGACATCCTGATTGCTGAATTTCCCACATTGAAAGAGGGCGATCTCTCGAAATTGAGGGCCTCCCTCGTCAATGAACATTCTCTGGCTAAAGTGGCCGCCCTATTTTCACTTGGCGACTATCTCCTTCTGGGAAAGGGCGAAGGGGCATCCGGAGGTAGGACAAAGACCTCACTTTTGGCAGATGCCTTTGAGGCGGTGATAGGCGCAATTTTTCTTGACGGGGGATATGAAAAGGTCTTTCCTCTCATTAAAAACATATTCGAACCATTGCTTACCCGAGGAATCGGGGATGCGGATCATCGGGATTATAAATCGATGCTGCAGGAGTTCTGTCAGAAAGAGTATAACACCATACCGCACTATGAACATGTGGGAAAACATGGCCCCGACCACGACACTGTATTCGATGTAAGGATATCAATCGAAGGAAAAATAGAGGCCAGAGGTACCGGCAGAAACAAGAAGGCGGCAGAACAGGCCGCAGCACGAAAGGCGCTTGAAAAACTGGCCGGGAGAGCAGAGTAAGGAAAAATTAACTAATAAAAAGCATTTAACACTGCGATTGAATCTCCTCGCTTCATAAAGCGGTGAATCCTCGCTTCTCAGCACAAAAAGTGCTAATGAAGGACTCTGATTTTACAATCCAGAGAAGACTGAATGAAAAACGTTATTATACCGATATTCGTTGTCTATAAGGGCTGCCCGAACCGCTGTATATACTGCAACGAAAGGATAACTGCCGGGAACCATCCCGAGAGAATCTCCGAAGATCTTTTTCACGAGACGGTAAGCTCCCATCTCGAAAGTGCCGGTAATGGAAGAGATGCTATCCAGATCGCCTTCTATGGCGGTAATTTTACGGGAATCGAGAGAGACTATCAGGAAGAGCTTCTCGAGATGGCTGAAGGGTACGTCAAAGAAGGTTCGGTCAACTCAATTCGTATATCAACACGGCCCGACTATATCGACAGGGAACGTATCGACCTTCTCAAGAGATACTCTGTCAAAACCGTCGAGATAGGCGCCCAGTCGATGGATGACGAGGTCCTCAATCGGTCAAAGAGGGGGCACACAGCATCCGATGTAAGGCGTGCCCTGGTGCTTCTGAAAGAAAATGATTTTGAAACGGGAGTCCACCTTATGTCGGGACTCCCCGGTGACACGAAAGAGGGGTTTTATCATTCCGTTGAAGAAATCATAAAACTTCGACCCCATACGGTTCGTGTGCACCCTACCATCGTCTTCAAAGACACAGCCCTCGCGACGGCGTATTTGAAGGGAGAATACCGGCCTCTCACTATGGACGAAGCCATTGAATTGTGCGAATATTCACTTCTTCGATTCAAAGAGGAGGGTATCAATCTAATCAGGCTCGGTCTTCAGCATACACACGAGATGGAGGCGAGTGAAAATATTATCGCAGGACCATACCATCCTGCTTTCAGATCACTTGTTGAGGGAAACATATTTCTCAAGATGGCCTTCCATCTTTTGGGGCAGACGGGCAAGGACCCGAAAGAGGTGGCCTTTTCTCTCGCCCCGAAGGATGTTTCAAACTTCCGGGGGATGAGAAACGGGAACATGAAAGCACTCAAAGAGCGTTTCGGTACATCTGAGATCCTGATCAGGGAATATCCTGATCAGGAAAGGGGGCTGCTGGTACTTACAGCGGAAGGCAAGAGATACCACACCTCTTTTTCTGAAATGAAATCCAGTCAGGGACAGATATAAATGGAAGGAAAAATATTCAAGTCCGGGTTTATCGGTATTATCGGTAAACCGAATGTGGGAAAGTCGACACTCCTGAATAATATTATCGGGGAAAAGCTCGCCATAACAACCCACAAACCCCAGACGACGAGAAACAGGATAACGGGCATCAAAAATACGGAGGCTGGACAATTCATATTTCTCGACACACCGGGAATACACAAGGCCAAAACTCCCCTGAATCGCTCCATGGTAAAAGAAGCGGTCAACACCTTTGCCGACGTGGAGATGCTCCTCCTTATTACAGAGGCTCACAGGGCGTTCACTGCCGATGATGATTTTATTTTTCGGACCATCGAAGGTATCGATATCCCCGTCATACTCGTCATCAACAAGATTGATCTCATCGAAAAGGAACAGTTGCTGCCCCTGATAGAGAGACTCAGGCATATCTATCCCTTTTCGGAAATCGTCCCCCTGTCGGCACTCAAGGGGTTCAATATCGATACCCTGATGGATACTCTATGGGGCCTGCTCTCCGAAGGGCCCAAATATTTTCCCGATGATATGATAACCGACTCATCCGAAAGATTTCTCGCCGCAGAGACAATAAGGGAAAAGATTATGGTCCTGACACACCAGGAGATCCCCTACTCGACGGCTGTCATCATAGATTCCTTTAAAGAAGATGAGCGCCGTGGCATCATAAAGATGCAGGCTACGATAAGTGTAGAAAAGAAATCACAAAAGGGAATTATCATCGGTAGAAAAGGGGCCATGCTCAAACAGATCGGTACGAGGGCACGTCTCGACATGGAACGGTTCTTCGGCACACGAATATTCCTTGAATTATTCGTGAAGGTATCGAGAGACTGGACCAGGGACTCTCAGATGCTTGAAGAGTTCGGATACACCAAGATATAAAAGGAGGCGTCAGAGAGTTGCCAGATAGTAATAAGGAACAGGGGTCTCAAGGGAAGGAAATGATTCAGAAGACAAAAGAAACCAATTCGATGAAACCGATCGTGGCAATAGTTGGAAGACCGAACGTGGGGAAGTCTACCCTCTTCAATCGCCTCTCCGACAACAGGAAGGCTATCGTCATAGATCAGCCCGGCGCAACGAGAGATCGAAACTATGCCGATTCATCCTGGAATGATAAATCCTTTATAATAATAGACACGGGCGGATTCGAACCCATATCCCAGGAGAAGATGCTGCAGCAGATGCTTGAGCAGACAACACTCGCCATCGAAGAGGCGGATGCCATAATCTTTCTCATGGACGGTCAGGAGGGGCTCAGCCCATCGGATATAGAATCGGCCAATATTCTTAGAAGAGTTAAAAACCCCGTCTTCTATGCCATTAACAAGATTGACAACATGAAACACGAGAATCTCGTCTATGATTTTTATCGTCTCGGGATCGATCACCTCTTCTCTATCTCGGCCCAGCACGGTGGCATCGGAGTGGGGGACTTGATGGATGCCGTTGTCGCTGAGCTCCCGGAGACGAGCGAAATTGAAAAAAAGGAAGAAGGGATCAGAATCGCCGTAATCGGAAAACCCAACGTGGGCAAATCCTCCCTCATTAACAAAATACTCGGTTATGAAAGAACCATCGTGAATCCCGTACCGGGAACCACACGGGATCCCATCGATACGCCCTTTCAATTGGGAGGAAAACAATACCTGTTGATCGATACCGCGGGTATCCGACGAAAGGGCAAGGTCAACCTGAAAATCGAAAGATACAGTGTCGTGGAAGCGATAAAGTCACTTGACCGCTGCGATATTGCGCTGATCCTTATCGATGCGGAGGAGGGAATCACGGAACAGGACACCAAGATTGCGGGCCTCGCCTATGAACGGGGCGTGGCATGCATCCTGGTCTTAAACAAGTGGGACCTCATCGAAAAGGATAACTCCACCATCGGCACCTATGTCCAAAACGTGAAGGACAAACTTAAATACCTGGATTTTGCACCCATAATATCCGTATCTGCCCTCACGGGACAGCGGATCATAAAGATATTCGATCTCATCGATACGGTGTATAACGAATACACAAAAAGGGTTTCAACATCGAAACTGAACGCTCAGATGGAAGAGATACTCGAAAGAATGCCGCCCTCACTGTACCGAAACAAACCGAACAAAATCAATTATGGCACACAGGTATCGGTCAAACCGCCCACCTTTTTATTCTTTGTGAGGGAGCCGAAGGCAATTCACTTCTCCTATGAACGATACCTTACAAACCGTATCAGGGAGGATTTTGACTTTGGCCATGTGCCTCTCAAAATTATCTTTAGAAAAAAAAGGGGGCTAAGTTAGATTCTGCAAAATATATTATAAAATTTATTTGACTTAAGAACATGATTTATGATAGAAAATTCAGCTTCAGGCTACAAAAAATTTATTTTAAGGGGGGCATGTTAGAATGAAAAGAATTTTAATATCGCTACTGGCTTTGTCTTTAATCTTTACTCTTGCAATTCCTTCGGCAGCAGTTGCCGCGGAATCTTTCAAGATTGGTGCTTACCTTCCGATGACCGGTCCCGTTGCGGCCTATGGTCAGATGGAATGGGCGGGCATTCAGGCTGCCCACAAAATTATGCCCACGGTGCTCGGAAGAAATGTGGAACTCTTTTTGGTTGACACGAAGAGTGACAAGATCGAAGCGGCAAATGCCGTCGACAGGCTGATAAAGAAGAATAAAGTTCATGCCATCATCGGCGAGGCGATCAGTGGTAACACACTCGCCGGCGGACCCATTGCCGATAAGGCACAGATTCCGATGGTTTCTCCTACCGCAACGAACCCTCTGGTAACCCAGAACAAGAAATACGTATTCCGTGTCTGCTTTATAGACCCCTTCCAGGGTGAAGCAGCAGCCTCCTATGCCTACGATACGATGGGCGCAAAAAAGGCGGCCATCCTCGTGGATATCGCTCAGGACTACTGCGTAGGTCTTGCAAACTTCTTCGCGAAAAGCTTCATCAAGAAGGGCGGAGAGATTGTCGCAACGGCATACTGCCAGACGATGGATCAGGACTTTACCGCACAGCTTTCGGCTATTATGGCTGCGAAGCCTGACGTAATTTACATGCCCAACTACTACACGGAAGTTGCACTCTCCTGCAGACAGGCATTTGAGCTGGGACTCAATGTTCCTATCTTCTCCGCAGACGGTGCGCAGGCGGAAGAACTGATCAAGATCGGCGGCAAATATGTGGAAGGTGTTATCTTCATCGGCCATTTTGCCAAGGAAGCGGCGGCATCGGAGCTTGCCAAGAAGTATATTGAAACCTATGAAAAGGAAACCGGTAAAGATGCCTCGGCCTTCGACGCCCTCGGTGCCGATGCCTACTTCATACTCCTCGACGCCGTTGAAAGAGCCAAATCGGTCAAGGGACCAAAGATCAGAGAAGCCCTGGCCAGTACCAAGAATTTCCCGGCGGTTTCGGGTAACATAAATATCGGCGAGGATGGCAACGCGGTTAAGGATGCCGTCCTGCTTCACGTAAAAGATGGTAAATTCAGATATCTGTCGACCTTCAAACAGTAGTAACCAGGCATAAGGACGACTAAAAACTTACGGTATAAGATTCACACAGGGATAGGGGTTGCGCTTTTCCCCTATCCCTTTTTTAGAATATTCTCATCAGGACAGATAGAGAAGGGATTACCTTTTGGATCTTGCGCAATTTTCACAACAACTCATAAACGGCATATCGCTCGGTAGCCTCTATGGCATCATCGCCATCGGCTACACAATGGTGTATGGAATACTGAGACTGATAAACTTCGCCCATGGCGATGTCATGATGATGGGATGTTTCTTTGCCTATTACGGCATTCTGATGTTTTCCCTTCCCTGGCAGTTTTCATTTATTATCGCAATCGCCCTGACAGCCATATTAGGTATTATCATCGACAGGGGCGCCTACCGCCCCGTGAGAAAGGCCCCAAGAATCTCGGCACTCATAACGGCCATCGGAGTATCCTTTCTCCTTGAAAACGCAGGCATCGTGGTATTCGGCGGAAGGCAGAAGGCCTTTTTTCGGCCCGAAATGTTTGACCATATTATTACGTTTCACGGAGTTCGCTTTCTCAATCTCGCCATCTATGTGCCAATCATTACACTCACACTATTGGGCATAATTCTGTTAATAATATACAGGACCAAAGTTGGACGGGCCATGCGCTGTATCTCCCACGATATGGAAACGACCAGGTTGATGGGTGTTGATGTCAACAGGGTTATCGCGATAACATTTGCCATGGGCTCCGCAGCCGCCGCCGCTGGTGGCATCCTGTGGGCCATGAAATATCCTCAGATTAATCCTCTGATGGGTATTATTCCCGGGCTGAAGGCTTTTGTTGCGGCCGTTCTCGGCGGTATCGGTAATGTGGGCGGGGCCATGATCGGTGGTCTTATCCTTGGACTTGCCGAGATACTCCTTGTGGCATTCCGTCCCGATCTTTCTGGATACAGGGATGCAATCGCTTTCGGAATATTGATTATAATTTTGCTTTTCCGTCCGACGGGACTGTTTGGAGAAAAATTACCCGAATAATAATGAGGTTGGGGCAAGGTTGGACATACATCACAGAAGAAATCAAATACTTTCACTACTGGCTATCGGAGTCGGATTTGTACTGCTCTATTTCGCCCAGAAATACCTCTCAAGTTACCAGGTCAGGATTCTCAATAATTGTGGCCTCTTTATCACCCTGGCAGTAAGCTATAATCTGATCAATGGCGTCACGGGACAGTTTTCCCTTGAACCCAATGCCTTTGTCGCTATCGGTGCCTACACTTCCGCCCTCCTCACCCTTACGCCGGCGGAAAAAGCGCTTTCCTTCATCATTGAACCGATTATATGGCCCCTCAGTGTCATTCAAACGCCTTTCCTTGTATCGCTCTTAGCGGCAGGTGTTGTAACCGCCATCTGCGGTTTTTGTATGGGATTTGCCGTCTTCAGGGTTCGGGGCGATTATCTCGCCATTGTGACCCTGGGTTTTGGCGAGGTCGTCAGGGTCATTGCAAATAACACGCAGACCATCACCAATGGACCGCTGGGGCTCAAAGGACTGGAAAATTACACCACCGTGTGGTGGACGTGGGGACTTGCGATCATCACGATCTTTTATGTCTCACGGCTTGTCAGAAGCAGTTACGGAATGGCCATGAAGGCCGTCAAATACGACGAGGCAGCCGCCGAGGCGGTAGGTATCAACGCCTTCCGGCACAAAATGCTGGCCTTTACCTCGAGCGCCTTTTTCGAAGGAATCGGCGGGGGGCTTTTGGCCCATCTTATTACCACGATATCGCCCACACTCTTTACCTTTTTCCTTACCTTTAACCTTCTCATCATAATTGTCGTGGGAGGACTGGGGAGTACGACGGGGGCCATAATTGCTGCCATACTTGTTACATGGGGCGGAGAATTTCTAAGGTTTGTCGAAGAACCGATCAACATATTCTTTATACATATTCCTGCGATACCCGGTATGCGCATGGTGATCTTTTCCCTCCTTCTCGTCTTAATGATGATATTTGCCCGTCACGGCATCATGGGGACACGCGAGTTTAACTGGAACTGGGTAGTAGATAAAGTAAACGGGCTAAAAATCTTATCAAGGAACAGGGGCTGATGGATTTTTTCGCAGCTAAAAACTTAACGATGAAATTCGGTGGTCTTGTGGCCGTCAATGATTTCAATATTTCCCTTAAAAGGGGCGAGATCGTAGGGCTTATCGGACCGAACGGGGCAGGAAAAACCACCGTATTCAATATGGTAGCGGGATATTATGAGCCAACGGAAGGAACGATAACCTTTATTAAAAATATCATCAACGGAAAGAAGGCCAATGAGATTACGAAGCTTGGCATTGCTCGTACCTTCCAAAACATTCGCCTCTTTACCGAGCTTTCCGTGGTGGAAAATGTCATGATCGCCTATCACTGTCGCGTCAAATCATCGTTCTTGGGCGCCGTACTCCGTTTCCCTCTCTACAGGCGTGAAGAAAAGATGATGCACGAAGGGGCCATGAATATTCTCGATGAAGTGGGTCTCGCCTCACTCGCGAAAGAACGTTCTGATTCTCTTCCCTATGGACAGCAAAGGAGGCTGGAGATTGCCCGGGCACTCGCCACGGGACCTGAATTACTCCTCCTTGATGAGCCGGCAGCGGGAATGAATCCCCAGGAAACGCAGGATCTGGTCGATCTCGTGTTACGCATACGAGACAATCACGATCTTACCGTCTTTCTGATAGAACACGACATGAAGTTCGTTATGCAGATATGTGAGAGAATGAAGGTGATCGATTACGGGACGACAATAGCCGAAGGAACTCCCGAAGAGATACAGAACAACGAAAGAGTCATAAAGGCGTATTTGGGAGAGGCATAAGTTGCTTAAGATTAAGGACCTTAACGTACATTACGGCGGAATTCATGCACTGAAGGGTGTGACCCTGGAAGTGCCGGAAAATAAGATTATCACGCTCGTGGGCGCCAACGGCGCAGGGAAAAGCACCCTTTTACGGACAATCAGCGCCCTTGTCACCGCCACCAGCGGATCGATAAAATTCACGGGGCATGAAATACTGGGAATGGAAAGTTACGACATTGTCCGTGACGGCATTGCCATGGCACCAGAGGGTCGTAAGGTCTTTGTCAATCTCAGCGTATCTGATAACCTCCTTATGGGGGCCTATAACAGAAATGATACGGGGGACATCAAAAAAGACATGGAATGGGTTTATACCATATTCCCCCGATTAGAGGAGAGAATGTCTCAGCAGGCAGGAACCCTGTCGGGAGGGGAACAGCAGATGCTTGCCGTGGGCCGCGCCCTGATGTCCCGTCCAAAACTCCTCATGCTTGATGAGCCCTCATTAGGTCTTGCACCACTTCTTATAAGCGAAGTATTCAGAGTAATAGGACAGATACACGATGAGGGAACCACTATTCTGCTTATCGAACAGAACGCCATGGCAGCCCTTAATATAGCAGATTACGGGTACGTGATGGAAACGGGAAGGATCGTTCTCGAGGGAACGGGAAAAGACCTGTTAAATGACGAACGGGTCAAGAAGGCCTACCTTGGGGAATCGATATAGTATCGCCGGTACTATCCCCTCCAAAGACTTACGTTCAACTTAACTTTTCTATTGCTTCTTTAATCCGCGCAATTCCCTTTTCAATATTTTCCATTGATGTGGCATAGGAAAGCCTGGCGTGATTATCATTTCCGAAGGCAACGCCCGGTACAACGGCAACATTTGCCTCATCAAGGAAATACGCTGCCAGGGAGGTCGAATCCTCTATCCTTCTCTCCCCATAGGATCTTCCATAGATTGATGAAAAGTCGGGGAAGACATAAAAGGTCCCCTCGGGGTTGGGACAGGTAATCCCGGGAATATTATTCAGGCCATCGACAATATAGTCTCTCCTCTTTTTAAATTCTCGAACCATCGTTCTGGTTGGTTCCTGATCACCCCCTATGGCCTCTACAGCCGCCTTCTGAGAGATCGAAGCAGGATTGGACGTGCTCTGACTCTGTATTTTCGCTACTTGAGAGATTATTTCTTCCGAACCGGCGGCATATCCTATTCTCCATCCGGTCATTGCATAGGATTTTGATGCCCCGTTCACAACAATGGTCTTCTCTTTCATGTCGCTGCTTACATTCGCTATATTTGAAAAGGAAAAGCCATCATATATGATCTTTTCATAGATATCGTCTGAAATGATAACAATATCCCTTTTCGAAAGCACCGAGGCAAGCTGCTCCAGTTCCGAAAATGAATATGCCGCTCCGGTGGGATTTGAAGGACTATTAAGGATAAGTGCCTTTGTTTTCCCGGTTATCGCTTTTTCGAGTTGTTGAGCGGTTATCTTGAATCCACTATTTTTTTCGGCATATATAAACACCGGTGTCGCATCTGCAAGAAGAACGATATCGGGATAAGAAACCCAGTAGGGTGCCGGAATAATGACTTCATCTCCACTGTCGAAGAGTACCTGAGCAATGTTGTAGAGAGATTGCTTTGCGCCGCAGGATACGATTATCTCAGAACGTGTGTAGCTCAGATGGTTTTCACGTCCCAATTTATCAGCAATCGTATCTTTGAGCTCATCCGTACCTCCTACAGGTGTATACTTCGTAAAACCCTTTTCTATGGCCTCAATGGCCGCTTGTTTTATATGTAACGGTGTATCAAAATCCGGCTCACCCGCACCAAATCCTATCACATCCCTTCCTTCTGCACGGAGGGCATTTGCCTTTGCCGTAATGGAAAGTGTTGCTGAAGGTTTTATTTTCGCTATCCGTTTCGCAAATTTCATATCTTTTGTGACACTCTTTCAGTTATTGTTCTTCATTGTGGGAAACTTGACCTTAAGTTTCTTCAGCACGGAATCGGGCACCATTCCCTTGACGGACCCTCCAAGGCTGGCCGCCTCTTTTATAATTCTGGAATTGCAATAAAACCACTTGGAGCCCGTCATCAGAAAAACCGTCTCAACTCTTCTGTCAAGACGTCTGTTCATTAACGCGAGCTGGAACTCATATTCGAAGTCTGACATGGCCCTCAATCCTCTTAATATGCAGCAGGCTTCGGAGTCTTTCACGTAATCGATGAGAAGTCCCGAGTAACTATCCACTGACAGTCTCTTGTCATCAACTATCACACCTCTAATCATCTCCGTTCTCTCCTCAACGCTGAAAAGTGAAGATTTGTTTGGATTGTATCCTATAAGTATTATGAGAGTGTCAAAGATTCCTAATCCTCTCTTTATGATATCGATGTGACCGTTAGTGATCGGATCGAATGAACCCGGATATACAGCCGTCTTTCCCATTTTCCCTCTCCTTATCCGTTTGGTTGTAAAAAAGAGATTACCGTATCGCCATATTTTCTCTGGTCGGTTACAACAAAATCATCATTACCACGACACTCTTCATTTGAAGAGTGTTCCATGACAAGAATTCCATTCTTCGACGTTATCCGGTGTGCCCCCAAAATACCGAGCGTTTTCTCAATCAAACCCTTTTCATAGGGAGGGTCTGCAAAGATAATATCAAAGCATTTATCCCTCATTGATAAAAGCTCAACACCTTTTTTGACCGTCTTTGGCACTATTTCAAAACCGCTCTCAAATCCGCAGAGATCCAGGTTCTTTTTTATTGTCCCTGTATGAAGTCCGGCCATCTCCACAAAGACAACAGGTTTTGCGCCCCTGCTTATGGCCTCGATACCGACGTTGCCCGTACCAGCAAAAAGATCGAGAAAAGATCTGTCTTCCAGGGGATGGAGAATATCGAAGAGGGATTCCTTGACCCTGTCGGAAGTTATCCTGATACTGCTTGCCTTCGGCGCAAGAAGCTTTCTCCCCCTCGCCTTTCCCCCGATTACTCTCATAGAGTTTACTACAAATAATCCTTCATGAGGATTTCAGCTATCTGAATCGTATTCAGGGCAGCCCCTTTTCTTATATTATCCGACACCACCCATATATTCAAACCATTCGGTATTGATTCGTCTTCCCGTATTCTGCCGACAAAGATATCATCCTTTCCCGCTGCATCACTGGGAAGAGGATAGATCAGTTCTTCCGGATTGTCCATGACTGTAACACCGGGTGCTGTGGAAAGGATCTCCCGCGTCTCGGAGGCAGTAATCTTTCGTTCCGTCTCAATGTTGACCGCCTCGGAATGACCATAGAACACGGGCACCCGTACCGTTGTCGCCGTCACCGCGATGGAAGGATCACCCATGATCTTTTTTGTCTCATTCACCATTTTCATCTCTTCCTTTGTGTATCCGTTCTCTAGAAAGACATCGATATGTGGAAGACAGTTGAAGGCAATTCTGTGCGGATAGACCTCGATCTCAGGGTCCTTCATATTGAGAAGGGCCCTTGTCTGCCCGGCCAGTTCCTCGACGGCGTTTTTTCCCGTTCCCGATACTGCCTGATAGGTGGAGACCACAATCCTCTTTATTCCCGCCGCATCATAGATCGGCTTCAGTGCCACCACCATCTGAATCGTTGAGCAGTTGGGATTTGCAATGATACCCTTGTTTTTATAAAGGGCGATCGCATCGGGATTCACCTCGGGAACAACAAGCGGGCATTCGGGATCCATCCTGAAGGCACTCGTGTTATCTATGACGATGCACCCGGCGCGAGCTGCAATGGGTGCGAATTTTTCACTGATACTTCCCCCTGCTGAAAATAGTCCTATCTCTACTCCTTCAAACGAATCCTCATTCAATACCTCAACGGGGCAGTCCTTTCCCCTGAATTTCAGTTCCTTTCCCAGTGAACGCTCCGATGCAAGAAGTTTCAATTCCTTTACGGGGAAATTCCTCTCCTCCAGGATTCGCATCATCTCGCCACCGACGAGACCTGTTGCACCAACAACGGCTACATTAAAATTCCGCATTAATTATTTTTTCCTCTTCTTTATATTTACGACGACCACGTCACAAAGCCACAAGTCTCCCTGTGGCCCCGAAAGATTGTGATAAAACTATTCTTATATCTCGTGATGCTCGTATTTTTCCTTTTCCCCGTCCCGGTGCAGAACCTTTTTCACAAGCCTGGCCACCTGCCAGGCTGGCCCGGAAATGCTGTATGTTACCGCAATTGTGAAAAACATAACATGCGGCTCAAGGACGATGACAATAAGTATCAGTATGATGAGAACGAATGTCACAAATGGTTTTCTTGAAAAGACATTCAGATCCTTGAAACTGTAATATTTTATATTACTGACCATAAGGAGGGACAGGGCTACAATGGTGAAGAGAACCGACACATGGTCAATTGTTCCTTCACCTCCCAGATAGTAAAAAAGCATGACCGTCGTTGCGATGACGGCGGCAGCCCCGGGAATGGGCAGACCGTTAAATACCTTGCTTTCGATTATCCCTATCTGGACGTTAAATCTCGCAAGCCTCAGGGCACCACAGACGACAAAGAGAAAGGCTGCAAGCCACCCGTATCTTCCGAAGGGCGATAAGGCCCATGAATAGGCAAGAATTGCAGGCGCCAAGCCAAAAGCAACGAGATCGGAAAGAGAGTCGTATTCGGCTCCGAATTTACTCGTCGTATTCGTAAATCTGGCGATCTTCCCGTCAAGGCCGTCGAAGAAAAATGCTATGATAATCGAGAGAGCGGCCCGTGAATAATCGCCCTGTAGCGAGGCAATCAATGAATAAAATCCGCAGAAGAGACTCGCCGTCGTGAAGAGATTCGGCAGAATGTAAATGCCTTTTTTCATGTGAGTCTGGTTAATCTTCGTCCTGTTTTTCATTTGAAACACCCTATCCTCGTTTCGCCTGCCTTCACCCTGTCTCCACGCTTCACGAGTACTTCAGTTTCCAGAGGCACAAAGACTTCAAGCCGGGAACCGAACCTGATGAGACCGAAACGTTCTCCCTTAATTGCTTCCATTCCCTTTTCTAGCCAGCAGACGATCCTTCGTGCTATAATTCCCGCTATCTGTATGGTAAGAATCTCTTTTTTGTCGGCTGTTTCAATGAGAACGGCATTGCTTTCATTAAATTCAGATGCCTTGTCGAGATTGGCGGGAAAAAACTTGCCCTTCCGATATCGAATATCCTTGACCTGGCCGGTACAGGGCATCCTGTTTACATGGACGTTAAACACACTCATAAAGATGCTGATCTTTTTGTACCTTCCGTTGAGCATATCGTTCCCGTCCACTTCCTCTATCTTGAGGACCCTGCCATCGGCTGGTGAAAGTATGGCCTTAGCATCTTCAGGGATTTTCCTCTCGGGATTTCGAAAAAACCAGAGAACGAATAAAGCGGCAGCAGAAAAGAACCCGCCAAGCCATAAGATGTGAAAGACATAGGAGATTACCGACAAAAGTGCGAGTGGTACAAAAAAGACGAGTCCTTCAAGGACAATGGGGCTCTTTTTATAATTCATTGACTCATAACCATAGTAAATCTCTAAGAATCCTATAGATCTTTATACTTAGAGATGATTTGATATATCTTTTCTTTGCCTATCAGCTTTTTCTTCTGCAGAGTCTTCTTTTCTATCTCTTCATCCGGTGTCAGATAAACCTTGCTGTTTAGATCCTCCAGGATTTCCTCATATTTTGCGTGTTGTTCCACGTATTTTTTGAGTTCTTCATCCTGATCGATATATTGTGCAATGAGATCTTTTTCATTTTTTTCCATGAATCATAAACCTCCAAAGGAAACTTTATATAGTAGATATAGAAAACTATGTCAATAAGCTATGATCATCTCTTCATTTCCGCATAGGACAGACGAAGATACCGGGGCTTCAGCAGGGCCGCATCAACAAAATCCCCTCTCCTGAATTTATGCAGGCCCAGAAGACCGGCGGCCCCCGCCCTTATATCATTCTGGCACGAGGGAACAAAAAAAGATCGTTTCGGCACTGTTTTTCTTATGAGCTCTTCGTATCGTATCGCTCCATCGCCTAAAAAGACAATATCACCCTTGATATCTTCCAAGAACTCTACCGGTGCTACTGCCCTTTCATCACCTGTCTTTTCAGGATATTTTGCTTCACCATTAAATCTATAGAGCGCCGTATAGACCTCATCTCTCCTTGCATCCAACATAGGACAGACCGTTATTGACGAGTCTGGAACATTCATGGCAAGCGTTTCGAGTGTGGAGACGCCGACAAGCGGCTTATCTAGGGCAAAGGCGAGCCCCTTTAACGCACTGATCCCCACGCGTATACCGGTAAACGATCCGGGCCCCACCGTCGTGACGAAGAGATCAACCTCTTCAATTTCCCTGTCTGCCTTTGAAAGCAACTCCTCTATCGCTGGCAAAAACGTCTCTCCATGTTTCTTTTCGGTATTTACCAAAACCTCGGTACGGAGAGTCCCCTCTTCGAGAAGGGCAAAATGCGCTTTTTTTGTTGATGTATCCGATGCAAGAACAATCATATCCTACCAGCCGAATACCCTTACGATGTCATTCCAGAAGACGAATATCATAAGCATCATGAGGAGAAAAAACCCCACCTGCTGCGCCATCTCCCGCCACCTTATATTTACCTCCTTACCTGTCACAACCTCGATAAGAAAAAACATGAGATGGCCCCCATCCAGAACGGGGATCGGCAGGAGATTGAGGACACCCAGATTAATGCTCAGAAAGGCCATGAAAAAGACGAAGGGAATGAGCCCCTGCTTGGCAAATTCACCCGACATTTTTGCTATAAGAATGGGGCCTCCCAACTCGCGAGGAGATACAACTCCTTCAATTATTTTATATATCCCGACAACGACAAGCTTTGTCACCGACCATGTCTGTCCAATACCCTGAAGAACCGCCTCAAAGGGATTAAATCTTTTCACGACCATTTCCTGGGAAGAGCTTATCCCGATCCGATACGCATCAACCTCTTCGCCAAAGACGTTGGTTCCTTTCTCCTTCTCAGGTACCACCCCGATATGGAAAATTTTATTTCCTCTTTCTATTTCAAATTCCAGTTCCCTTCCTTCGCTATCCCTTATTACATCCGCCAGTTCTGACCATAGTTCTATCTTATTCCCGTCGATCGCGAGAATCGTGTCCTCCTTCTCGATTCCCGCTCTCATCGCGGCGGCCCCTTCCTGGATTCCCCCAACCTTTGACGTAAGAGAGGGAACACCGATACCGAAAATCACGGAAAAAACCACAATGGCAAAGACAAAATTAAAGAGCGGTCCTGCAAAAACTATTGCAATTCTTTTCAATACAGGCTGACGCGAAAAGGACCGTTTTTCATCCTCTGGACCTATCTCGTCCTCTTCCGATTCGCCGAGAAGCTTCACATATCCCCCAAGAGGAACGGCGGAGACGAGGTATTCCGTCTCTCCCACGGTCTTCCCGATTATTTTGGGCCCAAATCCGAGAGAAAATTTCAACACACCCACACCCGAGAATTTGGCGACGAGGAAGTGACCAAGTTCATGAACGAAAATCAATACACCTAGAAGAATTATTACCGAGATAATGTTGATACCCATCAGGATCCTTTTCTACTGTCTTCGATTATTTTTTGCGCCTTTGATCTTCCCCACTCATCTACCCTGAGGACATCATCAAGTGATTCAGGTTCAAAAGGCACGTGAAGATCAATCGTTTTTTCAACAACCCGCGGAATATCGGTAAATCCGATCTCTCGCGAAAGAAAGGCCGCTACGGCCACCTCGTTTGCTGCGTTCAGAACGGCGGGCATCGACCCTCCCCCTTTTACCGCACCGTATGCTAGACCAATACTCGGAAACATATCAAAATCGGGCGGGAAGAACTCTAGTTTTTCAACCTCGGCAAGATTGAGGGCGGGTTCAACAACCTCTTCCCTTTCCGGATAGAAAAGGGCATACGATATGGGGCCTCTCATATCGGGTAAACCGAGTTGCGCTAACAACGA
>CAYSHT010000024.1:0-20014 GCA_964430915.1 uncultured Syntrophaceae bacterium
CTGTTCATCGTGACGGAAAGGATGATAAAATCGTTTTCCTCCACGATCTTCTGAAGATCATGTGTTGCCGTAACTTTTGACGATAAAAGGGGAACCTTGTCTTCACCCCCGAATATTTTTACAAGGTCCTGCGTGAGATGCTTGGGGTTGAGGCGGGATTCATTGATTTCCCTGCACAGCTCCGCATCGTGGTAGTAGATGGTTATCTCTTTGTCATCGCGCCCGAATTTATAGGCAAAGGATGTACCCAGCCTTCCGGGTCCGATAATTGCTATTTTTGATGGGTTTAAATCATTCATATCCGTTATAAATAATCCTGTCCTTATAAATGTGCTACTTTTCTCAGCGACGAAGATAGCCCGATCGTGGTTGCTTGTCAATATAGAATGAAAGGCATAATTTCGATGTTGACAATGAAAAGCCGAGGAAGTATAAGCGGGAAGTTGTATTAATAGTAGCGGAAAGGCTATTCTTTTTGTGATTACCTTCAAAAAAGTTAATAAGTGGTTTGGGAAACTGCATGTCTTAAACAATGTCGATTTTCAAGTTGATCCCGGGGAAGTGGTCGTGGTGTGCGGCCCGAGCGGTTCGGGGAAAAGCACACTGATACGATGTATTAACAAGCTTGAGCCGATTCAGAAAGGTGAAATCGTTGTTGACAGCATTCCCATACACGATCACCGCATTAATCTCACCCATCTCAGGGCAGAGATCGGCTTTGTCTTTCAGCAGTTCAATCTCTATCCCCATATGACAGCCCTCCAGAATATAACCCTTGCACCCATAAATGTCCGTAAGACGAAACCTGATGAAGCAGAGGTTCTGGGCATGCAGCTCCTTAAAAAAGTGGGTATAGAAGAAAAGGCCCATGTCTATCCCACACAGCTTTCGGGTGGGCAGCAGCAGAGGGTGGCAATTGCACGCGGCCTTGCGATGAAGCCGAAGATTATGCTCTTTGATGAGCCTACATCGGCCCTGGATCCGGAGATGATCAACGAGGTCCTGGATGTTATGAAGGACCTTGCGCGTGAAGGAATGACCATGGTGGTCGTTACCCACGAGATGGGATTCGCCCGTGAGGTAGCCGACAGGGTCTCCTTTATGGATGAGGGGATGATAATCGAAGAGGCGACGCCGGATGACTTTTTCTATCATCCGCAGAGTGATCGTACCAAACTCTTTCTTAGCAAGATTTTAACGCATTAGTGTTTTTTTGGTTTCCCTCGGCGCCTCTATTCTGAGCGTCGGAGGCACCAATAATTTTGTACTACTATAATAAAGGAGGTTTCTGATGAAAAGGCATTTATTGAGACATTCTGTAGCAGTTTTGGCTGTCGTATTGCTTGTCCCGGCTCTTTGCTTTGCCGGCCCAACCTATGACAAGGTCAAAGAAGCGGGTGTTGTTCAGGCGGGTCTGATGTATAACAGTATCCCGGCGGCGTACTTTAACGCGAGCAACGAATGGGTCGGCTTCGATGTCGACATCGCAACCGAGGTTGTCAAGAGAATCGGACAGCAGATGGGTAAAGATCTTAAATTGGAGAAGGTCAAGATTAATAACAAGACGCGTATCTCTTTCCTTACGTCCGGTCGTATCGACCTGAGTACCGCCAATATGACCCACAAGCGTGAACGTGACAAAACGATCGACTTTTCGATTACCTACTTCTTTGATGGACAGAAGATCCTGGCCAAGAAAGGAAAATATTCAAGCCATAAAGACTTTGTCGGCAAGAAGATGGCGTCCATGCAGGGTACCACCAGTGAGAAGAATATCATAAACCTTATGAAGGCAATGGGAGATTCAAAACCGAAGGTTGTCAGCTTCCAGGATGAACCCACATGCTTCTTGGCACTTCAGCAGGGTAAAGTGGCCGGCTGGAGTACCGACAGCACGATTCTTCTCGGATATGCCGCGAAGCAACCCGGAAAATATGAGCTGGTCGGAGATTTCTTCAGCGATGAGCCTTACGGAATCGGTCTTCCCGAAAATGACAGTGACTGGCGCGACGCCGTCAATTTTGCCCTTCAGGATATGTGGAAGGACGGAGCCTACATGAATATATACAACAAATGGTATGGTTCCGATACTCCTTACTACTTCCCCATGACTGAAAAGCTCGAAATGTGGCCGTAGTATTCGACGAATAAGTTTACTGCGTAGACTGATAGGAACAGAAACTGCGACCTGGAGGACCGGGTCGCAGTTTCTACATAATTGTTACTGAAAGTGTGATGTAGGTAGGAATTGTCTTTATAATGAATTCCTGGAAATATTTATTACAACAGATGGCAGTTGTGGCTGCAATTGTCGTTGCCATTGTACTCTTTTTTACACAGGTCGATTTCGGGTATGATTTTCACTGGGCCGTCCTCTGGGAGATGAATCCCACCTATGAGGAGGTTTTTGGCGTCTGGCTGCTGCGCGGCCTCATACTCACCATCGAAATTACGCTGATCAGCACCGTTATTTCTCTTATTCTGGGGACACTTTTCGGGATTGCGCGTCTGTCTCAGTTTAAACCGCTCTACTACTTTTCCACGGCCTTTGTTGAATTCTTCAGGAATACACCTCTTCTGGTTCAGCTTTTTTTCTGGTATTTCGCCTTTCCCCTCGGTTTGCCGGAAACGGCCAGGGAATTTCTCTACGATCATAATTTTGAATTGTGGGCAGCCACCGGTGGTTTGAGTATTTATACCTCCGCATTTATTGCCGAGGTGGTCCGGGCGGGAATCCAGGCTATACCCCGGGGACATCTGGAGGCTGCGGCATCTTCGGGTCTGAGCAGGATACAGGCCCTCCGTTTTGTCATACTTCCTCAGGCCTTTCGAATCATCATGCCCCCTCTGGGAAGCGAACTTCTCAATAATATGAAGAATTCATCGCTTGCCATGGTTATCGGTGTGGCAGATCTCTGCTGGCAGGCTCAGCAGATAGAATCATTTACGTTCCGGGGTTTTGAGGCAACGACGGCGGCAACGGTGATATACCTCAGTCTCTCCCTTATTATCAGCATGTTCATGAACAGCGTGAATCATCATCTCAAGATCGGGAAAAAAGATCTGAATATCATAGATAAGATCCTTGCACTCCTCGTGAGGCCCCTCTTTATGCTCGGCACCCTCATCAATAGGGTGATCGGTGCGATGACGTTTTTTATGGGGGAAAGGAGACGGAAAGCGGATCAGGTCGAGGAACTGTATCTCTCAAGCGGGGCACGGTGGGCTGAAAATCTTCTCAGGGTATTGATTGTCTCAGGGAAGGGCGCTTTCATCCTCTTCTTTGTCGCTTTTCTGGGTGTCATCGGATATGGAATCTGGGGCTTTAACTGGGAGGTGATAGTGAATAACTTCCAGGCACTGCTGATATGGACATTTCCGCACGGGGGAGGGGGAGAGGTATTCCACGGACTGGGAGGGCTTTCTCTCAGTATCCTGCTCGCCCTTATTTCACTGACCGTCAGTTTCGCCTTCGGTCTTCTGGCCGGCCTGGGACGACTGAGCAGAAGTCCTCTTGTCAGTACGCCGAGCGTACTCTATATCGAATTGATACGCGGTAATCCCCTTATTATGGTTATATTCTGGGTGTATTTCTTCTCTCCCATCTTAACGGGGATGCAGATAGATGTTTTCTGGAGCGCGCTTATCGCCTTTACGGTTTTTTCCGGTGCCTATCTGGCGGAGATCGTTCGTGCCGGTGTCAGTGCAATACCGAGTGGTCAGACCGAGGCGGCGACGGCCTCGGGCCTCAGTTATTTTAAAACAATGCGATTTATCGTCCTGCCGCAGGCACTGAAAATAATGATACCCGCCATTGTGGGACAATTCATCGCCCTTTTCAAGGACACCTCGTTAGCATACATTATCGGTGTCTTTGAGCTGACGACGGTGGCACAGACCGTCAATAACAGACTTATGATTTATCCCTTTGAGATCTATACGACCATCGCCGTTTTATATTTTATCTGCTGTTACGGCATGAGTGACGTGGCAAGACGTCTGGAGCTGAAGTATTCGCCCGACAGGCAGATCAAAGCGCCGAGAATGGCATAGTCACGACATCTTTGGTCATCTAACTACTTTTCCGACGAGGCATCCCTGCATATAATACCTTTCCTTTGTCCTGACTGTTTCCAGATAATTCATGGAATATTTTAGGCGATAAAGTGTTCGGGAGAATTGCTTTCAGAAGCTTTTTCTGTTAACCATCATCTTCAGATGGCAAAATTTATTACTCGATAAGGGGGGAACTGTGAAAAAATATCTTGTATTTCTTTTTTCGGCCCTATTTTTCTTTACATTTTCAGGACCGTCGGCGGCTCACTTTGGAATGCTCATACCCTCTGATTCCATGGTGATGCCCGATGAGAACCGCACGGTACACCTGAAACTTTCCTTTTCCCATCCCTTTGAAGGGGCTGGCATGGAGCTCGCGAAACCGGTTGTCTTTGGTGTCGTGGCACATGGGGAGAAAAAGGGGCTTCTCGATACATTGAAGGAAACAAAGGTTATGGGGCATACCGCCTGGGAGAGTCTCTACCAGGTCAAACGCCCCGGCGTCTATATGTTCTACATGGAGCCCGAGCCATACTGGGAGCCGGCAGAAGACTGCTACATCGTGCATTACACGAAGACGGTCGTCACCGCCTTTGGAGACGATGAGGGGTGGGATGAAGAGGTGGGGCTCAAAACCGAGATCGTTCCCCTTTCAAAGCCCTATGGACTCTACAGAGGAAACGTATTTCAGGGCATTGTGAAACTTGACGGAAGGCCGGTTCCCTTTGCAGAGGTAGAGGTGGAATACTATAATGCCGATGGGAAGGCCAAGGCGCCGACAGATTATATGATTACACAGACCATCAAAGCGGATGAAAACGGCGTATTTACCTATAGCGCCCCCAGGGCCGGATGGTGGGGGTTTGCCGCGCTGAATACACTTGAAAAAAAGATGAATGATAAGGACGTTGAAATCGGCGCCGTGATATGGGTCAGGTTTCACGAATGGAAGTAACGATTCTTTATTGCCAAAAACGGTGACGTCTCACCGGACCGTGTGGGTACGATAGATGCATATTTCAGAGGGAGTATTGTCCGCACCCGTTTTGATTGCCGGCGCGGCGGTCGCCGTGGCTGGTATATCGGTCGGTCTCAGGAGAATGGATACCGAAAACATTCCGAAGGTGGCAGTCCTTTCATCGGCATTTTTCGTCGCCTCACTCATTCACGTTCCGCTCGGTCCTGCCAGTGTTCACCTCGTCTTGAACGGGATTAGCGGTATTCTTCTTGGGTGGCTCTCCTTTCCCTCCATTCTTGTGGCCCTTACACTTCAGGCAATACTGTTTCAGTTCGGAGGAATTACGACACTGGGGGTAAATACCGTTATCATGGCCCTCCCGGCAGTGATATGTTATTATCTTTTCAGGGGTTATATTCGAAGGGACAATGGATTTCTCTTGTACGCCTCGGCCTTTTCCTGCGGTGCCCTTTCCGTTTTTCTCTCCTGTATCTTTGTTGCCGTGGCGCTCATCTCGACGGAAAAGTCCTTAATGACGGTGGCGAAACTGATTGTGATAGCCCATCTTCCGGTTATGGTAATAGAGGGGTTCATCACGCTCTTCTGCATCCTCTTTTTAAAGAAGGTAAGGCCCGAACTTCTGGAGTGTGCCAATGGAAAGAATTCAAAATAAACAGATTTTCCTGGTACTCCTTGTTACACTTCTTATTGTAGCGGGGAGTAGCGGTTCTGCCCTGGCCCACAAGGTGACCATATTTGCCTGGGTCGAGGGGGACACCATAATGACTGAAAGTAAGTTCAGTGGTGGTAGAAGGGCGGTCAATTCCCCGGTCCGTGTTTATGACGGCAAAGGCAGGGAAATTCTGAAGGGAAGGACAAATGACAGGGGCGAATTCTCATTTAAAATACCTGAAATGACGGATTTAAAAGTCGTTCTTGATGCGGGAATGGGGCACCGCGCCGAATGGTCTATCCCCGAGGCAGAGTTGAGGGGAGACGTTGACGTACCTCGCGGGAGAATAGAAACCGTAGAGCCGCCCCACGAGGGGTCCACGTTTCTCAGCAGGGAGGAAGTGAAACAGATTGTCGATGATTCTCTGGATACAAAACTGAGACCGATAGCGCGGAGACTCGCCGAAATAGAGGAGAAGGGACCTTCGGTGGCTGAAATACTCGGTGGTATAGGCTATATCTTCGGCCTCATGGGTGTGGCCCTCTACTTTAAAAGCAGGGGCAGGAAAGATGATTGAAGAGGAATTTTCGGAGGGGACCTCTTTTATACACGGCCTGGACCCGAGAGTTAAGGTCGTTGTTACCCTTCTCTTTTCCGTGGTGGTGGCCGTTTCATACAACTTTTCAGCCCTTACCGCCGCCCTTATTCTCTCCATTTTTCTTGTTGCCACGGCCAGGCTTTCAATTTTTCATGTAGGGAAAAGACTCCTTCTGGCGAATGGATTGATCGCCTTTCTCTGGATTTTTCTGCCGCTCACCTATAATGGGGAGGCATCGCTTGTGCTGGGACCCCTTTCGCTTTCGAGAGAAGGGTTGATTTATGCGCTTCGAATTACCCTTAAGTGCAATACAATCGTCCTCGCCATGATGGCCACGCTTTCAACCACCCCCGTTTTTGATCTTGGCCATGCAATGAGAGAGCTGTATGTACCCGGTAAGATCATCCACCTTTTTCTCTTTACCTATCGCTACATTCATGTCATTTTTCAGGAGTATATGAGGCTTACGAATGCCATGAAGGTGCGTGGTTTTGTGCCCCGCTCGGATATGCACACCTACAGGAGTTATGCCTATCTCGTGGGGATGCTTCTAGTCAGGAGTTATGACAGGGCAGAGAGAATTCACCAGGCGATGCTCCTGAGGGGTTTTAACGGAAGGTATTACTCGCTGAATCAGTTTTCAATCGGACGGGGAGACATCCTGTATCTCTCGGCATTGCTGATTGCGATTCTGGGTCTGGTATGGATGCAATGGGTGCGAACAATATGATAATCAGCCTGACCGATATCTCCTTTTCCTATACTGAAGGAAAGAAGGTGATTGAACATCTGAATTTCGATCTTCATGAGGGAGATCGTATAGGACTGGTGGGATCGAACGGAAGCGGAAAGACGACACTTTTCCATCTCATCATGGGTCTTTTGAAGCCTTCATCGGGGAGGATGGAGCTCTTCGGTAAGCCGGTGGAGGACGAAGGGGATTTCAAGTCTGTCAGAAAGAGAATAGGGCTTCTCTTCCAGGATGCCGATGATCAGCTCTTCAGCCCCACCGTTCTCGAAGATGTGGCATTCGGGCCACTGAATCTGGGAAAATCTCCGTCAGAGGCAAAGGAGATCGCTCTTGCAACCCTCGCAATGCTCGGCCTTACCGGTTTTGAAAACAGGATAACCTACCGGCTTTCAGGAGGTGAAAAGAGGCTTGTTTCTCTTGCAACTGTTCTTGCCATGGAACCGGAAGTCCTTCTCCTCGATGAACCGACGAATGGTCTCGATGACGAAACGGAAGAGAAAATAACCGGGGTGTTAAAGGAACAGAAACTTACCTCTGTTATCATATCGCACAATATGGAACTCCTCTTTAGTACCACCGACAGGATTTACACGATAGCAGAGGGGAGAATCTCCACAGACGAAGAGCTGGCGCCGCATTATCACCTTCATGCCCATAAATCGGGCAAACTGCCGCATGAACATAAATCGTAGGAGTTTCAGCGCCGAACTACAGCGAGATACTCCTCTTCCCCGTCCATTTCTCTATGCGTCCGATGGCATGAAATATTGAAGGCGGAGTATTAAATCTGACTCCCATAAGTTTCCAGCAGATGAACTCTATCACGAGACCGGCATCACTGACGGTATCCATATAGGCAAAATCCGCGGTCGAGGGACCGGATTTAAGTTTCCCCCTTATCCATACCGGATATCCTGAAGAGGAGAGATCCTCCGCCCATGTGTCAACGTCGGGCACCATGAAACCGAGGTGATGAACGACCATAGCCCCCTCCGGATCAAGGAACTGCCGGTAAAATTCCGAGCCCTTTCCCGGCTCCAGGAGCTCAAGCTCGAAACCCTGATGGTAGGCGAAACCGAGCTTCCCCTCGAAGTTTCCATCTTCGCCGCGTTCCTTCCATAGTACGGGATTTCCGGAGGTGATGAAGAAAGGCCCGATGCCTTTTTCCTCAAGTTGCACTGCCGCCATCTCAACATCGGAGACAACAATGCCGAGCTGATGAATCTCCGGCAGTTTGTGGTATGCTCTGAAGTCGGATGCCAGACCTTCCACGGCATCACGGAAATCAGCAGCCTTGAATAAGTCGTCTAACGCTACCATCGTAACACCCCTTTATCTTAATATGTTTGTGCCCGGGATAACGGATCCCGGGACGATTAAGTAAGATGACCGGGAGCGCACCCGCAAGCCCCGCCCTGTGGGCGGGGAGCTTCACCTTCAGGCCACGGTGTCAGACCATGTTTTCAAGTGTCCAGAGGCGAATTGTTTCCATGGCCTCTTCATAGGAAACTTTCGTATTCCAGCCAAGCTCCTTTTGTGCCAGCGAGACATTCACATCATTGTTTCTCCCCATTACTCCTGCTGCAAGTCGCGTTATGGGGGGTCTTACATGGAGAGGCGTGAGGAGTTTCTCAAGGACTGTGCCGATAGTCCATGCCGTTTTGAAGGAGATACTTCCGAAGGGCTTTTTCCCCACGATGGAGCCCAGGTCTGTGACATATTGTTTCCAGGTGACGGACCATTGATCACGGAGAAAATAGGTCTTCCCCTTCGCTATATCCATGGTTCCGGCGAGGATTATCCCGTCCACCAGGTTGTCGATATATATGAGGCTGGCGCTGTGCTTTCCCTTATCGATTAAGGGAACGAAAAGTCCCCGGTACCGTTCGATAATATCCCTGACCCAGACACTCCCGGGGCCTGTCACGTTTGCCGGCCTCACTATCGTATAGACGGTATTTACCTTGCCGCGGTATGATTGCACCAGTCGTTCTGCATCGAGCTTCGCATCGTTGTAGGGGACACCCGACTTGCAGGGTTCATCCTCTTCAGTCAGGTCCTCGAGATTTCTCCCCAGACCGCAGGCTGCCATCGAACTCACATAGAGAAACCGGGAGACCTTTCCGGAGCATTCTTCAAGCAGGTTCCGGGTCCCGTCAAGTATGGCGGAATAGAAGGCCTGAGGAGATCCCCAGTCGGTTACCTTGGCGGCAAGGTGAAAAACGGCGTCTACATCCTCCGAAATACCTTCGAGACTGGGAGGATTTGTTATATCGCCGTACAGAATCCTCACAACGTGGTCCTTTATCTCGCTTACATCCTCACCGGGGAGGACAAGGGCAGTCACCGCGAAGTCTCTCTTTGAGAGTTCTCTGCAGAGGTTTAATCCTATGAAACCCGTTGCACCTGTTACAAGTATTTTCATTCTTACCCCTTTTTCTATGTGAACGATACCATGGTCTTGACAGCCCTGTTTCGTGCCTTGTCGAGGTTGGTCTCGATCATTGTATCAAATTCATCTATACGGAATGTGTGGGTGGCCATATCCTTTATGTCAACCTTTTTCTCTTTTACCAGATCTATCGCAACCTGGAAAATATGTTTTTCTTCTCCGTAGGCATCGGTATACCCGCAGGCGAAAACGCCCCGTATGGTTTGAAGTTTGAGCCACATGGGGGTAAGATCAAGTTTTACATCGTGGCCGATTCCCACTATGCTGAGAACACCTTCGACGGCCAGAGATCGCAACGCCTGATTCAGCGTCTTCGAATTTCCCACGACATCGAAGATCCTGTTGAAGCCTCCCATAAGTATATCAGGTCCGATCAGAGGTTTGTATCGTTTCGCGCCCGTTATTTTTACCGTATGGGAGAAGAGGTCTCCATCGGTAATGACCTCGTCGGCCCCTGCTTTTTTGATAAGTTCGGCTTGAAATGCCGAGGGTTCGGAGACAGTTATCCGGCAGTCAATATTGAGCGCCCTGATTGTTTTGACAATCATAGTGCCGATTACACCACCTCCAATGACAAGTACCTGATCTCCACTTTGCGGTCTATTATCGGTAACGGCCTGAAGGCCGACGGAAAATGGTTCAATGAGCGCCGCCTCTTCATGTGACAATTCTTCAGGAATCATGAATACCTGGCTTTGGTGAGCCACGAAGTATTCTCCGAAGCCGCCCCCGACATCCCGACAGATGCCGTTGAACATCCCGGGAGGGAGATCACCCTCAGCAAAATTTTCACAATTTCCCACCCGTCCAGTTCTGCAGGCGCGGCAGACCGGATCGATCCCCCGGGCCTCGCAACTGAGCTGGGGGAAGATGGTTACCACATCGCCCGCCTTTAATTCTTTTACAGCAGAACCCGTTTCGACGATCTCGCCGCAGATTTCGTGCCCTATGGTGCAGGGAAATGAGGTAAATGGGCTGGCACTCGGCGAGTCCCTCAACAACAGGAGGTTGAGATCGCTGGCGCAGAAGCCGCAGAGGAGCGTTTTTATCTTTACCCACTCCTCGGAGGGGAGGGCAGGTTCCGGTATCTCTGAGAGCTTCACCGTGGCGAGCGGTCCCTTGTAGAACAACTTCTTGGTCACAAGTCCGAGGGCCTTCAGGGTGACCCACTGCGGAATAGTTACGGAAAATTGAAGTGCCTTCATTTTTTTACTCCATCTTGAGTCCGTCAACAAAAAGGAGTGTTGCCGGGCTGGTGACTGTCGGGTCGGTGAGGACATTAATGCAGGCCGGTTTTCCCGAATCGAGTGCCCTTTTTACGGCAGGTATGATGTCTTCATCATTTATAACCAACTCTCCATATCCACCTAAAGCCTCCACCATCTTTTCGTAATTTCCGGAAGTGAGCTCCGAACCTATAAGGCGCTCACTGCCATAGACCATTTCCTGGCCGTGTTTGATCATACCCCATGCCTTGTCATTGCATATGACGCAGAGGAAGGGAATATCATGGCGCACCGCCGTATCGAATTCCATGGCATTGAGGCCGAAGGAACCATCACCTGTTATAACGACGACGGTTTTATCGGGCCGTGCGACTTTTGCACCGATACCGAAGGGTATCCCCGTTCCCAGACAACCGAAAAGCCCACCGGAGCCGGGAAGCACCGATGCTTTTTCCTGAGCCCTGAGCCCTACGAGACCGAAGTAGGAAGTATCGCCACCGTCGACTGCGTATATCGCATCATCGCCGACGGCCTTTCGGACCTGTTCCACAAGCCGTGCCGGATGTATCGGGTCCGACGGCGTCTCGCGTGCCGTAATTTCGTCTGCAACGAGAGGCATGTAACTTTCCTTCAGCAACTTGACCCAGCCGGAGCGATCTTTTGTTTCAACCCCTGGATTTATTTCCTGAAGCGTGAGCCCGATGTCGCCGACGAGTCCTACGTCGGATGCCCGGTTTCGGTCTATCTCGCTCGCTTCCACATCCACCCGAATGACCTTTGCCTGGGGAAAGGTCTCGCCAAACATCTGAATCCAGTTCATCCTGATACCGAGGGAAATAACAAGATCAGCCATGGAAAAAGCCGTCAGGGCAGCGGAAAGGCCGCCATCCCAGATTGACTGAGGATGATCGTCGGGAATGACACCCCTGCCTGCATTCATGAGAAAGAAGGGAGCGCCTGTCCTATCAACGAATTTTTTGAGTTCCCTGTCACAATCGCTCCAACAGACGCCGTTACCACCCATAATAATGGGGCGTTCTGCTTGATTGATGAGAGTGACGGCTTCGAGAATCGATGAAGAATCGGGCCGGAACCGGTAGACCGTGCTCCCTTTTTTTACCGTTGGCACAGTGTCTTCGTCGACTTTTATATTCAGTATGTCAGGCGGCAGTTCAAGGAATACGGGACCAGGACGGCCGGAAACGGCGTGTCTAAAAGCCGTAGAAAGATACTCCGGTATGCGCTTGATGTCGTAACAGATCTCGTGCCACTTTACGACTGACTTGATCATGTCGGCCTGCTTCATATCCTGAAGGGCACCTTTTATCCAGTCTCTTACCGGTGCCGTGCCGCACAATACCACCAGGGGTGCATTTTCCATAGAGGCATTGACTACGCCGGTGAGGACATTGGTAAAACCGGGGCCCGCCGTGACGAGGCATACACCCGGTTTGCCCGTATAGACCGACCATGCCTGTGCCATCATGGCAGCCGCCTGTTCGTGCCGTACATCGATAATTTTCAGATTGTGTTCGTAGCAGCCGTCGTAGATCTTGTCAATATGACCTCCGACGAGTGAGAAAATAGTGTCTATCCCTTCCACGTCCTTCAGATATTTGGCCACCAGGTGACCGCCGTAAATCTCTGACATAATACCCCTCCTTTTCCTGATCTTATTTTAGATAGTATCGAATTTTTCCTGATTAAAAAACCTTTATCTTTTATTTTATCTGCCTTTCATAAATTCTGATATCTTCGGGAGCGGAATGTCTGACCAGCGATGGCAAAGAAGCCAGGATATCCGGTTGACTGTCCTCCGGGGGAGAAGTCGGGGAAAGAAGAGATGAAAATATTTATTCTGCCAGCCCACGACATAATGCATTTTACCTTTTTTAAAGGCACGATATCCTGCCCTTGTCACTTCATCAACCTCTTTTAAGGACACCCAAAAGGGGATAAAATCATCGGGCATACAGGCGTCTTTCAAAAGACGGGTTTTCGTAAATGACGGATTCAGGGTGGATACGACTATTTTGCTTTTCCGCGGCAGTTCATAGAGGATAGATTCGGAGAGAGACTGGGTGAATGCCTTTGTCGCCGCGTAAATCGCCATGTTTGCGAGGGGCTGAAAAGCCCCAACCGACGATACGTTGAGAATAGCCCCTTCATCTTTCTCTATCATGGAAGGCAGGACGAGGCGCGATAATTTAGCGTAGGCCATGCAGTTGAGGAGTATCATCCTTTCAAGACGGTCTTCGAAGGGCATGTCGGCAAAGGGACCCCACCAGCAGATCCCCGCATTGTTTACCAGTCCGAAGATCCTGCCCGCTCTTTCGATAACCTTTTTGTACAGTGTTTCAGGTCCCTTTGCATCGGTGAGATCGGCGGTAACGGTCCATGTCTTTATGCCGTAAGAAGATGAAAGTTCATCGGCAAGGCTTTTCAGATTTTCTTCCTCCGATGAGAGGTCGGTGAGAGCAAGGTTCGCCCCGTCTTTGGCAAAGCACCTGGATAATCCCCTGCCGATTCCCATGGAAGCACCCGTAATAAGAACCGTTCTGCCTCTGAAGTCTAATTCCATTCATTCCCCCCTTTTGTCGGGTCCTCTATCGAAAACCTCACTTTGCTTTTACGTGCCCCGCGAAGTCTTCAAATGCTTCCCGCGTCGTATGCTTGAATGTGTAGTTTAACTCCTTCTTTATCTTTTCATTACTCGCAATCCAGGGATAGAGGGCCAGATTCAACCCCGGGCTTGGAAATTCGGTTATGCATTTCAGGCGGAGAAACCACATCAGGCTATTCAGGGGCAGCATGATAAAAAGGGGCAACTTCAGAGGCCAGTTGCCGAGGATGGCGAGCATTTCGTCAAAGGTCATGGTGCCGTCGGCGGCAAGGTTGAAGACGCCTCTTTTTTCTTCCCTGAGGAGCATGTAGATGATCTCCGCCAGATCGTCCTCGTGAATAAATTGAAACGGGGCAGTACGAAAGGGAAGGGGGACGATCTTTTTCTGCAGGTATCTGGAGAGTGGATTGTCAAAGCCGGGACCGACAACAAAACAGGGCCTCACGATTGTAAATGAAATGTCAGGGTGCGTCTCGCTGAATTCACGGCATAAAAACTCCAGTTCTTTCTTGTTTCTTGAATAGGTAAAATCATCGTTTCCCCTGAGAGGGCTGTCTTCAGTAAGAAGGGGAGGATTATCTTCGTGAAAGCCATAGGCGGTTGTGGATGAGCAGTGGAGTATCTGCTTCACCTTCGCATTTTCACAGGCATGCAGGAAGTTTCTCGTCCCGTTTATATTGATGTCCTCCATGAAGGGTTTGTCGTGAAGGGGTGGAAGAATAAAGGCCGTATGGATGGCCCAGTCGATGTTTCTCCCTTTGAGGAGCGTTTCCATATCGTTCCTGACATCGTGCCGTATAAATTCCAGTTTTTTCGATGAAAAGGCGGGAGGCTTTACATCCACTCCGACAATGGTGCCTATTTCGTCCTTCGATTCAAAAAGAGAAACCAGTTTTGCTCCGAAGTAGCCCGATACACCCGTTATAAATACAGTCTTCACTGTCACACTCCCTTCAGGCCGTGCGTCATATCATGCCTTTTCAAGGATATGGATTGCCATCGATGCCTCCTCCACGCCGATATTTCCCCCGCCGTTTTCGGTGAGGCCGATTCGGGCACCCTCGACCTGGCGTTCCCCCGCCTCTCCCCGGAGCTGGTGCACGATCTCGTAAATCTGTGCCAGACCCGATGCCCCGATTGGATGGCCCCGGCATTCCAGACCGCCGCTCGTATTGATGGGTATTGTCCCGCCCAGTTTGGTGGCGCCCGTTTCCGCGAAGATTCCACCCTCACCGACGGGGCAGAACCCCATGACCTCGGACTGATGAAGTTCGCCATAGGCAGTCGCGTCGTGGAGCTCCGCGAGATCGATGTCTTTCGGGCCCAGTCCCGCTATCTCGTAGGCCTGTTTCGAGAGTCTTTCGCCAATATCGGGTCCGTCGAGTTCCCTGTCCGAACCAGAACCCAGGACTGCCGCCCTTATCTTCACCGGCCGCGCAGCGTTCATTTTTTTAAGAAAAGAAGCGGAACAGAGAATCGCTGCTGCCGCTCCGTCTCCGACGGGCGCGCACATTGCCCTCGTCAGGGGCCATGCCACCGGTCTGTCGGCGAGTACCTCTTCGACGGTCATGTTCTGCTGATACTGGGAGAGGGGATTGAGTGACCCATGCCAGTGGTTCTTCGCACAGATGACGGCCAGCTGTCGCTGGGTGGAGCCGTATTTTCCCATGTGCCACCTCGTTCCCATGGCGTAGGCATCCATAAAGATACTCCGTCCTTCACCGGGCGGTGTTTGCCCCTCGGGGACCGTGACCTTTATCTGTTTACTCACCTCTTCAAACATCTTGATGTGTTCATCGAAGTGCTCCACATCCATGCAGCTCGCATAGGCGCCCAGCGAAAGCGCCTTGTTTTCGTGGGTTATTTTTTCGGAGCCCAGAGCAAGAACCACATCGTGCATTCCCGCCTTTATGGCCGTATAGCCCAGAAGAAAGGCCGTCGAAGCGCCGGCACAGGCATTCTCGACATTGACGATGGGTATTTTATCGATACCCATGTGCCAGAGCATTACCTCCCCCCTGATGGAATGCTGGTTTGAGAACATGCCCCAGAATGTGTTCGAAACATAAGCTGCCTGGATATCCTTTTTTTCTAGACCTGCGTCTTTCAGGACGAGACCAACCGCCTCCTTCGCCATACCCGTGACCGTCGCCTGCGGGTACTTGTTAAAGCGAATCATTCCGATACCGATCACATAGACATCATCCATTCTTTTCGAACCCTCCTTGTTTCATCGTAGTTGTTTTATTCGATCCAGTCTATCGGGACCTTTCCCCGCCAAACCGGGTTGTCGAGTTTCCCCCGTGGATAGCCCACGCAGATAGTCGTTACCAGTTTGTAGGGATAGGTGATGCCGAGCTCTTTTCTGAGCCATGGCATATACTTCAACGCGTTCGGGATAAAACCGATGTAGCATGTCCCGAGTCCCAGGGAATGGGCGGCCAGAACGAGATTCTGGGCGGCAATCCCCGTATCCAGATCGGCACTTCCGATGGCCCTTCTGTCGGCAAGGACGTGTATGACCACCGGTGCGCCCCAGGTAATAGACCCCCCGAGCTGATGTGCCTTTTCGACCGCCGCGATCGGCCGCTGGTCCATATTGTTTACCTGAAGGTAGCTCATGAGGGTAACGGCGATCGTCCTCCAGAGGCTTTTTCTGGCATACATCCACTTGACCATGTCCAGGATCCTGGCACTTTGCCTGTCCACCTTTTCAATCAGTTTCCTGTTCGTAACGACGATAAATTTCCAGGGGGTGTTGTTGCCGGCGGAGGGCGCGAAACGGGCCGCCTCGATGATCCTTCGCACCAGCTCCTTCGGAACCGGTTTCTTTTTAAAGAGTCGGATGCTCCGCCGCCGGTAGATCACTTTCTCCGTTTCTGTCAATTCAGCTTCGATATCGGCGAAGTCTCTCTTCATGTCGCCATTTCCGAAGGGACAGGGGGGATACATCTCGCCGAAGCGTTCCTCAACGGTCTTGTACCTCCCGTGCAGCACCCGGTATTCACCCCTCATCCGTATGCATTGTGCGGGGCAGACCGCCTCGCAGTTGTTGCAGGAGATACAGGCGAGTTCTATATCCTCGTATCCGGTGACATAGGGGATTTTATTTACCTGATCCCACTGAATACATGAGGTGGGGCAGGACTCGTAGCAGGCCCTGCAGTGAGTGCACTTTTCAATCTCGAATTCAAAGCGCGGCCATTGGGTGAGCGGAAGATGTGCTCCGGTGTATCGCTCGAGTATCTTTGCCATAGTACAATCCTCCCCGGTATGGTGGTGGTACCAAAAATTCTTTCAGTTATCCTTTTCTATGATGACCTTCATGAGTACCTGCCCGCAGTCCCCGTAGGGAAAATCGGCCCCGTAACAGGTCATGCGCACCTCGGGAAGCTCCCCCTCGAAGGTGCCGCTTCCTATGTAATCTGCCTTGCCGTCCGCCATCCGGTCCATGATCATGATCAGTCGGTACCAGCTCTTGTTCAGGAGGCGTGCACAGACGGGGCCGTTTGTTCTCTCCGTGAGGAGACATCCCCTCGAGTCGAAGTAAAACCTGTCACCTATTTTGTGACCGGCGATGCATGCCGTCGACTCGACGATTTCGGCAATGATTGTGTAATCACGGTACTTCTCAATTCCGAGGATCTTGCCGATGCGTTTTTTCGACTGCAGAAAGACGATTCGTTCCTCTTCCGTGATGGGATATCCCTTGAGGAGCCTTCCCGCCGCCGAAACGGCATCGGGTTCGAAGGGGTTCGGCCAGGTATCGGGTATGATTCCATGTGCTCTCTTTTCGGATTTTTCGTCGTTCGTCGTCATCACTCAATCCCTCCCGGTTCCGTTCCGCGGGCCCTTCGCGAATAGAAGAAGAGATGAGGCTGAAGGGCAATCATGTTTCTGAGATAATCCCAGAGCGGTATCCGCTCGTAGGTGATCTTCATTACGTTGTTTCCGAGGCCCTTCTTGTCGAATCCCGGATCGGTACAGCAGATATGGTCGAACTGCATGTCTGCGGGATCCGCGCCCCTCCCGATCCTGTCGAGGCAGGTGTACATCACCGGCGAGAGGGCGGCGATAGCATGCGGGCAGATAAGCTTCGGGCTCTTTCGGGTGATGAGCATCCCCGAGAAGTCAAAGTAGAGCGAATCTCCCTTTTTCCATCCAACGGAACAGCGGTTTGTCTTGACCATCTCGGCCCTGAACCAGTAAAAACCCCTTGAGATATCGGTCAGTTGAGGAAGCCACTTCGTTTTCTTGAGTTCATCGATTTCCTGTTTCGTGTAGCCGCTTCTGTTGCGTATGATGCGCCACACGATCTTCGAATAGAGATACTGGATCCACTTCATCGTTTTCACCTCTTTTTACGGAATCACTGCTTTTCTTCCGGTTTATATACCCTCCGTTATGACATGTGCCGGTAGTTGGAAAAGGCGTGGATGTTTGGTGCCTCCTTCGCAAATTCATCTCTCAGAATGCGGTCGAGGTTCTTTTCCGACGCAGTCTTGGGAATCTCATCGACAACCTGGAGATAGGAGGGTACGGCGTTATTATCGAGACCTGATGAGAGAGACCTGAAGATCTCCTCCGGTGCAATCGTCATCCCGGCGGCGGGTACGATGGCGGCAATGATGTCGCTCTCGCCGGGAGCGCCCGATTCCGCGGGGATGCCGTAGACGCAGACATCGGAGACCTCGGGAAGCTCCGCGAGTAGCTTTTCAATGGTTTCAGGCTGAATGAAGTCGCCCTGTCGCCGCAGGCCGCCGCCCTTTCTGAAATCGAAGTAGAGCCAGCCCTCTTCATCCCTGTGGCACATGTCTCCCGTTCTCAGCCAGCCGCCCCGTGTCTTTTCCTCGGAGGCGCCTTTTTTGCCGTGGTAGAGGACCTCCTCTTTTGCCCCCAGTGTTCTCGAGATAAGTTCTCCCGTCTCGCCGGGATCACATTCGGAATCGTCGTCACGGACGACCTTCATCTCCATTATTCCCTCGATCGGTTTTCCGAAGGAGCCGATGGGACCGACACGCGGAGGGTTGTGGGCAAATCCGCCCTCAACGGCGCCGTACCACTCGTGAATCCTGACATCGAATCTCTTCTCGAAATCGCTCCATATGGGGACAGGTGCCCCCGCGCTTAGAACAAGCCTTACCGGGTTGTCACCGTCGTTTTTCCTTACCGGTTCGCTGTAGATCCCCATCATCATCCCCCCGAGGAGGGAAAAGCTTGTCGCGCCATGTTTTCTGCAGACATCCCAGATCTTGCTCTTCGTAAATTTCCGGCTGATGACCGAGGGTATTCCCAGCATGAGCGAGGGGACAACGGTTACGGCCTGGGCATTTCCGTGCGTGAGTGAGAGTCCCGTGTAAAGTTTATCATTTTCCGTATACTGCCAGATGAGTTGGGCAAGAAGTTTGAACATCGGCATCCGGTGTGACTTTATGACCACGCCCTTCGGGTCTCCCGTCGTTCCCGACGTGTAAATGATCTGAAAGGGTGAGTTTGCGTCCCTGTTTCTGTCATCGGGGGGAGGGCAGGAAGGCCCGTCGATTATTTCGTTGAGGCTCGGATAGCGGTCATTGATTGGTTCGTCGAAACCCTCTTTGTAGGCGATACCGAGGACTTTTACGCCGGGCATCTCCTTGAGGACCGTCTCCACGTCGGGCGTGAATTCATTGGTGAGAAAACTTCCCTTTGAGCCCGAGTCCCGTATCTGGTAGCTCAGTTTGCCCCCCTTTGAGCGCGGATCTATGGAGACTATTATGGCGCCGGTGAGCGATGCGGCCATCATGGCGTAGAGAAATTCCGGGTGATTTCTCATAACGAGGCTGAACCTGTCCCCCTTTCCTATGCCCGCATTCGTAAGTATCTGTGCCAGTTTGCACCCCTTCAAGAAGAGATCGGCATAGGTAACCGCTTCGTCGGCAAACTCGCCGTTATCGAAAGTAACCACCTCGAAATCCGGCATTTTCTCGTACTGGGCCTCAAGTTCGTAGGAAAAGAGACCGTCTATGAAATCTCTGGTCATGTCACTGTCCTTTCACGCTTGATCCGTTCGTGCGTCGTTGCGAAGACCATGGTGATCGTGAGGATGATCGCGGCAACAAAAGGAAAGCGAAAAATCTCAACCTCTCAGTACTGCGATGCCTTTGTGGCAAAGAACGATGACGCGACTACTCTTCACCTCTGAGGAGCAGATTGGCCGCCGCCAGGGCGAGGCTTTCGTTCGAACCGTCCTCTATCATTCCCGCCCGTGCGTCCCTGAAGAGTTTCTCGATCGGATACTCCTTTGTCAGGCCGTTCCCCCCGAAGAGCTGAAGCGCTGTGCTGGTCACCTCGAAGGCGGCCTGGGTGCAGTAGACCTTCGCGGCAATTGAATACTGTGTCGCCGGCGGGCTTATGGACATATTGTACTGAAGCGCCGCGCGGGAATAGGCCCTCGATGTTTCGATCTTTGTGAACATGTCGAAGAGCATCCGCTGGACCGTTGCGTGCTCGCAGAGCGGCTTTCCCCCTTGCACCCGCTCCCTGCAGTAATCAAGAGCGAGATCGTAGGCGGCCTGAGAGACGCCGGTAAAAAATGCACCCATACAGGCGTTTGCCGTTGCAATGGTAATATCGGTGAACATCTCGTAACTGTCGGGATCGATAACCATATGATCTTCCAGGCACTCGGCATCGTCGAA
>CAYSHT010000024.1:20114-21753 GCA_964430915.1 uncultured Syntrophaceae bacterium
GTTGAAGAAGGGGGTAAAGGGCATGAGTATATCGGAACCGTGTTCCGGTTCCGTTATCGCCCAGCAGGACATGACACTTGCATCCGTACAGTTGACGAAGGGGAGGATAAAGTCGTTTATCAGGTTGTCCTCCGCTATGAGCGATGCAAAGAAGGCGGAGAAGCAGGAAACGCCGAGAGAGATGGTAAACCCCACACTTCCGTAGGAGAGTTCTTCAAAGACTATGTGTATCCCCAGCGGGTCCAGGCCGAGACCGCCGTATTCGTCCGGAATAAGAACGGTATGATATCCGTTCTTGTACATCTGTTTCATGCAATCCCAGTACACGGAGCCTTCAGCGATCACCTCTTCAGGAGACATCTGATCCAGTTCAAGTGACGCGGGCCTTAATACCTCCATGGCAAATTTATGGACATTTTCCTTCAATGCCACATGTTCATCAGACAATTCAAGATTGAGTTCTGTATAGGCCATATTCTCCTCCTTTTTATTTGTGCGATGAGTGTTGGTTTTCCGGTCTTTGAGACGGAATTTTTACACTATCGGTAGTCCTCATATCGGTATATGGTTCCTTCGCCCTTTTCGAACTGCTCCCTCAGTTTTCGGTCCAGGGCCTTTTCCGATACTGTTTTCGGTATCTCATCGACGACCTGTAAGAATGACGGGATAAAATTGGCTTCCAGATCTTTCCGGCATTTTTCGTAGATCGCCGCGGGGTCTATGGATTTCCCTTCAAAGGGCGAAAGGGCTGCCACAAGATCGCTTTCCCCGGGAGCACCCGAGGCCGCAGGTATTCCGTATACACAGGCCTCGCTTATGTCGGGGTGCTCGCCGATGACATTTTCCACATGCTCGGGCTGTATAAAATCTCCCGCCCTTCTCAGCTCCGTTCCCTTTCTGTAATCGAAGAAATACCAGCCGCTTTCATCCTTGTGAACGATATCCCCCGTTCTCAACCATCCTCCCCGTGTCTTATCCTTTGAAACATCGGGAAGGCCGAGATAGTCAACCTTTGTATCCCCCTTGATCATCCTGCAGATAAGTTCCCCAATTTTTCCCGGAGGAACTTCCTTGTCGTCCTCTTCAACCACCTTGAATTCCATAATGCCCGGTATCGGTTTTCCGAAGGAACCTACGGGACCCTTTCCTATGGGCTTATAGGCGAATCCCCCTTCGACGGCACCGTACCACTCGAGAATCTGGACGTTGAATCTCGTTTCAAAGGTCTCCCAGATCGGTGCCGGTGTACCGGCGCTGATCACGACCTTTACGGGATTTTCAGCGTCGTCTGGCTTTTCCGGCTCATTGTAGATTCCAGAGGCCATTCCCCCGAGGAGAGAGAAGGTGGTACACCCGTATTTCCGGCATATATCCCAGATCCTGCTCTTAGTGAAACGGGGGCTGAAGACAGCCTTGATACCCATGTAGAGTGCCGGAAAGAGTGTTACAGCCTGGGCATTTCCGTGGGTGAGGGAGAGACCGTTATAGAGGACGTCATTCGGTTTGTATTTCCACACGAGCCGGGTGAGAATAGTGAAAAGCCCCGTCCTGTTGTTCCGTATCTTGACCCCCTTCGGATCACCCGTTGTTCCCGAGGTATAGATAATCTGCATCGGATGTCTCACATCCATTATCTTTT
>CAYSHT010000025.1:0-21004 GCA_964430915.1 uncultured Syntrophaceae bacterium
GTTTTTAAACCTCGGCAAGATTGAGGGCGGGTTCAACAACCTTTTTTTTTTTCGAGCAGAAGACGGCATACGATATGGGGCCTCTCATATCGGGTAAACCGAGTTGCGCTAACAACGATCCATCGCTATATTCAACCATTGAGTGAACGATGCTTTGGGGATGAACGATAATTTCGATCCTCTCTACATCAACGCCGAAGAGCCACTTCGCCTCAATAACCTCCAGCCCCTTGTTCATCATTGTTGCCGAATCTATGGTAATCTTTTTCCCCATTTTCCACTTAGGATGTTTCAGGGCATCATCGGGGGTAACGGCTGAAAGCTTGTCCCTTTCCAGCTTAAAAAAAGGTCCTCCCGATGCGGTAAGAATGATCCGCCTGATATCTTTTTTGTTATGGCCTGAAATACACTGGAAAATCGCGCTGTGCTCGCTGTCAACGGGAATAATCTTTACTCCGCGAGTCGACGCCGCTTCCACCACAAGTCTGCCCGCCATTACCATTGTTTCCTTATTGGCGAGAGCTATATCTTTCCCGGCTTCAATGGCATCAACTGTCGGCACGAGCCCCGCTCCCCCCACGATAGCGGACACAACCATATCCACTTCCCGAAGAGTCGCTGCCTCTCGGTATCCTTCAACGCCTGAGAGTATTTCAGTCTCAGAGGACCTGCCAAGCATCTCCCTCAATTCATCCGCATGCCTTTTATCAATAACGGATACAACCTTCGGACGAAACTCTTCGATCTGATTTTTTAGAAGTGGGAGGTTCCTCCCTGCCGAGAGGGCGGTAACTCGGAATCTGCTTTGGTTTCTCTTTATTACATCTAAGGTGCTGGTACCGATAGAACCGGTGGCACCCAGAATGGATATATTTTTCATTTTATAAAGAGTATACTATAGTAATACACAAAGGGTATGATAAATATAAAAGAATCCAGTCTATCTAATATCCCTCCATGTCCCGGAAGCAGGGAACCGGAGTCTTTAACCATCGATGCCCTTTTTATGGAAGATTCACAAAGATCACCCAGTTGTCCCAGTATCCCCCCCATAAAACCGATCACAACGGCGTGCACAAAGGGAATTTCCGAAAGAAAAAGGATCTTAAATATAAGACATCCCAAAATGGTGCCGACAACGGAACCGATCGCACCCTCTTCGGTCTTCTTTTCGCTTATCTCGGGAAAGAGTTTTCTCTTTCCAAAGGTCTTCCCCGCATAGAAAGCTGAAATATCGCTTGAAAAGGTAATAACGACCATAAAGACAACCCAGAGAGCCCCATTCTCAAACCCCCTAAGGAGAATGAAATGAGACATCATGAAGGCTATGTATATATAACCGAATATTACCTTTATAAGAACCGTAAAATCGCTTGGTCTGGCCTTCATCCTGAAGAGAAAAAGGAGGAAAACAATAAAGAATGAAAAGGTGGTCGCCGCAGACATGAGGGGAAGTCCGCCCACATGGGCTGCCACCGGAATCAATATCCCTATGAAAAGTCCCTCATATTTTTCCAGGGTGTATTCGTCACCGAAGACCATCCTGTTATATTCAAAGATACCGCGGAGAATGACAGCCATGATAATACCGAGAAAGACGATATCGCTGAAGCCATAGGGAATAACGATAAGTGCAATTAAAGCGGGCACGACGACAATACCCGTAATTAGCCTCTTTACGTGAGAATCCATATCCTAATCCTTTGACAGTTGTTCGCTGGTCATACCGAACCGCCGTTCTCTACTCTGATAATCGGCGATCGCCGCCAAGAGATGTTCTTTGGAAAAATCGGGCCAGAGAACATCGGTAAAATAAAGCTCAGTATAGGCAAGCTGCCATATGAGAAAATTGCTCAATCTGTACTCACCACTGGTTCTTATGAGCAAATCGGGGTCGGGCATCTCGGGAAAATAAAGATACTTAGAAAACATATCCTTTGAAATATTGTTTTCCTTAATAGTGCCGCCGGCGATATCCTTGACGATTTTTTTCACTCCATCCACTATCTCGTCCCTGCCTCCGTAGCTGAGCGCGAGATTAAGGCACATCCCTTTGTTTCGGGAAGTTTTATCAATCGCCTCGCAAAGAATCGTCTTCACGCCGCCGGCGAGGGCATCAATATCACCTATTGCCGTCAATCTGATATCATTATCCATCATCTCGTTCAGTTCTTCTTCAAGATAATTCTTCAGGAGTGCCGTCAATGCCTTCACTTCTTCTTTCGGTCTCAGCCAGTTTTCGACTGAAAAGGCATAGAGAGTAAGATAGCGAATACCGAGCTTTCTGCAGGTCTTCACCGCATCACGAACAGCCTCAGCACCTTTTCGGTGCCCAAGGACTCTTTTCATTGAATTCTTCTTGGCCCATCTTCCATTGCCATCCATTATTATGGCAATGTGTTTCGGCAACTTATCTCTATCGATTCGTTCCATTAAAAAATCCGGTCATCCTACAGTCTTTAAATTAACTATCACGGCACACTGACATTTTCAAGGTATCTTTGCGCGATGCAGGGGCCTGTCTTTCTGTAACTGCCTTCCCCCGGATTTAACATAAAAGGGATTATTGCAACCGACCTCTGATGCCGCAAAAAAGGGGAACCTTAGGCTCCCCTCAAACATGTTCCACTCGGTTTACAATCCTATATCTCCATAATTTCCTCTTCCTTGTCGCCGAGGATACTGTCCGCCCTTTTGATATAATTATCGGTTATCTTTTGCACTTCATCCTGATGGGTGAAGAGATTGTCTTCCGATATATCGCCACTCTTTTTCAGATCTTTAAGGTTGTTGTTTGCATCTCTTCTGCTGTTACGCAGATTAATCTTACATTCCTCGGCCATCTTCTTGACCACCTTCACCAGTTCCTTTCTTCTCTCTTCGGTAAGGGGCGGAATATTGATCCTGATCACCTTTCCGTCGTTCATGGGAACCAGGCCGAACTCGGATTTCTGGATGGCCTTTTCGATATTCCCGATTGCACTCTTGTCCCAGGGAGAAATCACAATCAACTGGCTCTCCGGCACAGAGAGAGAGGCAACCTGATTCAAGGGAGTCAATGTGCTGTAGTAATCTACCATGATCCCGTCGAGAAGTGAGATGGATGCACGCCCCGTTCGTACCTTATTGAAGGCTCTGTCCAGAAACTGGAGGTGTTTCTCCATATCCCCTTTCATCTCTTCAAATACCAAGTCAGTCATGTCTTAGGCCCCTACTTTTGTGCCTATCGGCTCTCCGCAAATTACCCGCCTGATATTTCCCCTCTGTTCAAGATTAAATACCACAATCGGGAGATTATTGTCCCTGCACATCGAAATCGCCGTCGAATCCATTACCCTCAGATTCCGTGACAGGACTTCCGTGTAATCGATACTCTCAAAGATTTTGGCATCTCCGTTTTTGACAGGATCTTTATCGTACACACCGTCCACCTTCGTGGCCTTCAGAACAACATCGGCCTGCATCTCGAGTGCCCTCAAAGAGGCGGCTGTATCGGTTGTAAAATAGGGGTTTCCCGTCCCCGCTGCAAAAATTACGACCCTTCCCTTTTCGAGATGATTAATGGCCTTCCCTTTTATATAGGGCTCCGCCACATCCCTCATATCGATAGCCGTTTGAACACGAGTGGTAACGCCTATCCCTTCGAGCACATTCTGGAGTGCAAGGCCGTTAATGACCGTGGCAAGCATCCCCATATGGTCGGCAGATGCCCTGTCGAGGCCCTTCGTACTTGCCTCTACACCCCTGAAGATATTACCGCCTCCGATCACTATCCCCATCTGCACGCCGAGGGTAGTAATGTCTTTTACCTCTTCGGCAATAACCTTGAGAACTTCAATGTCTATGCCGAAAGAACTTTTTCCTAATAGTGCCTCGCCGCTTAACTTGAGGATAACTCTTTTATATAACGGTTTTTCCATACGAGATGACGTTTCCTGAAAACAGTTATTATAGTACACCGATTATTAAACCGGCTTCGATTCCCTGCACAGGCATCCGGCAGGGAGTATAGTATTAAATCTCTTCGCCCAGCTGAAACCGAGCAAAGCGTCGTACAATAATATTTTCTCCCGTTGTCGCTATTGTATTCTGAACAAGGGTTCCCACGGTAATATCCGTATCCTTGATGAATTTCTGATTCAGGAGGCACACTTCCTCGTAGAATTTTTTGAGTTTGCCCTCAATGATCCTATCGACAATCTTCTCAGGTTTTCCCTCAGCCAGTGCCTGGGTCTTGTAAATCTCTTTCTCGCTTTCCAATACCGCCTCGGGCACTTCGTCTTCGGCGAGATAGGTCGGATTCGATGCCGCAATGTGCATGGCAATATCTTTTGCCAGCACACCGAAAGCATCGGTCTTGGCTACAAAATCGGTCTCGCAATTAACCTCAACCATAACACCTATCTTACCCTGCATATGTATATAAGAAGCGATCACTCCGTCCTTTGCCGCCCTGGAAGACCTCTTCGTTGCCGCAGACAGTCCTTTTTTTCTTAAGTATTCTACAGCCTTTTCAAGATCTCCATCGGATGCTACCAGAGCCTCCTTGCAGTCCATCATGCCGGCATTGGTTTTGTCTCTTAATTCTTTTACTGCAGATGCTGTAATACCCAATTTATTTTACCTCCTCGGTTTCATCCTCTTGCCCGGAATTATTATCAGATTACTCTTTTATCTCCGCTTCCTTTGTCTCAACGCTTTCCGGAACGTCAAGCTCCTCATCCACGGCTTCCGCTTCTTCTGGTTCTGCTTCCAGCATCTCTTCGACTTCTTCTTTGTCGCTTTCTGCCTGAATCATCTCTTCGAAGCGCCTCTTTCCTTCAAGAACGGCATCGGCCATCTTTGATGAAAAGAGCTTGATAGCCCTGATAGCATCGTCATTTCCGGGAATGATGTAATCGATATTATCGGGATCACAATTTGTATCCACAATGGCCGCTATGGGAATACCAAGCTTATTGGCCTCCTTAACGGCAATAATCTCCTTCTTCGGATCTATAATAAAAATGCCGCCGGGCAGACCCTTCATGTTTCTGATACCACCAAGGACCTTTTGAAGCTTGTCTCTTTCCTTTTGACGTTTCAGTATCTCTTTCTTTGGAAAGGCGTTTATGCTTTCGTCCTCGAACATCGCATCGAGGGTATTCAACCTGTCGATACTCTTCTTCAGTGTAACGAAATTTGTGAGCATACCGCCAAGCCACCTCTGGTTGACATGGGGCATTTCCGCTCTCGCCGATTCCGCCATTATCGATTCCTGGGCCTGTCTTTTGGTACCCACGAAGAGGATTTCTTTTCCGGATGCTACCGTATCAACTACAAAATTGTACGCAACATCGAACATGTGAACGGTTTGCTGCAGATCGACGATATAGATTCCGTTTCGTGCACCGAAAATATACTGTTTCATTTTCGGGTTCCATCTGTTCGTCTGATGCCCGAAATGAACTCCCGATTCGAGCAACATCTTCATTGATAATTGTGCCATATAAATCTCCTTTGTTCGTTTTTTTTCCTCCACCCCCGTCAACTTGTTGTGAAACTTTTCATAAAAGCAACGCACAACAATCAAGGGGTGTGTGAAATCACCAACTTATTAGCTGGAGCGAGTTACCATATACCGGGCAAATAATCAAGGCAAAAAACTTTGAATCTCACCGCAATCCCGAATAAGCGGGATCTCCGCTCTTGCTCCGACAAGTTGCCGGGGAATCTCCGATTGTCAGGGAAAATGTTTGTTTTTTATTCGCGTGCTAACCCCGCCGCAAGCAGCGGGGTATGCGCTCGCTTCTCAGTTCAGCTTGTATAGAGTGAGTTAATCTTCACATATTCATAGGAAAGGTCGGAAGCATACATTCGAAACGATTTTTTCCCCATGCCGAGCCTTATCAGTACTCCAATAGCGTCTTTCTTCATCACTTCGGCAAGCCTTTTCACATTTCCTTCCACACCTTTTCCACCGGAAAAAAGTGGAATTCCCTCAAAATAGAGCTCAACCGATTCTGGTGAAAGCTCTATCCCTGTCGATCCGATCGCCGACATGATTCTCCCCCAGTTGGGATCTTCCCCGAAAAAAGCGGTCTTTACAAGATTCGATCGTGCCACGGCATAGGCCACTTTTTTTGCATCCGACTCCGTTTCGGCACCTTCCACGACGATCTCGATGAGTTTTGTAGCCCCCTCTCCGTCTCTCACGATGGATTTCGCCAGTGACATTGTAACATCGAAGAGCGCCTCCCTGAATATCTGAAGACCTGCCGATTTTTCATTTATTGAAGCGTTTTTTGCGAGGCCGTTTGCCATTATTATGGCCGTATCGTTCGTGCTCATGCATCCGTCCACGCTAATCGCGTTAAAACTACGCTGTACGCTTTCCCTGAATACACTCTCAAGGCAATCCTTTTCGATCTTCGCATCGGTCATGATAAAAGAGAGCATGGTTGCCATATTGGGCTCTATCATGCCCGCTCCCTTTGCGATTCCGCAGATGGTAATCTCCTTTCCTTCGAGAGTGATTGTCCGTAATTCTATCTTCGGGAATCGATCGGTGGTCATAATACCCTCCTCGGCGGAAGGCAGACCCTCTTCACTTAGGCCCTCGACAAGACTCCCCACATTTGCAAGCACCTTTTCCACAGGGAGTTTTTCTCCTATAACACCCGTGGAGGCAACGAGCACAAGATCTTCATCTATTTTAAGCACTTGCGAAACCGCCCGTGACATTGCACAGGCGTCTTCATACCCCGCATCTCCTGTCGAGGCATTTGCATTACCACTGTTGATTACTATCGCCTGCACACACCCGCTTTTGATTCGTTCCATATCGAGAATGACAGGTGCCGCCTTGAAACGATTCGTTGTAAAAACTCCCGTCGCCTGTGCCGGAACTCTCGAATATATGAGAGAAAGGTCTTTCCCCCCGTCAGCTTTTATTCCGGAAGCTATGCCATTGGCGAGAAATCCTGGGATGCGTATATTTTTTTCCATCTCCGCAAATACTCCTGATTTTCTGAACAGGTGAAAAAACTCTTTTTACCTTCCGCAACAATGTTTGTATTTCTTTCCGCTCCCACAGGGGCAGGGATCGTTCCTTCCCACTTTCTTCCCTTCTCTTTTCACCGTTGCGGGCGTTGCACCCGTATCACCCCGGCTCATTACATAGTCCTGGCTCTGGCGCTCGCGTATCTCCTGCACCTCCTCCTCCCTCTGTATCTTAACCAGAGAGAGTTTCTCCAGGATATCTTCCTTAATCCTGTAAACCATGTCCATAAACATCTCATAGCCTTCCTTCTGATACTCCCTCACCGGGTCCTTCTGACCGTATCCCCGAAGACCGATTCCCTCTTTGAGGTGATCCATGGCCAAAAGATGGTCCTTCCAATGAGTGTCTATGGTCTGAAGCATTACGACCCTCATAACGTATTCCATGAGATCTTTGCCGTATTCTGCTTCCTTGTTTTTTAACAGGGCCTTAACATCATTAACTATCTTTTCCGTCACCTCTTCCCCATCCAAGGCACTCGGGTCCGTTTTTTCGAAATTGGTTTTCAGTGTGAACTGCTTATGGAGAATATCATCGAAGCCCTTGAGATTCCATTCGTTCGGATGGACCTTCTCTTCCATATACTCATCCACCAGATCCTCAACAACTTCTTCAAGCGTTTCATTAACTATTTGCCATAAGTCTTTTCCAATCAATACATCTCGACGCTGACGGTAAATTATTTCTCGCTGCCGGTTCATGACATCGTCAAATTCCAGGAGGTGTTTTCTTATGTCGAAATTCTGCCCCTCCACTCTCTTCTGGGCACTTTCGATAGCTTTCGAAATGAGGTTATGTTCTATCGGCTGTCCGTCCTCAACCCCGATCCTGTCCATGACGGATGAAATCCGCTCTGCCCCGAATATCCTCAGTAGATCATCCTCCAGGGAGAGATAAAACCGGGAAGAACCTTTGTCACCCTGCCTTCCCGTTCGTCCCCTCAGCTGATTGTCGATCCGGCGACTTTCATGCCGTTCAGTTCCGAGTATATGAAGTCCTCCCAGATCGGCGACACCATCACCCAGTTTTATGTCCGTTCCCCTTCCGGCCATGTTTGTCGATATCGTCACGGTTCCAAACTGACCTGCCTGTGAAATAATCTCGGCCTCCTTTTCATGGTTCTTCGCATTCAGGACATTGTGTTTTATGCCATTTCTCGTGAGATACCTGCTTAAAAGCTCGGATTTCTCGATGGATATGGTGCCGATCAGAACGGGTCTTCCGTTTTTATGTAATTCCTTAACCTCTTCCACGGCCGCCTTGAATTTTTCCTCTTCCGTCTTATAAATCACATCGGAATTGTCGGTCCTGATCATCGGCATATTCGTCGGAATGATGACCACATCGAGGTCATATATCTTTTTGAACTCTGCGGCTTCCGTGTCCGCGGTACCGGTCATGCCGGCTAGTTTTTCATACATCCTGAAGAAATTCTGAAAGGTTATTGAGGCGAGCGTCTGGTTTTCACGCTCTATTTTTACTTTTTCCTTTGCTTCCAGGGCCTGATGGAGACCGTCGCTGTATCGTCTGCCGGGCATGACCCTTCCCGTAAATTCATCGACAATCACCACCTGTCCGTCTTTGACAAGATAGTCGATATCCCTCCTGAACATGGTATGGGCTTTGAGGGCCTGGTTTACATGGTGCAAAATCTCAATGTTTCCCGGTTCATAGAGATTTTGAACCTTGAGGAGTTTCTCTACCCTGGACACACCCTCCTCGGTCAGCGCAACGGTTCTGCTCTTCTCTTCTACCGTATAGTCCTGTTCTTTCTCCAGGCGGGGAATAACCTGGTTTATCCGGTAATACTTATCCGTCGATTCCTCGGACGGCCCCGATATGATGAGAGGAGTCCGCGCCTCATCAACGAGGATACTGTCCACCTCATCAACGATCGCGTAATTGAAATCCCGCTGCACATAGTCTTCACTGCGGAAGTTCATGTTATCCCTGAGGTAGTCGAAACCGAATTCATTGTTGGTTCCATACGTGATATCACAGTTGTAGGCATTACTTCTTTCGACATCGTCCATACCGTGAACGATAACACCCACGGAGAGCCCAAGAAAATTATAGACGGGCCCCATCCACTCGGCGTCCCTTTTTGCCAGGTAATCATTCACCGTTACGAGGTGAGAACCTTTGCCCGTCAAGGCATTCAAATAGATTGGCATTGTGGCGGCCAGTGTTTTTCCCTCGCCCGTTTTCATCTCCGCTATTTTTCCTTCATGGAGAACGAGACCGCCTATGACCTGAACGTCAAAGGGTCTCATACCAACGGCCCTCCAGGCAACTTCCCTCACAACGGCAAAGGCCTCAGGCAGCACATCATCGATATCCCGGCCATTATCGAGCAGCTCTCTGAAATAGGGCGTCTTTGCCTTCAGTTCCTCATCACTGAGTTCCTTTATAGATGGATCGAGGACATTTATCTCTTCCAGAATGAGAGAGAGTCGCTTCAATTCTCGATCATTTTTGCTGCCAACTAGTTTTTTTAGAATAAAGTTAAACATTTTTACCTCATAAAAAAACCCGGCATAGCGTAGTACCGGGAGATATAACAATCATATACTAATAAAAGAAAACCGTCACGAATTAGAAAAGATACCTTTGGGGATTCACATGAATGCCATCAACACGAACACCATAATGCAGATGAGGGCCTGTACTCCTTCCGGAATTTCCTACATAACCGATTACCTCGCCCCTCTTCACCTTATGACCGCGTTTTATCGTGCTCATCTTCAGGAGATGCCCGTAGCTCGTCATGATACCGTTCCCATGATCAATCGTAATCATATTTCCCATATCAGACTTCCGGCATGCCTTGACGACGGTACCGTCTGCTGGAGCCACCACCGGCTCTCCCACTCTGGCCGATATATCTATCCCCCTGTGGAATTCTCTCTTGCCCGTAAAGGGTGAAGTTCTGTATCCGTATCTGGAGGTGACCCAGCCCATGACAGGCCATATAGAAGGTGTTGAGGCGAGTACCGATTTTTGTTCTTGAAGGTAATTGAACAGTTCTTGAAAACTGCTCTCCTGGAACGTGGCTTCGTCAAGAAGCTCATCCATGTTTTTGTGGATCTGATCAATCAGCTCATCTTCTATTTCCCGTACCTGAGATTCCGACCCTCCCTCATTCTGCGAAGGACCGCCCACGCCGAGTAACTGACTGTCTTTACCTTTATTGTCAAGATTCGTTATTATTCTTAATTTCTTATCAAACTGCCTGAGGTTCGAAAGCTTCTGCTCAAACTCGCCAACCTTCACGGCCAGCACATCGATCTGTTCTCTCTGAACTGCATTGACCTGTCGCAAACGGTTCAGTTCTTCGATCTTCCCCACATTATTAACATGCTCCCATACAAAATATGCAAGAGACAGAGCAAAGACCAAGGCAGCAAAGGAAACCAGCTTCACAAAGGTGCCCGATAGTTTAAACTTTCTTATTGATCTCTCTTTCTGGGGAATAATAAGAAAGGTATAGTAGTTTTTCTTCACTTCAGACCCTTTTACCTATTTCTGAAATGCAACTCCCAAATCCAAGGCGAAATTATCACAGATGACTCAAATGTCAAGAAAAGATTGTACAAGAAAGGGTCCGAAAAATACTTAACTCTTCGAATTTATTTGGCAGCATAAGGAGAATTTGAACCGCCGACCATTGTGTTATGAGCCTATCGATTATTGCCACATCAGGTAAAATGCAAGCTCTTTATCTCGATAATCAATAGCTCTTGCAAATTCGGCACCTACCAAATTTTTATCGACCCTTTTGACAATCGCCTTTTTCTCGACAAGCGATTTTCTCTTGTCATCCAATATGAATCGTACCTTTAGAACATCGTCAATTTTTACATTGATAGTATTCTTCATCTTAAAACCGATGCCGGTTCTCGATATATTTCCTACCGTTACTACCGAGGTAGTGTCAAAATCGAACGGCTGATCAATCTCAGCAGTGGCAATGGTATAGATTCCTCTGAGATTTGTCCTCTTGCGATAAAAGTCTCTATAATTTATTAAGGCTTTGTACTTATGACCACAGGTGGGACACGTCAGCTCTATCCCGGCGGCCTGATTGATCACCCTGTATGAAGAGGTGCTAATTCTTTTTGAAGCGCCGCACTGTGGACAGTGCATAAATGCCCTGCCTTTCGGGCCGGAATGTATGATTACCTGCATTTGCTGAGCCGTCTGCTCCATTCTCATGCTCTCCTCAATATTAATTTGAATGTTCACGGAACAAAATCCAACGTCGGAAGTGAAAACTTTAAGATCCTGGCGATCAGCATTTTCTGATCTACGGCTTTGCATCCTACCCTCACGAATAGTTTGACTTTATTGTTTTCAAACAACGCGCATTGAAAAAGTATCCCTCAAGATGACGATTGTATGAAGAATAGTATCGAAGGCTACAGAAAATCGCTATGATGTATCTCACAAGATAAGTGTGAAATAGATCAAATTATCTGGTTCTATATTATGTAAATTTGATTTTTTAGTTTTGTTGAAATCCGTTAGAATTTTCAACAAAAAAGAGGCCAGCCAAAATAGCTAACCCCTTGAAATCATTTGGTAGCGGGGGAAGGATTCGAACCTTCGACCTTTGGGTTATGAGCCCAACGAGCTACCTGACTGCTCCACCCCGCGTCATATGTGTGGTCATATGTGTGTAGGGTGCGGAAGATAATCCAATATGCTTCAATTGTCAAGGAGTTTTAGCTCCTGTTTCCTATGATCCTAAAAATATCAATCTTCCGCTGTATCCCCTTCAGTCCCACGGGATCTAATTTCTCAACTTTGACAATATCCTTCACCTCCTGATAGGTAGTATCACACATGAGAATCTGGCTCTTTCTGGCGAGCCTCTCGAGACGCGCCGCTACATTGACAGGCGGTCCGAAGACCGTATATTCCTTTTTCCGTGACGAACCGAAGATCCCCGCCATGACCTCCCCCGTACTTATGCCGATGCCGATTGAGAGCCCCCCATCACTTTCCGGGAGTTCCCTGTTCACCCTTTCTATCTCCTCCATCATTCTCATGGCACAGAGCACCGCTCTCACGGTATCGTCAGAATTCCCGATCGGGGCGCCGAATACCCCCATAATGCTGTCGCCAATGTGCTTATCCAGGGTCCCGTTAAACTCACAGATAATCCTGTCCAGCGGTGAGAAATAGCTGACGTTCAGCATACGGGAGAGCTCCTCGGTGCTTAGCCTTTCCGATTTTTCGGTAAAACCCCGTATATCGCTGAAGAGAATCGTCACCTTCTGCCTCCTCGGGTACATATTTCCCGCACCCTTTTGCATCTCAACATAGACCTGCTCGGAGACAAACGGCTTCAGCCTCTTTTTGAGATTGTAATCCTTCACCTTAGCCCTGAGCTCAACATTTGAAAACGGTTTTGTTAGAAATCCGTCAATCCCCTCATTGACTGACTCGATGGCACTTTCCATTGTTGCGTAGCCCGTAAGCATAATCCTTGCAATCTCAGGATTTAACCTCCCAATTTCAACAAGTGTTTCCAGCCCGTCGATGCCCGGCATCTTGTAATCGCAAATAACCGTCTCTATCTGGTGAATATTTTCTCGTACAATATCGATTGCCTCACTCCCGCCAGTGGCAAGGAAAATCGCATAGCCATCTCTTTCAAGAACTTTTTTCAGCGACCTCCTTACCCCCTCCTCATCATCAACAATCAAAAGACCCATCATGACGACTCCCTCCTTGTGCAGGGAAGCTCGACGGTAAAGACACTACCTTCACCGAGAGTGCTCCGGACATAGATGTCTCCGTCGTGCCTCTTTACCACTTCATAGGCGATATAGAGTCCCAGTCCCGTGCCTTCCCCTGGCTTCTTGGTCGTAAAAAATGGCTTAAATATATCACCAATTACATCCTCAGGTATTCCCTTCCCCCCATCCTGGCACTCGATAACCACAGTACCGTTTTTTTTCATATCTTTCGTCGTCAGGACAATCCAGCCTCCCTCGTCGGGCAGTACCTGAAGCGCATTCTTTATAATATTTATAAAAACCTGCCCCAGATTGGCAAAGTTTCCTTCGATATCCGGCAGGTTTTCATCATATTTTTTCTCTATTTCTATATCATTGTACTTGTACTGATTGTAAAGGACCCTGAGAGCATCGTCCAGGACCGTATTCATATTCACCGGTTCGACATATGTCTGGGTCTGACGAGACAGCCCGAGGAGGCTTTTCACGATATTACTCGCACGGGTCAATTCCTTTAATGAAAAGGCGAGGTCTTCGATAACCTCGTCACGCTCCTCATTTTTCTCAGCCCCTTCGCTTAACGTTTCGAGGGTCGTCTCGATCAGGCTTGAGGCACTTGCGATGGGGTTATTCAACTCGTGGGCCGTTCCGGCTACAAGCTGTCCTATGGCCGCCAGGCTCTCCGATCGTATCAGCTGTTTCTGTGTCCTCTCCTTCTCTTCCAGGGCCTTCACGAGATCCGCCGTTCTGTTTTTGACTTTCTCTTCAAGCTCGAGGTTTATATATTCGATCCTTTCGTAGCTTCGTGCATTCTCCAGTGCCACGGCGCTCTGATTGGCAATCGTCATTATAAATTCAATATCTTCCTGAACAAAGAGTCTGCCGCTTTTCTTCTCGCCCAATGCGATAATACCCGTCAACCTTTCCTTGGATATCATCGGCATAAGTACAACCGCCCTCGACAATCTGAATATGTCGTGAATCCTTCTTTTTTCATCCCCCGGAAAATCTATTCTCTCCGATGCGGACCTGCTGATGATCTCTCTTTGTTTTTCGAAGAATCCGGCCACGGGTAGACTCTTTTCTATAGTGATTGTTTTCCTCCTTCCGAGAGGGTCCCTTTCCCCAGAATAGAGCTCCAGTGATTCCTTCTCACTTTCATAGAGAAGTATCGCCGTGCTTTGCACACGCAATGCTTTCGACAGTGAACCCGTGAGATGATCGATGATCTCTTGAACCCGAAGAGCCGAGGTCATCACATCGCTTATCTCCCTGAGGGTCTTTTGGTAATCAAATCTCCCCCGGTATAACAGGTTGTCAACGAACCGCCGTATTCGAACATTCATGGGATTGAACAGAAGCACAATAAGGAGGGATAACACCAGGGAGAGTATGAGTGAGTTGACATCGCTATACCCGATAAAGAGTATGCTAAAGAGGTATATGATAAGAACATAGATAAGGGTCAGGGTGCCCGTCAGGAGAAAATAGATGGTGCCTCTTTTTATCACCTCATCAACATCGAGAAGGTCATACTTGAGAACACCTGCAGCAAGAAACATCCCCGGGATAAAGCTGAAATTCCCCAGAGGATAGACATTAAAGCCGCTGACAGGCAATGAATTCAACAGGATGAGAACGGCACTGAGACCGAGGCCGGCAAAGACATACTTAATTCTGTTTCTCCTGTGGTTTTCTCCGGCATTTCCAATCCCTGAAAAGAGCACAGAAAGGCAGTAGATTACTGTAAAGGCACCGGCGAAGGAAAAGGCATAATAGGCGGGCCCCGCCTTTGCAATAGTCCCAAACCGGTAAAAATGAAAACCGGTTATGAAGTATTCTGTCTGGCTGAATGCAAGAAAGATCAGGCTCGAGATGTAGGCGGCATATTCAAGCCACCCGCGTCCAACGATACCGAGGAAACGATGGACAAACCTTATATAGACAGGAATGCTGAAAACGAAGAAAAGATAGATCAGTCTGTCAATGGTAAGTGCGAGGGTTTTATCCGTAAGAAAGGAAACCAGAGCCACATCGATATTAATGAGGGCACCGAAAAAGCATATAAGTGCAAAGAGCCGGTTTGTATGATTTGCGCTTCCCCTGAGAAGAGAAATGAGAGCGAGTGTGATAAAGACAAAAAAGCCTGCTACTGGAGGAATCAGGTAGAAATATGATTCTTCAGGAAACATGGCCTGCCGAATCCCCCTTTCATCAAATGGTAACAAAGCTTACAAATAGTTTAGAAAAGAAATACCGCTGCAGCTAATACCGATGTATATCCTCCGTTTTTCGCTATAGCTGACTGAGTAACATTCCTCGTATTGACGATCTTGCCGCTGATCTTGAAAATTTCTTCCTTCTCATCCCAGCTTGCATCGATATCGAAATCGATACCGAGTGTCGATGCAAGCATGGCCGCCGCGAGATCCTCTGCATAATCTCCCGCTTCTCTCACGGTCTGCCCGAATGCGTGGTGTTCGCTGATATAACCATAGGCCTCCGTATCAGCAGGTATGGCACAGCCGACCGAGGCCGCTATAAGCCGTCTTGGTTCATTGCTGCTCGTGCGGCTCATAACACAGTAGGTTATGTTGCCGGGCTTCAGTTCTCCAAGGCCCCTCTCACGCGATACCACCTTGCAGCCGGGAGGGAAAATACTCGAAACCTGCACCAGATTGCACTTTTCGATACCCGCACTCCTTAGTGCAAGCTCGAAAGAGTGCAGTTCCTCCTTATGAAACCCGACTCCTTTTGTAAAAAAAATCTTTTTAGGCACAAAACTATTCACTCTCGCAGTTCCTCACTTACCGATTATTTCTTGAATCAATATATCCCATTACACGGTAAATCAATTTAGCCGCCGTAAAGTCCGGTGCAACCATACCCGGAATGGGGCAAAGCTCTACTACATCAAATCCGTGAATAGTGCAATTATTAGACACCTTTTTTATCAATCGTAAAAGATCCCTCCAGCGAATACCGCCCGGCTCCGGCGTACCCGTTGCCGGCATGATCGAAGGGTCCAATACATCGATATCAATTGACACATAGACATCGTCCGAAAGGCCATCGACAATCTCTTCGATCCAATCGGGACTGTCTTCGATCTCTTCGGGCGATAACACCCTGATATTATTTTCTCTTATAAACAATGCCTCTTCTCTGCTCATGCTCCTAATCCCCACCTGAACCAGGGGACACATCTCAAATATTCTCCGACCCACGGCCGCATGGCTGAAGGGTGTGTTCTGATAAGAATCTCTCATATCTGCATGGGCATCGAGATGGAGCACGGAGAGGGACGAATATTTTTCCTTCATTGCCCTCACCGAACCAATCGAAATACTGTGCTCCCCTCCGAGAAGGACGGGTATCTTTTCATAGGAGGCAATCCCTGCAACCTCCTCGTAAATTGCCTTCAGCATTTCTTCGGGACCGCGGGCATCAATGGCAAGTGGTGCCATGGTGTGAATACCCGAGAGGTAGGTCTCTTTCAAGAGTTCTTCATCATAGAGTTCGAGATTACAGGACGCATCGATAATCGCCTCCGGTCCCCGTCGCGATCCAGCCTGATAGGTCGATGTCAGATCATAGGGTACGGGAATAACGACAAATTGAGAATCGTCAAACGAGGTATACAGTGCATCGATGTCTCCGAAATTCATAGACCGTCACCTTAGAAGAAAAATAAAGAACTTCGGTAACATATCTTAAGGAATCTGTCCAGATATTTTAACGGTATGAGAGAAGTGAGAATTCGCCTTCGTCGCAGACAAGATAGGTAAAACGGCTGATCCAGTCACCCAGGGTGGCAAAGGTCTTCATTTCCCCATTGCTCATATGCTCTTCCAAAAGAGGCTGGTGACAATGTCCCAGGATCACGGCATCGTAACCATCATCAAATTTTTTCTCCGAGAAAACCCTCATGCCCTCGGCAATCACCTCGGTAGGTCTCGAAAAGTGCCGTCTGCTCATCTTTGACGCTATCCATGAGATCTTCCACATAAGGGGAGCGGGTACGATCCTCTGAAAATTATAAAAGGCCCGGCTTCGTAGCACGCTTCTCAAGAGAAGGTAGCTCCAGTTGGACTCAGATGCCATATCGCCATGAGAAACAAATATCCTCTTTCCGTCGAGCGTAAGGGTGGCGTCCTCGGGAAATACCTTTATATTATGTCTCTCGAAATAATCTGCGAGAAAGAAATCATGGTTTCCCTCGAAAAGAGTTACCTTCACCCCCCCTTCATTCAACTCGAGGAGCTTATCAACCATGGGACGAAAATCGGGGTATATGGTATCTTCATCGCAGAACCAGAAATCAAAAAAATCGCCCACTATGAAAAGATAGTCCGTATCGCCTCCGATGGAATCAAAGAACCTCAAAAGATAGTTGTATCCTTTATCTTTTCGGCTCTTGATGTGTGCATCGGAGATAAAGACAGCTCTCATCGTACTCTACTTGTTTTTTTCAACGAGATATTCTGAATTCTTAAACATGGCGTCGATTTCATCATCGCTCATACCCGCCCCGGCCGCAATTATCCGTGCCATATCCTTGTCGATGAGATCATCGGGCGCATGGCTGTCAGTATTCAATACCAGTTTGGCCCCGCATTTCCGTGCCAGCATCGCGACATGACCGTTCGTAAGGGAATGCCCCTTTCTCGTGGATATCTCAAGAAATACGGATCTTTCTGCAGCGAGTCTGACCTCCTCTTCCGTTATCAGCCCGGGATGCGCAAGTATGTCGATAGGGGCTTCAATTGCTGCGCGATTGGTTCCGGGAATGACAGGCTCTACGACCGTTTCGCCGTGTACCACCACAATTTTTGCACCCAGGCCTCTGGCGTCTTTTGCAAGTTTCTTGATATCAGAGGGCTCTACATGGGTAATCTCTATTCCGGGGAGCGCCACGATGGACCCATGGACCGATATCCTCGCGCATACCTCTATGATCCTCGGAATTATGAAATCGAAATTCGAGTGGTCTACATGATCGGTTATCGCAACCGCCCGATAGCCCTTGAAGACCGCCCTTCGTGCGAGTTCCGAAGGTACCAGCTCGCCATCACTGAAAATTGAATGCGTGTGAAGATCTATCATATAACCTTCCTTAAATTATGATGATTCCCGTTTAACAGATAAGACCGGCAAGGTCAATATGGAGAAACATACCAACTCTGAGCATCATTGATCGCACGCTTTGTCTATTTTCAAAGTTGTGTATCTATGTTATTACTAACGCACCTTGCCCATAAATCGCAACGAGTTAATATTATATGCACAAAACCATTAACAGATATATTCTGAGAGAAATCTCTCTCCCCTTTTTCATGATACTCTTCATACTCACCTTCGTGCTCCTCATGGGAAAAATCCTCCAACTCATGGATCTCATGATAAACAAGGGGGTAAGTCTCATTGCCATAGTGAAGCTCATAAGCTATCTTATGCCCTCCTTTTTTATCATTACCATACCGATATCGCTCCTCATTGCTATCCTTATCGGCCTTGGACGGCTCTCCGGTGACAATGAAATAACGATCATGAAATCATCGGGAATAAGCCTCTTTCAGCTCCTGAGGCCCATTGCGGCGGCATCTCTTTTCGCATTCCTGGTAACGGCACTAATGGGTTTCTTTTTCGTACCCCAGGGAAACTTCGCCACAAAAACCCTCCTCTTTGAAATAGCAAAGAAAAAGGCAAGTATCGGCATCAAGGAGAAGGTCTTCAACAACGACTTCGCAGGTCTTGTCCTCTATGCCGGCAGCATCCCGGCCCACGGAAATTATATGGAAAACCTCTTTATATCCGACTCCCGGATATCCGAGGATCCGATAACCATCATTGCAAAGAGGGGGTATCTGGTTTCAAATCCGAAATCCATGACGGTAACACTGCGGCTCGAAAATGGAAGCAGCCATACCATGGATTCGGATTTTCGGGTCTTCAAAAAAATGGACTTCACCACCTACGATATAAGCCTCGACGTATCGGCACCGATCACAGGCAAAAAAAGTGCCCTCGAAAAAGACGGGAAGGAGATGACCCTCACCGAACTCATACAAACCATGAGGGATCAAAACGTGAAGAAAAAGAGACTACGTGAGCTTGCAATCGAACTGCACAATAAATTCACCATCCCCTTTTCCTGCCTTATCTTTTGTATCCTCGGAATCCCCCTCGGCATAGTAAAAGAGAGGTCAGGAAAATCGAGGGGGTTCGTGATCGGTCTTGTCGTCGTTGTGATTTATTATGTGTTACAGTTAGGAGGCTCGTCACTTGCCGAAACGGGGCGTCTTTCTCCGATCATCGGGAGTTGGGCGCCAAATGTCATACTGGGAACCATCGGGATTATCATGTTCAATATGGCGGCACAGGAACGGCCTGTTTTGCCCTTCGAGGGCAGGGCAAGGACACTGTGGAGGAGCTTAAAAGAGAAGATTGCCGCAGGCTCTGAAGGAAAGTATAAGTGAACACCCTCGATCGCTACATACTGAAAGAATTTTTAAAGACCTTTTCGATGATCGTCCTGTCTCTCATCTGCCTCTATCTCATCGTGGACTTCTTTGAGAGAATACGTATGTTTCTGAGCAACGATGCCACGGCCTCACAGATGGCATCCTACTTCATCTTCAACATTCCGATGATTCTCTCCCAGATGATACCCGTCACCTTCCTTCTCAGCACCCTTCTGACATTCGGTCTCCTCTCAAAAAACAGCGAGGTTACCGCCATGAAGGCGAACGGGGTAAGTCTCTACCGGATATCAATGCCCGTTATTGTCCTTTCCCTCTTCGTATGTATATTCGCATTCCTTCTGGCAGAATTTATAACCCCCTACACCAATCAGAAGGCAAAGCACATCAAGCTTGTAGAGGTGCAAAAAAGGGGAAAGCCGGGCAGCTTCAAAGAGAACCAGACATGGTACAGGGGACGGGACGGGATCTACAATTTCACTCTCTTCGATCCCGAAAAGGCCACGATTAAAGGAGTGAAGATCAATTTTCTCGACCGTGACATGAATCTCACCAGGAGAATCGATGCAAAGGAAGTGCAGTGGGAAAAGGGAAAGTGGCACTTCAGGGATCTTGTGATAACGACCTTTCCCGAGGGTGACTTTCCGGTCCTCGAGCGTGCATCGTCGATGATAATCGATCTCCCCGAGAAGCCCGCCGATTTTACCGTGGTCCAAAAAGAGACGGAAGAGATGGGGTACTGGGAACTGCGAAAATTCATAGAAAAAGTCAGGTCCGAGGGATACGATGCAACACAGTATGTAACGGACCTTCAGGGGAAAATAGCCTTCCCCCTGGTCAGTCTCATACTCGCCTTTCTCGGTGTGGCTTTTTCCCTTAAATCCGAGAGAAGCGGGGGGGTAGCCCAGGGCGTCGGTGCCGGCATTGTCATCGGGTTTTCATACTGGATCGTCTTTGCCTTTTCAATGTCCCTTGGACACGCGGGCACATTGCCACCTTTTATCGCGGCCTGGTCTGCAAATATCATCCTCGGTGCAGTGGCCTTTGTTCTCTTTTCACGGATCAGGACATAGGTTCTCAAGTTTCAGGTTTCAAGTTTAAAGTTTTAAGTTTCAAGTCCAATGTTAGAGAGATAACAAAACGGCAGTAATTCACCACCTTCTCATTACATCACGAAAGAGACTCCCATACAAAAAAAACGGCGGGAAATACCCGCCGCTTTCACTCAATATTTTAAACGTGAAGTTTCTCTTTACGTCCCCATCTCCCATGAATTCAGGTACTTTTCCTGCTCGGCTGTCAGCGTATCGATTGATACACCCATCGAGGCCAGCTTCATTCTGGCAATCTCCATATCAATATCCTCGGGAACGCTGTACACAATCTTCTCGAGCTCTTTGGCGTGTTTAACAAGATATTCCGCAGCAAGGGCCTGATTTGCAAAGCTCATATCCATGACACTTGAAGGATGTCCCTCTGCCGCGGCAAGATTGATCAACCTTCCCTCACCCAGAAGATAGACCGATCGTCCCTCTTCCAGCTGATATTCATCAATATAATCACGTATCCTCCCCTTGTACTCTGCGATTTCCTTCAGGCCGTCGATATCGAGCTCGACATTGAAGTGACCCGAATTGGCAACGATTGCCCCGTCCTTCATTATCCGGAAATGTTCTTTTCTGATCACATTAATATCTCCCGTCAGGGTGCAGAAGAAATCGCCTATTCCAGCGGCA
>CAYSHT010000026.1:0-20996 GCA_964430915.1 uncultured Syntrophaceae bacterium
AATAGCGATGACCCACGCGAACACCGGACGATCCAGGAAAAATTTGGATAACATGAAACGCCTCCGTTAATTCGATTTTGCAGGCAGCGCGGCTGCATTTTTACTTTCACTGCTATTTTCTTCGCTACCGTTTTCAAAAGGAACAACCTTCACGGAAGCACCGGGCCTAACCTTTTGCAGTCCCTCAACGATAACCCGATCGCCGGGAACCAGACCCGATGAAACGAGCCATGTATTGCCGATGGCCCGATCGAGCGTCAGCATTCGCTTCTGGACCTTGTCCTCGGCATCCACGATCAGCGCAACGGGATTCCCCTTCGGGTTGCGTGAAACTGCCTCTTGGGGAACCAGGATCGCCTGCGGATTGACACCTTCTTCCACCACCGCCCGGACAAACATGCCCGGGAGAAGGAAATTTTCAGGGTTGGGAAAGACAAGCCGTAGAATGACCGATCCAGTCGTCAAATCCACCGTTACATCACGAAATTGAAGGGTCCCTTCTATTGGGTACTCGGTACCGTCATCGAGAATGATTCGGACATTTTTTCCATTTATTTCGTCCTGAGCCAGTCGACCTTCCTCCAGGCGTCGTCGCAATCGCAACACTTCGGTCGTGGATTGGGACACATCAACATACATTGAATTCAGTTGTTGAATGGTTGCCAATGCCATGGGCTGATACGCCGCCACTAAAGCGCCATCGGTAACGCTGGATTTTCCGATACGGCCAGAAATGGACGCTTTGATCGTGGTATTTCCCAGGTTTATTCGTGCCGTCTTCACCATCGCCTTCCAATACTCAATGTCAGCTTCGACCTGTTTTAAGGCGGCTGTCGCGTCGTCATAGTCCTGCTGGCTGACCGCCTTGGAGGCTAACAATTCCCCTAAGCGCTTGGCCTTCAAACGGATTGCCAGGAGATTGGCCTCAGACCTGCCAAGGGCGGCCATTGCATTGTCAAGCACCGCCTGAAAGGGAGCGGGATCGATCTGATAGAGCGCCTGTCCGGCCTTTACATCGGACCCTTCCGTAAACAGACGTTTCTGAACGAGGCCGCTGACCTGGGGACGGATCTCCGCTACCCTGAAGGCAGATGTGCGACCAGGCAATTCAGTGGTCAGGACAACCTTTTGCGGTTGAACCTTTACCACAGCCACCTCCGGCGCCGGACGCGGTGGTTGCGATTGCTCGGTGCTTTCACAACCTCCCAGGAAAAAGCCGGCCAGCAGGGTCGCCACGACCACGTTCCATTTAAGAAATTTGTAAAATGTTTTGTGAAATTCCATCAGGCTCTCCTATTATAAATGATAAGAAAATAAATTATCCTGAAGACTTAGCATTAATGGTCAGGATATATGACCCCCTCACTCTTCACGCGATCAGGATAATACGATTTGCCCCTTATTTTCTTTTCCTTAATCCTTCCATAAATATTTTCGTAATCTGCATTGCATCTTTTTCAATATCACCTGAAATCCCTTCATGGATGCGCTGCATCACCATTCCCATATGGGCTTCGATAAACATGGCGGCTATCTTCATCGAATCAGAGGGAACGAACAGGCCCTGCCTAACCCCTTCATCCAGGACATCGGCCACTCGTTCCACAAAAGTCCGGTACCTGCTATCGGTAAAATGGGATTTCCCTGAATTGCTCCTCTCGCGATCGAAAAAGATGACACGGATCAGATCCCGGTGCTCGTCGAAAAACTTCACATAACATAGAGAATATTCCGCCAGTTTTTTGTCAGGCGCTTGATCGCCATCCAGCAATGCAAAACTTTCCCTGATAAGTGGATCAAAACACGCATCAAGGGCCGCGTCCAGGATCTCTTCCTTGTTTTTGAAATAGACGTACAGTGTTCCCTTCGCGACGCCGGCTTCCGTTGCCACCCTGTCCATGGTCAGGCCTTGAATACCGTCGCGCGTCAATAAATCGACAGCGGCATCCAGGATGCTCTGTCTTGTAAAGGCATCCAAAGCCTTTTTTCGCTCCTGCTTTTTATCGCTATTCATGCCAAGAAACCACCCGGTCATTTTTTGAACTAATCGGTCACTTATAAACTTTATGGCTGGTTGTCAAGTGGATAATTATAAAAAAAGAGTGGTATAAATAATCGGTTTGTACCATGCTGAAGAGGCCCTTCGGGCCGTCATCGACAGCTATTGCCGAGTACGCTGCGTGTACAGGACCTCCAAAGATAGAAGAGACAGAAAAGTGGCAGCAATGGAGGCTTAGTGAATTGTGGAAATCAATGGGATCGTACATGCGAACCCATTTTTCGTGATGCTTTTCTTACCCTGCCAGGCCATTGCCGAAAAATAATATAGCGGCACACGAGCACCGTTACTCTGTATAGAGAGAATGATTTGTTCTATAGAATAAATGGGGGATAGACCTATGAAGGAAATATGAAACCTTTGAATTTTCCAACAAGTGTTTAAAGTTCTCGTTTTATTTAAAGTATTTGAAAATCAGTTGAAAATCTTTCTGTTGACCTTCGAAATTGCGAACATTCCTTGACGTGACCAATGAACTATCCCCCCTTCACAATGGACACTTCTAACGATAGAAATAAGGCATAGGTAACCTTCCCCCGATTTAGTGGACACAACGAAGAGTTTCAATTAATAAGAAGAAGGTGGAGGTGTGGTATGGCGAAGGGAGAAGAGCACCAGTATTTTGACAAGGAGTTTAAGTACGTGGCCATTCGATTGATAAATGAGGGCAAGCGTTCTGTGAAGGATATCGCCATATAAATGCCGGAGGGGACCCTCAGCCATCTAAGATCTGGCGGAATTGTGGGTGCAGATAAAGATAATTTATTTCATTTAAAATTAGGTTGACTAATATCTGATATAATTGCGATCATAACAAAATTGATCTTTAAAAATTAAGGGGCGGATCATCGATCCGCCCCTTTCTCATCATCCGATGCTGTAAAAGGCATCCTTTCCTCTGTAGACGGCCTGCTCTCCCAGTTCTTCCTCTATTCTCAAGAGCTGGTTGTATTTTGCGAGGCGTTCGCTTCTTGATGCGGAACCGCTTTTTATCTGGCCGCAGTTCATGGCAACCGCCACATCGGCGATGCAGCTGTCCTCCGTCTCTCCCGATCTGTGAGAAATCACCGTCGTATACCCGGACTCTTTGGCCTTCTGAATTGTCTCAAGGGTTTCGGTGAGTGTTCCTATCTGATTGAGTTTTATGAGAATGGAATTTGCCACACCGAGGGATATCCCCTTTTCGAGCCTCGTCTTGTTGGTTACAAAGAGATCGTCACCCACAATCTGGATTTTTGACCCAAGCTCATCGTTGAGCAGTTTCCATCCATCCCAGTCATCTTCGGCCAGTCCGTCCTCGATTGATATAATCGGGTATCGCTCTATCAGATCGGCGTAGAATTTCACCATATCTTCGGCGCTCTTCTCCGGTTTCTTTTCGGCCGATAATATATATTTTCCATCACGGTAAAATGAACTTGCCGCCGGATCGAGGGCGATAAAGATGTCTTTGCCCGGCTCGTAGTTTGCCGTTTGAATGGCCTCCATGATCAAGGAGAGCGCCTCTTCGTTGGAGCCAAGATTGGGGGCAAAGCCTCCTTCATCACCCACTGCCGTGTTATATCCCTTTCCCTTGAGAACGGAACTGAGATGATGAAAAATCTCGCTGCACATACGGAGGCCTTCCCTGAAATTGGGTGCCCCTACGGGCATGATCATAAATTCCTGAAGATCGACATTATTGTCGGCGTGCTGCCCGCCATTGAGGATATTCATCATCGGAACGGGAATATCCCGTGCCGAGACTCCCCCGATGTATCGGTAGAGCGGAAGTCCCGATGCTTCAGCCGCCGCTTTGGCACATGCCAGGGAGACGCCGAGTATCGCATTTGCACCGAGGGCGCCTTTGTTTTCTGTTCCGTCAAGCTCGATCATGGCGTAGTCTATCTCTTCCTGCATGAGGCAGTCCATGCCGATTATCGTGGGCCCTATTTTGTACATTACGTTTTCGACGGCATCGAGGACACCCTTTCCGAGATAACGATCAGCATCGCCATCCCTCAGTTCGAGCATTTCATGTTCGCCCGTGGAAGCGCCCGATGGTACTGAAGCCCTCCCCATGATTTCCGAACTCAGCGTTACCTCGACTTCGACGGTGGGATTCCCTCTCGAGTCGAGTATTTCCCGTGCATAGACATCGATTATTTCAGTCATGATTTCTCTCCTCTATAGATGATTTAAAAGAATATTTATGATCTCTGTCGTGAAGCGATAAGCGAACGCATAGTATAAAAATGTTGCTTACCCCTCAGAGCTTCAATCTGAAGGATAAATCGTATAAATTTAACTGAGGTATTCTATTATACTTATGGAAGAGAATTTTCAAGGCGATAGTTACCCGAGAGGAAAAGAATAGGGGATCTGCCACTGAAATGAATTGAACAGCGAGCGCATTCCCCGCTTTCTGCGGCGGGGTTAGCGAGCGAATAAAAAACACATTTTCCTTAACAATCGGAGATTCCCCTCAACTCGTTGCGGGTAGCTTCAATGGATAAAAGGTTGAGAGAAGCCAAAGTGTGGAAACCGATCTTTGGCTTCTCGCATAGTTCTCCTTTTTTTACATCTCTCCTTTTATATTGCCTGAAATTTGTTTTACAATTTCGTCTACTTTTTTAGATGAACTTGTCTTGAGCTTGGATGCCTTCTTTTGAGACTCCTCTATAACTTTCCGTGCTTCTTCTTCGGCCTCGGAAATGATTTTGTTTTTTTCGCCTTCCACCTCGTCGACAGGTAATTCTGAGGAAAGGATGCTTTTTGTCTTTACCCGTGCATCCTCAAGGATCTTCCTTGCCGTGGCCCTGGCTTCTTCAATAAGTTTTTCAGCAGCGCTTTCTATTTCCCTTATGGTGGTCTGCATATCTCCGGGCATAGTCAAATCTCCCTTCACGTTATTTTTCTTTATCTTCAATCAATTCGAGATATTTTTGTATAACCAGATATATTCCATGGTCGAATATACGTATGGTTTTGTTTATGGTCTCCACTGCCTGATGGTGTTCTATCGACGTGAGGAAGGGTGCCTGGAAGTCGGCATAGAGCCACATGTGCCGCCTCATCATAATAAGGGCATATACGCTTTCATGGAGGGGAATACCCTCTTTATAGCTTTCAGAGGCATACTTCGCGAAGTAATCGCGCAGTTCGGCATAGGGTTTTTCGCTAAAATAAATTTTCTTCAGGTTTTTGTAAAAGTTTATTGCGTGGACAACGCACTTTTCCTTTTCCTGGGTGTGATACGAGGATGTTCGGGGATTCGATCTCACGGCCTTACACCACTGCTCTGAAATTTCTTCCCTATGGCTTTCCAGAATGCTGATTAGCTTGTCGGCAAATACTTTCATGATCCACCTCCCTTTTCATAACTTCTGTTTTTTGCACAATCAATATGTGAGAACTTCGTTAAAGAAAGACATACTGTGTCGTTGTCTTTAACGTCTTCCTTATAATGCCCAACTGCGGTTTAAATATTCTTACTGTGTCGTCCTTGTATGATACTTCCATTCCGAGGATTTCTGTAAATATTTTTGCCTCGATTCCCTCTTTCGACCTTATGGTTATCCCCATCTCGTCCGATTTTATTTCCAGAATAATGGGGAGCATAAGGGAATTCTGTTCCTTTTCATCCAACATCCGAGCAAGATGCTCGATCTCATCCTTCTTGAAATAGTGTGGACTGCCATCATTGCAGTCTATGTGCGGATGTTGTTCCTTTCGAAGCGTCCCGAGCGATTTCTGCCGGCGGGGTAGTTGAGCATTCAGTGTTCTCAGCTCTCCTTTTAGATAGTCTGGTAAAAAACTGTCAGACTCGTTATTAGAAGGCATAGGCCTCCTTCTTTTCAATCAATTGTTTCACATATTTGAGTCTCGCCACTTCTTCACGGTCCCGCTCTTCAAATTTCATGGTAAGATACTTTATTGTTACGTCGATGCTGGGGATTACGATGAACTCCAGCGCATTGTTTACCCGCTTTACCTTGTTGATTTCTGCCCCCAGAAGGTCAAGGGAGTTCTGAAGCTCTGCCATCTGGATCAGTGTTTCCAGGCATTTCTGTGAAAGCTCGGTGCTTCGATCCAGGACGGATGAGGTGTCGATCATGGGGCGTGCCTTCGTCTGGAGAGATTCGGACTTTTCTATCTCGAAAATAGGTATTCTTACCCCCGCCACATTTCTCGTTCCTGCACTCACCTTGATGTCCTTTTCCGATACCATGAGTTCCTGTTCTAAATTCATATAACCGTGGTAGCCGGTGGCCAAAGAAAAGCCTTTGTAGGCCTCTGCAAATTCATCGAGGAGTCTTTCCTTTACGGAGGCGCATTCTCTCACCGTCTGCATAAATTCCATGACCAGTATGGAGAGCCTGTCTTTCACGATTTTCTGTATTCTCGTGGCGAGTTTGAGCCTTCGTTTGAGCCGCGTGAGCTCCATCTTGGTTGGTCTTGTTACTTGGACTTTCACTGCCATAGTCTATTCCCGTTTCATTCCTCTCCGGCTCACGCCTTCGGCGCCTCCGGCATATATTTCTTGATGTATTCTTCCTGGATCAGCTTGAGGTCCTCCCGAGGGAGCATGGAAAAGATATTCCACGCCGTTTCCAGGGTCTCCTCAACAGAGCGCCTGGTAAATTCGTTCTGTGAGATGAATTCCTGCTCGAATCTATCTGCCGCATCCAGATAGATCTTGTCCCTGTCGCTTAAGGCCTCGGAGCCGATAACCGTTGAGATTTCTCTCAGATAGTTGCCCTCGGCATAGGCCGCATAGGACTGCATGAATACATTGTTATGGTCTTCTCTTGTATTCCCTTCTCCAATTCCCTCCTTCATCATCCTTGAAAGAGAGAGGAATACATCGATGGGTGGGTAGATTCTCTTTCTTTCCAGGGCCCGTGAAAGGACGATCTGTCCCTCCGTGATGTACCCTGTAAGGTCGGCAATCGGATGGGTGATGTCATCGTCGGGCATGGTAAGAATGGGGAGAATGGTCACCGATCCCTCCCGGCCCGCGATTCTGCCGGCCCGTTCGTACATGGAGGCAAGATCTGTATACATGTATCCGGGATATCCCCTTCTGCTCGGTATTTCGCCCCTCATGGCGGCAAGCTCGCGGAGGGCATCACAGTAATTGGTGATATCCGTTAAAATGACAAGGACATGAAGGTCCTGCTCCCACGCCAGGTATTCTGCCGCGGTCAGCGCAAGCCTGGGGGTTGATAATCGTTCGATAACGGGTGAAGAAGCTGTATTGATGAAACCGACTGCCCTGCTCAATGCCCCCGTTTCTTCGAGGTTCGAGATGAAGTAGGCGGCATCGTCGTAGCTGACGCCGATGGCACCGAAGACTATGGCAAACTCCTCAGCTTTCCCTCTGAGTGCAGCTTGTCTCAGTATCTGGGCCGCTATCTTGTTGTGTGGCAGTCCGGAACCGCTGAATATAGGGAGTTTCTGCCCTCTGACAAGGACGTTGAGGCCGTCTATGGCGGAAATACCCGTCTCGATAAATTCAGCAGGAGGCATTCGGGAAGCCGGATTTGCCGGTATTCCGTTAATATCGAGATAGCTCTCAGCTATTATTGGCGGTCCGCCATCAATGGGATTGCCACTCCCGTCAAAGATTCTTCCCAGAATATCGGGAGAGACGGGAAGTTTCAAGGTTTCCCCCTTGTATCGAACCTGACTGTTGAGGAGGTCAACCTCGCTGACACCGCCGAATACCTGGACAACGGTCGTTGTTTTTCCCACCTCAATGACCTGGCCCATTCTCATTTCACCCGTACCCAGTTCAACTTCAACAATCTCGTTAAATCTGATACCAGGGATGCTTTCTATCAGAAGGAGCGATCTTCTGGCGGTACTGATTGCCTTTGTCTGTCTTGTAAAGAGTTGAAGAGATTCCATTACATCCCCCCTTCTTGCTCTATCGTCATTTTTTCCATATCGGCCCGCAAATCCTTTACGTATTTTTCAAACTCTTCATGAGGAACATCCTTCATACGGGATATCCTCTGTACATGCTTGAGAGAGGATATTTCACTGACCGGCATTCTCGACTCGGACAGTTCCTTTGCCAGGTCATAGAATTTTATGATTGTGCTCAGCATCATATGTGATCTTTCGGGAGACGAGTAAGTATCAACAGGATGATAGGCGCTCTGCATGAGGAAGTCTTCCCTGATCATCCTTGCCACCAGAAGGAGCAATTTATCATCCTCTGGCAGGGCTTCGGGCCCCACGAGCCTGACGATTTCTTCAAGCTCCGCTTCTTTTTGCAGGATGATCAGTGTCCTGTTCCTGACGTCGGCATAATCGGTGCTGATTTTATTCCACCACTTATCCACCGATTCCGAATAGAGACTGTAACTCTGGAGCCAGTTTATGGTCGGAAAATGTCGCTTGTTTGCGAGAGCGACATCGAGAGAATAGAGAGCGTCAATGATACGGAGCGTTGCCTGCGTCACAGGTTCGCTGAAGTCGGCCCCGGGAGGGCTGACGGAACCGATTACAGTGGCTGAACCCATTCTCTCGGGTTTGCCGACACACCGGACCCTTCCCGATCTTTCGTAGAAAGATGCAAGTCTGGACCCGAGATAGGTGGGGAATCCCTCTTCGCCCGGGGTTTCTTCAAGTCGTGCCCCTATTTCTCTCATCGCCTCTGCCCATCGTGACGTGGAGTCTGCCACGAGGAGGACGTCGTATCCCATGTCTCTGAAGTATTCTGCCATGGTGATGCCGGTGTAAATGCTTATTTCCCGTGCCACGACGGGCATGTTTGAGGTGTTGGCGATAAATATTTCCTTTTCCTGCAGTAATCTGTCGGTGGCGGGATCCCTTAGTTTTTTGAAGCTGTAAAGGACGTCTGCCATCTCGTTTCCACGTTCACCGCATCCCACGTAAATGTTGAGGTGCGTTTGCGACCACCGGGCCATCTGTTGGAGATTTACCGTCTTTCCCGTTCCGAATCCGCCGGGAATCGCGGCCTTTCCTCCCAGTGCCAGGGGGAAGAGATAGTCCATAACCCTTGTTCCCGTTACGAGGAGGTCTTCGGGAGGGAATCTTTCTTTATAGATTCTCGGTTTTCGTGCCGGCCACCGCTGCACCATCGTGAGGGGTTTCTTCTGGCCATCATATTCGAGCATTGCGATTGTGTCTTCAACGGTGAAATCCCCCTCCGATATTTCCAGGACCTTTCCCTGAACGCCTATGGGTACCATAATCCTGTGTTCGATGAGACCTGTCTCGGGCACACTGCCGATTATATCACCCTCATTCACTTCATCCCCCGTCTTGACTGAGGGTGTGAAGTGCCACTTTTTCTCACGGTCGAGTGCGGCGGTACGGGTGCCCCTTACAAGGAAATCTCCAATATCTTCCATCATCGTGACCAGGGACCTCTGTACGCCGTCATAGATGTTTCCCACAATGCCGGGGCCCAGTTCCACCATCAAGATTTCGCCCGTTCCCACGACGGGTTCGCCAACCCTCAGACCGGTGGTGTCTTCATAGACCTGTATGACGGCTTTGTCCTGCTCAAGTCCGATAATCTCTCCCGTGAGTCTGTCATCGCCGACATCGACCACTTCATAAACCTGTGATCCTCTCATTTCCTCAGCGATTACGACGGGCCCCGAAATCCTCCAGATTTTACCCATAGTCATGCCTCACTTTTGTTATATTTCTATGTTAAAGCCTATCAAATGCCGTGTATATGCCTGGTAGTATTCTTTTACATTCTCTTTTTCGGTAGTGTATCCCGCCGGGATTCCAATCACGACGGTCGACACCTTTTTACTCTCCCGTATGGATTTTAGTATGTCCTGGACATGCTCTTTCCAGTCCTCCGGTATCATGATAATCCCGATCGAGGCATCGGTCGAAAAGTCTTGCAATGCGCTCCGCACCTTCTCCTTCATGTCGGGATCATCGTCATCAATGAGCAGGTAACGTTCAACACCGGCAAGTCTCATGAGTGCCGTCTGATCTCTCGTCCCTATTATGGCAATATCCACTTCTTTCATTTTATTCACGCTATGCGATTACCAGGTAGTCTCTCATGTCCGAGAGCTGTATTCCGTCCTCAAGTGATTTGAGGATTATTCTCACGTTGCGTATCTCGGATTCTTTGATAATGAGATACCAAAAGAGATTGCAGGGAGACAACGCCCTAGGGGAGAGGAGGTCTCTCAGGAGCCTGAATCTGTAGTTCCCCATTACCTTGTCAACGACCGCTATGGTTTGCTCCTTTTCGTAGCCTCTGGAGATTTCCCGTGCCATCTGATGATATTCGGTGGCATCAAGTCTCCCGATTATTTCCGTCATGCTGAGCGATAACAGTTCCTTTATGGTATTCGCGAAGAGCATGTGCCCCCCATCGAGGATAAAATCTCCCACGCCGGGATTGCCTTTCCCGAGGGCCGAACGAAAAACAACCTGAAGATTGGCAAGGTCAACCATGATGCCGAGGGACTTTGCAAGGACGCCCCCGTCGCTCATATCTTTAAGTGACGAGCGCAACGTTTCATAGTACAGACTTTCAAGCCTGAACTCGCCTTCGAAGGTGGACCGTGCCTCCTTCTCCCTGATGTCTTTGACAATCACTGAATAGTCGTCAAGTTTGCAGGATTCGAGAACTTCCGATATTTCCTCTATGCTCTTCGCATTTGCCAATGCCTCAAGATATCCCTCGCTGTAGAGGGTTCCCAGGGGAGACATCTCGGCTGTCTTTTCCGCCAGCACTCCTCTGAGGGATGTCTTTATATTCTCGATATCGTATTTTTTTATGTATGAATCCAGCATCCGGACCATATCTGCCGGTATCTCGAATCTCTTCAACCGTTCCAGGCACCCCCTAAAGTATTCCCAGAGGAACTCGTCGGTATCATCAAAGGTCTTGGTTCCTCCCACGGTAAATTCCAGAAGATACGCTCCGATATCGGTTTCTCGTATGGAGTCGAGGATATCCTGAAGGGACATGGACCTCTGAAACATACCGTCGATATGCTCGGCCGATATGCTCCTGGCCTCCTCACCCTTGAGGTAGGCTGATGTGAATGCGTAGCGGGTGTTGATCTGATTCACAGTTATGAACTCCCAAAGAGTTTCTTGCCGATTTCCGGTAAGATTTTCGGTATCAGCATCTCAAGTCTCATATCGAAAGTATTATCAATACTCACCATACCATCCAACGTTTCACCAAGTATGCCGCCGAGACACTCAGTTTCCTTTACTTCCGCCACTCTGTCTTTTAGTGTTTCGCTCTCCCCGATTACCTCCTCGACTATCTTCAGGTCCTTGGAGGCGGTGAGGATTCTCAGTTTATCTTCCGATTCAAAGGCATCGACCGTTTCTGTTATCAGACGGTTGAACATGGATTTATCTTTTATTTCATTCGAAAGCCCATCTTTTACTTTCGAGAGAACTTCGTTGACAACACCATCCTTTACCTGCAGGATCTGTTGCCGGGCCTTCAACGAGGCCTGGGCAAGGGTTTTCGACGACTCACGGTTAGCCTCGGCGATGATCTTTTTCTTTTCCTCCTCATACCGCTTGTCCTTCTGGCTCTCCGCCTGCGAGAGCATCTCCCGGGCCTTTCCCTCCGCGTCGCTTACTACCTTTTTCGCCTCCTCCCGTGCCTTGTCGAGGATAGCTTCCCTGATTTTATCAGTTTCCATAGCAGTCATCCTTTTCTGTTTTCTACATGAGCTTTAATATGCTGAGTGCCATAATGGTAAAGACAAGACCGAGCACTCCGATCAGCTCCACGAAAACGGCGAGCATCATTGACGCTGTCAGGATCCGGCCCTTGGTTTTCGGCAGGAGTGCGATTCCGGAGGCGCAGACAGATCCCTGATACATTGCGGAAAATATCTCTGCAAAGCCCGCCATGATTCCGATAGTAAGCACCCCGATACCGACGCCGATCCCTGCGGCCGCAACCTTCGGGAAGACAACGGTGAGTATGATGATCAGGATAATAAGACCATAAAAGCTCTGTGTCATTGGCATGGATGCCAGCACGATGACATTTCTCAACTGGCTGGAATCCTCAGACAGAGTAGCCAGCCCCGCGGATGCGGCCATGGCAATTCCCACTGCCGACCCGACCAGACCCCCTATTAGTGCAATCGCACCCCCTATCGTGGCCAAAGCTTGTATTACAGTCATATTTTTCACCTCTCTTTAAGATTTTTTACCTACGACTATTTCTCTCCGGAGTCTCAGGTGAAAGGGGGCGTATTCCCTTCCGCCACCTTCATAGAATTTCAACAGGAATTCCACAAAGCACAACCTGAGGGAGTGAATAAAAGCAGCCAGGCTGCTCAAAAGCAGATTAAATACATGGAACACCGAAAGGAGTATGGCGCCTATGATAAAGGCCAAGGCACTTCCCGCTATCCCCGGTACTGCGGCGGAAACGGTGGACGACACCCATTCGGAAAGCAGGTTGAAAGATGATGCGAGATAGAAGGTAGCGAGACCCACTCCCGCAAGCCTTGAGTATGACATGACATCGCCCAGTATGCCGGTAAGATCGAATATCCAGAAAACGGCACCAAGACCGCCCATCTGCATGAATGCACCTACTATGATTAATACCACCCCGAGCATAAGGGGATAGATAAAGATGGCATAGGTGGCGGCACTCATGGAGAAGAGCTCGATGGCAAGCATCGATTTGAAGAGATAGGGAATGCCGAAAATCTGAACGAGGAAAAGGCCGATTTTGCTCAATATCATTCCGAAGCTTTTTTCTTTTACTCCCTTCACGAGTCCCAGAAGATGGGCGATATTCAGGTGAATAAGGCCTATAATAAGGGAGAGAACGATAAACGAAATGGGATCGGAAAGTTGTGTCTGAATTGTTTCTACCAGGGCCAGTTTCTTCAGGCTGATGTCAAAAAACATGCTGAGAAAGTCACCGAGATAGGTTCCTGAAATCACTCCGAAGGCGAGGGCGACTCCCCCGCTGGTATACAATACCCGTCTGAACAACCGGGTGCCTTCCGTTGTCGGGTCATCCACCAGTTTGTCAAGCAGAAACCTGGCGAGTACGAGAAGTCCCAGGGCGTAGACCACGTCATTGAGCATGAGGCCGAAGAAGAAAGCGAAGAAATAGGCCACGCTTGGCGTGGGGTCCCAGTCTCCATACTTGGGCAGGCTGAAGAGACTCACAATAACTTCAAAGGGCCGAATGGCTTCGGGGTTTCTGAGTTTTGTGGGCGGTTCGTCCGTCGATGACGGTTTTTTAATCTCCACGAAGGAATAATCGAGGATATCCTTCAGGCCCGAGGTTATCGTTGCCGCGCTGCTTTCAGGCACCCAGCCTTCGACCAGTGTCACATACTGTGCCTCGCAAGCATGTTCGAGAACGGAGAACCGTTCATTTTCTTCCTCAAGCACTTCCCGTATGGAGACGATCTCTTCCAGGTTTTCTCCTATTGTCGCCTGTATCTTACGTTCTGCTTCCACAAGCGCAATTCTCTGTGTGGCCAGTATCTCGGCATTCTTTTCCGTAAATTCCTTCAGGGTCATATCTTTGTCCGGTATCGTAAGGACCGTAATGCCGAGACTCCGTATGACGTTTTCTATTGCCGTTCGATCTTTTGTCCGGGCGATGAAATATGTGACCACCTCACCCTCCCGGGAGGCCGAGATGTTGTTGAGGAGATATTCATGTGTTCTGTCGATAAAAATTTTATAGGATTCTTCGGAGAAGGCGAGCACATTGGTGAAGAGATAATTTCCGGAATATTGAAGATCTCTGAGAGTCGCTTCAGTCACGCCTGCAAGAAGGCCGAGATATTTTCCCATCTCTTCAAGATTCGCCATATCCGTTCTCAGGGCATCCTGTCTTTCGGTGAGTTTGGAAAATATGCCTCGAAGTTTTTTTACGTCTGCCATGATTTCATCGAGGGGACGGGATACCGGTTCCGCCGGTATGGAAACGGTCCTTTCGTCTGCTATATTATCAAGGATATCATTGATATGGCCGAGGGCTGTCCTCGTCAGGCTTCTTTCCCTTTCGATTGCCTCTTTGTCAATGGGGTTTAACTCTTCGGCTTCCTCGACATGGAGGACTCCCGCTTCCTGAAGGCACTTGAGGGCGGCATCGGAGTAATCCTTGACGGTTACAACCCTAACCTTAAGCATGGGTTCAGATGTATTTATTAAAATAGGAATCATTTGTTGTACTCTCCGGCGAAAATGAAAATCAGAAACGCATGGATTTTCCTATGCAATTGTTTTTCAATATACCGTGGTAGTTCCGATATATTTCCGTCTACGAGTTGCAGGCAATTCTGCATGAACATCTAAAGTCCGTAACATTTAACCTATTTTGGAGAGCTGATGATACTCGATAAATTTCAAGGCAATGGACTTTCTGCCAATACCTTGAGTAAAGAAAAATGAGAAAAAGAAACTCTAAAAAAACGCCCCCTTTTTACTCGAATATTTGTAATTTGTATACACACAAAAAAAATTTAATGCAAATATTTTTTAAAATATTTTTTAATCGCCCTGAAATACTGGTATTTATTCACTCTCGGCGCAAACCCGACATGATCGACATAACTGACACATCAAAGTATTTGCCCCGGCAAATCAGATGCTCCTGTGATATGAAAAGCCGTCAATCAAGGCCACTTTCTCCGTTGCATAGGGTCAAAGCTTCATGGTAAGAATGTGCCGTCCACCCGTGGGGCTAAGGGAACGATGGTATGCAATCAATGAAGGGAAATGACAGCGCTTTGATGGAAAAGAAAGAGACAAAGCTCTATCTGCATCTGAAGAAGTGGATGGAAAAAGCGGCCCTCGATTACGGCATGATAGAAGAGGGAGACCGGGTACTCGTAGGTGTTTCGGGAGGGCTTGACAGTTTTGTGCTTCTCGATCTTATAAGGACTCCGATGGTGTTTTTGCCCTCTTTTTCGGTCCTGGCCGTAAACATTGACCTTGGTTTTGAAGAGGATTATGAAACCTATAAGGCCCTGGAAACATACCTCAAGGCGGGCGGATACGAATATGTGATGGAAAAAACGGATATAGGGGTCTTCTCTCACAGCGATAAGAATAGGAAAAATCCCTGTTTTTTATGTTCGCGGTTGAGAAAGAAAAGAATTGTTGAGATTGCCGAAGATCATGGCTGCAACAAAATTGCCTTTGCACACCATAAGGATGATATTATAGAAACATTACTGCTTAACATGTTTTATGCCCGTGAAATCAGTACTATGGTTCCGTGCCAGTCCATATTCAGAGGTAAGTTTCATATTATCCGGCCGCTCGCTTACATCGCGGAGGAACTGGTCAAGAGATATGCCGGGGAGCGGGATTTTCCCACTATGGAAAATAGATGTCCCACCAGCACGACCTCTAAGAGAGTGTATATAAAAAATCTGTTGAATGAGTTGGAAAAAGATAACAAGGATATCCGTGAAAATATATTTAGATCCATGACGCACGTAAAACCCGAGTATCTCCTTACGAAAAAGCCCGGGGACGTGTCAGAGGATAATGACGTTATCGAGGAGATTTCTCCTCATAATATAGAACGAGGCGGGAAGGTTGGCGAAAAAGAAATCCTCTGAAAAGGTTATATGTCAGAATAAGCTGGCACGGCGCAACTATGCAATAGAGGACACCTACGAAGTGGGCGTTGTGCTCGTTGGCACCGAGGTAAAGGCCCTCCGGGAAGGGATGGGAAACCTGAAGGACAGTTATGCCCGCATTAAGGATGGAGAAGTATATCTCCATGATATGCATATCGGTCCCTATTCTCACGGAAACATTGCAAACCATGACCCTTTGAGGCCCAAAAAGCTTCTCCTTCATAAGGGAGAGATCAAGAGACTTTACAGCAAGACACGGGAAAGAGGACTTACCCTGGTTCCCCTGAAGGCATACTTCGTAAAGGGCAGGGTGAAAATAGAAATCGGACTCGGAAAGGGCAAGAAACTCTATGACAAACGGGCCGATTTAAAAAGAAAAGAAGACCGGCGTGAGATGGCTAGGGGCATCAAATCGAGGAATTGGAGCTGATAGAAGAGCCCCCTTGCGGCTTGACTTCACTACGGTAAGTGTATAGTATAGGCATGTGATCTTTTATAATTCTCCTCATTTATTGGGGGCGATACGGTTTCGACGGGGATAGTTGAAGCTGTAGAAGCGTGCCGAGGTTCCTACAGGCCTCGTTAAATAGGTAGGAAAACTTTAATCGCAGACAACTACGATTACGCTGTAGCCGCTTAGACGGCTTCCGTTCTCCTGATCTTGCCTGTCGGGTCAGATGAGGGCGTCAATTAGGCAGGATTGCCGATCTTCCATTCTCGAGGGGAGTAAGGTGAAAACCTATCGAGATAGTGCTTGATTAATCCTTCCTCCGGGAGTTTTCGAGCGCGAATTTAAATCAGAGGATACGCACGTAGAAGCTGCAGTGGAATGTTTCCGGACGCGGGTTCGACTCCCGCCGCCTCCACCAATGTATTATCATATAATAATTACAATATGTTACGATAGGGAGGGGGTCAAGGTAGGGGGTCAAGATTTGGTCCTCTATATTTATGGTTATCTGGGCTCGTGGGCACAAAACGGGCACATTTTGAGACGTAAAGATTGATTGTATGTGTTTACTCAGTCTTTCCTGTAATTGAGAAAATGAGACAAATTTGAATTGTCGCCTATTTCTTTTGGTAATCAGCAACGCGCTAGGCTTGAGCTGCTCTCAACAGCAGACTCGCTTTGCACTAAATTGTGTATATTTATGAGCATTTCTGCTTTGCAACCCCCTGCGTGTAAGTCAGACCTAAGCCTTTGTTAGGGCTTTATCGAATTCGAAATGAAACATCTAGCTTATCTTGAAGTAGTTGTTTTAGGCGAATTATTTGAATTTTTGTTGCACGTTTTCTATTGTTTAAAAAATACAGAGTAGAGCCCTCCTCAGGGACAACTTCTAAAAACCGGACATCATCATCCTCTATACCGTAAAACTCATTCCCCTCAACAATATTTTTATCGAAATCCCAACAGAGAATCCATCTCAAATATTTGAATGCATGGTTGAACTCTTTTTTTAATCTGTATTTTAATTCCACATACCAGAAATCGCTTTCTGAGATAGTATTGTCGGTTTTATTTCGGGCAACAATGTCAATGCCACGATACGTGTTATAATCCAATGGCTCAAAGTCAAAAAGGTCAGGGTGCTCTGCGTAAATAATTGTGAATAGTCCAAATAATTCAGATTCATTGAGTGGCTCAAGAATTGTTCGATCTTGTAGCTTAGTTGAGGCTCTAGATTTTATTGATTTAATTCTCTGATCAAATTCAGATTTTTCCTGTTTCAGCGTTTTTGACTCTTTCTGCCACCCACGGAGTGTATAAATGCCATCCGTTCTTAAATCGGTATCAATTTCCTCCATTATTTCCTGAACAGTCTCTTTAAGTTCATCAAGAATTTGGGGGTCGGTATTAGCAATGGTTCCTCTGTTTGCTGTGAGTTTTAGATCTTGACAGTTAACGAAACCATGCACCATGGTGATAGAATTTGATCCTGTCCCAAACCCCGATACCCACTCATTTATCCTACTAACAGGGATGAAATCCTTACATATCCAGAGGCCATATCTATCAGCAACTTTATATTTCCCGGAATCTTTCCTCATCCTTTCTCGTATCATTGGGTTGTAACTTCTCTTTATCTGATCACCTTCAATTGATACTATCATATCAAAAGTTGTTTCAGGATGCCGTTTTAGCCTATTGTTCTCAAATTTATATCTACGCACGAAATAATCAGCGGCTTCTTCTTCGTACTCATCAAAAAGCTTAGCAATATTTGAATTTTCTTCTGGAAAGATGTGACCGTACTGAATCTCTTCGTAATCCTCACGACCAATAGCTTTTAATAAAACCTTAAAATCTTTTCCATGAGAATCAGAAAGACCTTTCCCCACTGACCCTATGGCAGTAAACCAGATTATATAATCCCGAAGGATATCTTGCACAAACGTTGACCTTTCGTTGTCGTTATATCCAACAACGGTTATCTCTGTCCCACTTTCCGCTTGCACTGGGTCAGTCTCTCGAATACGAGGAGAGTGCAAAGTTCTCTTTGCCAGAGCTCGAATTGGATACTCACAATCAGATTCGTAAGCCTTGTTTTTATGATGGGTTAACACGGAAACGTATTCTGAGCGAAGATATATTTTGGTTCCATGACCTTTTTCACCAATGATCTCTTTACCATTTTGCTTGAGATTTCGGGCTTCACTATGTCCAAGACCCCAAAATGCGTTTCCAAGAGTCTCGAAATCCATTCCTGACCCATCATCTTGGAATTTGATAAAAAGACGTTTTGAACCATTATAATCGCCAACTGAAAATGTAATTTTTAGAAAACTTGCGCCCCAATCTACGGAGTTAGAAATAGCCTCCCTAACTATTTCCAACGGGTTTCCAAAATCATTTACTATTTCAAAGAATTCCGAACTTGAATCAACAGTAGGCGTGATATTTTGCCAATCTTCCATAATTACCCCATTTCATTTAATGGCCCTAACGATTGAACTGTGCGGACGCAAAAAGCCGCGCCGCACTAGTGTTTGGTTAGGCCTTTTGTATGAATTTTTTAATGCCCGGCATATTCGATAGTTTGGAGGATAGCTTTAAAAACCACACAGGCTTACAGGTTGTATTCCGTGTTAACATCATTACACCTGAAGCAACTTCATCAGCGCTTACAAATATATGGCTCTTCACTGATTGCACAACCATAAGTTTATACGAAGTCTTATGCCTGTAATTCTTCGAGCACCAACTTAACACTTCGATGTCTATCGGCAGGTATTTTGTGCCATCCTTATTTTCCACATTTTTCCAAATCATTAATATCTCGCCATCGATGTCATGCTCTTCTCCCGCTGGAAGTATTGATATTCGCTTGGTTGAAAGCACTGCCTGTGGCTTATTTTCGTCAATTTCGGATGAATTGATAAAAACATGGAGCGCCGGACCCTTGCCAATGTTTTTGATGCTCTTGAAACATAGAGACTCAAGTTCTTGATCACTGCCAGGCTCCTTTTTCCTTTCCCATCCAAACAGGACAATCTCGGGTCTAGCGGCATCAAGCATATTCATTCGCTGAATGCATAAAATGCTGATTGCCGCAATTGCCGAAAACGATGCAGCGATTGCCGACCATATAGAAGCTGCGCTATCTGTCATCTCATGGATTCCTTTATCTTTGGCCTAACCATTGATTGACAGACAAACTTGCCTTGATATGATGATATTGAGGGCATTTTCAGGCAGATTTGCCAAACCTTATTATCACAATGCGTTAGAGCAAGCATTTTTAAAAATATTGTGGGCTTGCATAATCGCATTAACTCAACTGAATCTCAATAATACAAGCCACGTCTCTCTTTTTGAAAAGCAGAGTCTCAAAAGTCCTTCCATATTTTGAAAATTCAGGCCAAATCGTTAAAGCTAAAACAGAGCATATCTTTAATGAATCCGGGAGGAAGAATACAGTCTATGAAAATATTCGTCAAGCACTTTATTATATTATGAAAATATTGGTGCCGGGCCTTGATTATTTCACTGATTGGTATCGAAGATTTGGAGTGGCAATGGTGACTTTTTCCTCCTAATTGATTTTATTGATTAGCAGGCGTTCTCAGTGCTTCATCTTTCTTATCGTTTCCTGATCTTCTATCATCTTCTTTTTAACCCGTCCTACTTCCGTTATCAGCTCTTCCTGAGTGAGTATCCCTTTCTTTACCAGAAGATTAACCAAGGCCTCACTCTGAATGACCTCTTTGCAGTGTGTAGTGTGTCCTTCTCTTTCGCCTGTTTTATCCGCCGAGTAGATATTTCCACAAAGGGATGCATGACCCAATGGAATCAGCCTTCTGTCCGATCTTAATCTGAAGGAACCATGCTGAGGCACATGCAATAACAACGTACGTATATGATGATATATAGAAAACAGATTTAAGGATTTGCATTTTCGCTTTTGTTTCAAATTTTGGTTCTAGCATAGCTGAAAGAGAGTATTTGTTGAGAACAAGCCACAAGAAGAACAGCAAATACGGAACATATTTCATCCACGCCATAAAAATGCCTGCGAGTAGGCCAAGAATTATCATAATGGGAAGCTTGATCCAACTATTCCTCGTGAACGTATTTACAATCGGAGGTATGGCGAAATGGAATATACCGATTATCAAGATGCTTTTTAGCAACCAATAAATTAAATCAAGAATCATGTTGATTTCCTTTTTTTACCAAATAACGCTGGGGATCACCCAGACCAAGCGTAAACATTGGTGAGGACAAAGAGGGAGACGAATAGGGAGACTATAAGGGAGACAAGATGTTGTTTCATTAGGTGAACCTATGGGATGTCATTGTGAAATGACAGGGAATATTGAGTAAGGAATGCAAGTTTTCGCTGTAGTGATACTTTCTGTAATCATATAAAACCTGCATTGAATTGTTTATTGTAAGCTGTTTTTGGCAATTAGTATCAAGAGCCAAGAGCAGACTTGACCCATATATAGAAATTAAAGACCATATTTTTTGACCCTGACAAGAAAGGCTTCTTCGCCACCTTCCATTATTGTTTTTACATCCTCAATAACAGGATTATAATCGATGCTTCCATTTCTTTCTATTTTGCCTTTTGTTCCAGATGGCTTGAAGACAACGATATTTTCAGCATCACCGCTTACTGGTATATTCGGGTTGTGTGTTGCGACAATTATTTGACGGCATTCCTTCAAACTTCGCATCGAATTTACAATCAGATCGAAAATGAACTGGTTGTCTAAATTATCCTCAGGCTGATCTATTATCAGTGGTGTGTCGGTTTCCAAAAGGATAATGGGGAGAAGTGCGGTACAGCGTTGCCCAGGTGAAAGGTTTTCTATTCGTTTATTTTCCC
>CAYSHT010000027.1:0-20370 GCA_964430915.1 uncultured Syntrophaceae bacterium
TAGGCAGTTTTAGTCCATATGTCTCCGCGGCATCACAGGCAGCCACACCGAGAGCACCGCCGCCTCCAACGACCGAGATCCCTTCGTATGACCTCGGGGGAAGCAGGGAAAAGATAAGGCTTGCCTCGGCCATTTCTTCGAGACCATGAACCTGAGCGGCATTGCACTGACGGAGGGCAGAGCCCCATATTCTTTCGCTCCCCCCCATGGAAGCGGTGTGACTCTCAACGGCCTTGCTTCCCGCATCGGAGAGCCCACCCTTGTAAACGATAACAGGTTTTTCTTCGGCAACCTTCCTGAGGACACCGAAGAAGTCGCTGCCTTTCTCCACACCCTCAACGTACATGGTAATAACGCCGGTCTCCGGATCATCTCCGAGAAAATCCAGAAGCTCGCTCTCTCTCAGATCCACACCATTCCCGAAACTTACCACCTTGCTGAATCTGACACCCATCCACTTTCCCATCTGGCCGAAGTCTATCGCCATTCCCCCGCTCTGGGAAAGAAAGGCCACCTCGCCGCTTTCTCTCGAAAGATCAGGACCCGGCAACAGCGTCAGGCCGCTCTTGGGAGAATATATACCGAAACAATTGGGACCGATTACTCGAATACCCTTTCTGGCCTCTTCAAGTATCTCCTCCTCCAGGGCTATTCCCTCGGGAGTAGCCGTTTCTCTGAACCCGGCCGAGAGTATCTCTGCACCCGCCGCACCCTTTTTTCTGCACGCATCGAGCGCAGCAGGGACATTTTGGGCTGGAATGGAAATAATCGCGAAATCGATCTCGCCTGGTATTTCAGAGACCTCGCTGTATATTCTCAGGCCAAGAAACTCTCCTCCCTTTGGATTGACAGGGTATATTTTACCTTCAAATCCGATCGCCAGGAGTGAACTGAGAATACCCGCTCCGAATCCCATTCCATTTGATGAAACACCGACAATTGCCACGCGCTTCGGGTTAAATATTTTCTCTAAATCATGGGCGTCCGCAGGTGCCCGCTCTACACATGTCATACAATATCTCTCCTCAAGAACTGCCTATCTTTAAGGGTTTTTCCCTCACAGTGCAAGCAACTTTTTCAAACAATCGGAGACTCCCCGCAACAAGTTGTGGGGAGTCTCCGATTGTTAAGGAAAATGTTTATTTTATATTCTCGCTCTCCCACCGCAAGCAGCGGGGAATGAGCTCGCTTCTCAATTTATGATCATTACTCGACACGACATCTTTTGTAAAAAAGCATGGCCCAAGGTTGCACGCTGTATATGAAAGGAAAACTGTATTTTGTCAACAGCGAATTTTACACACCACCGTTCTCTGCCATCGCCACATTTTTTGTTGACTATAGAACCCATTAGTAATAGATGAATGCCACCAGCGCGCGAAGGGAGAATTGTTGTGGATCTGAACAAGCTGTTTTACCCGAAAAGTATTGCCGTGATCGGTGCTTCAGCAAAACTGGGCGGCGGGAAGTTACCCTACTATCACATACTGAAAGTTATTGGATATAAGGGGGATCTCTACCCCGTAAATCCTAAATACGATGAAATCGACGGAGTAAAGTTCTATTCCTCCATTGACGAGCTGCCCGAGGGAATCGACCTTGCTATTGTGACGACACCGGTTCGTGAATCCCTCAATGTCATGGAGGCAGCTGCCCGGAGGAAGATAAAATTTATACACTTTTTCACCGCCGGTTTCAGCGAGGCCGGAAATCGTGATCTCGAAAAAGAACTCCTCGAGATCGCTCGCAAAAACGGAATCAGAATCGTGGGGCCCAACTGCATCGGCATATATTGTCCCGAGGCAGGAGTAAGTTTCGGCTTCAGTGTTCAGGACGACACCTCCATGGATGTCGCCTTCTTCGGCCAGTCGGGAGGTGTAACAACCAATTTCGTACGTTCCGCAATATCGAACCGCATCGGGCTTAACAAGGTGGTCTCCTACGGCAATCAGATCGACATACGGGCTGAAGACTATCTCGAATACTTTGCAAAGGACGAAAAGGTACGAGTTATCGCAGGATACATCGAGGATCTCAAGGAACCGAGAGCATTTCTCGATGTCCTGAAACAGACCACAAAGGCCAAGCCGGTCCTGCTCTTGAAGGGCGGCATGACCGAAGTGGGTGCGAAAGCCGCCGCAAGTCATACGGGAGCCATGGCAAGCAACTTTATCATCTGGGATTCGGCGATGCGACAGTACGGTGCGATTATCGTCGAAACTTTCGAGCAGCTGATCAACCTTGCAATGCTGGCAACGGGAGAGAAAACGCCACGGGGTCCGAGGGCAGGCTTTCTTGCCGCGGGCGGCGGCGCAGCCGTCACCTTTACCGACCTTGCATCCCTCGGAGGACTGGAGCTCCCCGAATTGCAGAAAAAAACGCAGGAGATGATCAGCAAGAAGATCAGCGATGTCAATACCTCAACCTCAAATCCCGTTGACCTTGGAATGTTCGGCTTTGATTTCAAGATAATGTCCCACACCATTGAGGCAATGGACCAGGATGACGGTATCGATGTCATTATCCCCTTTTTCTCCGTCGATTTTATCAGCACCTTTCAGAAGGACCAGATAGAGACCGGCCCCGGAATCATAATAGAATCAGCAAAGAAAATGAAAAAACCGGTGATACCTGTCCTGTCTCGATATTCTCAGGACAATCTCGATATGGAGCAAAGCCGGATTTCCATGTATAATGCCTTCCGGAGTGCAGGACTCCCGGTGTTTTCAAATGTGCAGGACTGCATATACTCGATTTCAAAATACCTTGAATGGAAAAACGGAAACGGCAAAGGAATCTAAACCACTGCAAACTATATGTGGAGCCCTGTTACGAAAAACGGGGCTCCACCCTTTCTTTTTAAACACTTCACCTTTTTTGAACACCCCCTAAAGAGTATCTCTTTTTCTCGAGTGAACATATTTCTCTAACGAAGAAGCTCTCTTGCAATTATTATACGCCGTATCTCCGAGGTGCCTGCCCCTATCTCATAGAGCTTCGCGTCCCTCCAGAGCTTCTGGATAGGATACTCGAGGCAGTACCCGTATCCTCCATGGATCTGAACCCCATCGCTGCAAATCTTTGTTGAGGACTCGGCGGCAAAGAGGATTGCAGCAGCGGCCAGCTTATCGAGTTCTGTCCCCTTTCCTCCCCTTTTCCCTAGAGGCCCGTCGGCAAACCGCGCGGCTCTGTAAACGAGCCCCCGTGATGCCTCGACGAGACAGTACATATCGGCAAGCTTCTGCTGAATCATCTGAAAATCCATGATCGGCCTTCCGAACTGCTCCCGCTCCTTGGAATATTGAATGGAATATTCAAGACCCTGCTCCGCAATTCCGAGAGATCCTCCCGCCAAGACTATACGCTCGTATGCAAGGCCGGATGTAACCGCAGCGACACCCCTGTTTTCCTCGAGAAGCAGATTTTCGGCGGGCACTTCCACGTCTTCGAAACTGAGCTCACAGGTGGGTGAGCCTCTCATTCCGCATTTCTTCAATTTTTTTGACACCGTGACACCCGGCGTGTCGGCCTCTACAATAAACGCGCTGATCCCGTGTGGACCAAGCTCCGGGGCTGTCTTCGCATAGACAAGCAGCGTGTCGGCAATAGCCCCGTTCGTAATAAACATCTTTGAACCGTTGAGGACATACACATTACCCTTCTTCTTCGCCACCGTTCTCATACCTCCCAGGGCATCAGAACCGGCATTCGGCTCGGTAAGACAGAGCGCGCCGATATGCTCGCCCCTGCACATGGGCGGAAGATATTTGCTCTTCTGCTTTTCATTACCGTTTTTGTTAATATTATTAGCACAGAGATTTGAATGGGCACCATAGGTCATACCGAGGGCGGGCGATATCCTGCTCAGCTGTTCAACGGCAAGCACCTGCATCATGATACCCTGCCCTGCACCACCGTATTCTTCGTCTATGGTGATTCCCAGCATACCCAGCTCACCGAGTTTTTTGAAGAAATCATCGGGAAGCCAGTCATCATCATCAATCTTTTCCTGGAGCGGAGCGATCTCATTAACCGCCCACTTATACATGGTCTCCGCCAGCATTCGTTCTTCTTCCTTCAACTCTATCATGTTCCACTCCTTTTTGATGTTTTCCAAGACGACCACAGCCGTCACAAGGCCATGATCATTGCCCTTCCCCCGTAACAATCATAAAATCAAGTCGGTAACACCAACGGTCTGGACTGCCACCCAGCAGCAGACCGGAAGCATCCCTTCAATTTTATATCATCAAATATTGACCTAATTGTCAATAATTAATTGACATCAAATATTATGTAATGATATATTTTTACTTATACATAATATTAACTATTTTGAGGGAATGATAAGGTTATGAATTTAGGATCAATATTACGAGACAGGAGAAAGAAGAGAAAGCTCACATTGAAAACGGTATCCGAAAAGGCCGGCATCTCGGAAGGCTTCCTTTCACAGGTGGAAAATGATGTCAATTCGCCTTCTGTGGACACACTGGTTAATATCTGCAATGCCATCGGGATAAGGGCGGGAGATGTACTGAAGGAAGCTGAAAAGCAGGAGAAGATTGTCATAATTCGGCAGACCGATTGGCAGGATGTGGAGTTTCCCGCTTCGGGATTTATAACGCGCCGTTTTTTTTCGCCCGAAAGCAGACGGGTAATAGACAGCTCGGTGATCGCAATCGAGCCGGGAACTGGCATTCCCGCACGAAAGAATGTGAAAAATACCCAGGAGGTGCTCTGCGTCCTGAAAGGAGCGGTCGAGCTCTCTCATGGTGGGGAGGTGATAAATCTTGATGAAGGTGATTCCGTGCATTACTGGTCCATCCAGCAGCGGGAAATCATCGCGAACAGATCGGGGGGATTAGCTGTGGTTCTGTGGGTAGGCACCTTCTGATAACCACCGGACAACAGACAGACAGCTTAAATACATGAAAGGAGTGGACGAATGATTACATTTAGTGAGCAGCAACTGAAGGTTCCCAAGCTGGCACGACCAGTCTATCTGGTGACAGCTGGGCAATCGAAATTTGATCGGGCCTTTCCCGACAAACGTACGGAGGATCTCTGCGTTGAGGCATTGACACAGGCCGCAGAGCTCATCGACAAAACACCAGCAGAACTGAAAAAGTACATTCACACCTGCTACTATGGTCACTTTGCCGACCATTTCGGTGATCAGCTGCTTGGCGAAGCGGTCATCCATGACCGTCTCGGCCTTGATCCGCTCGGAACCATCGGCGTGAAAACCGGGGGTGCAACGGGGGGATCGACAATCTGGGAGGCTATGAAAGCAGTTGCATCGGGTTATTCCGATTGTACACTGGCCATGGGATGGGAGCGAATGGATGAGGTGCCCACCGATGAAGGTAACTTCCTCATTTCCTGTGCCGCCGACAAAGACTGGGAAAGCCCGCTGGGGCATATCTACACGGGATACTATGCCGTGATGGCTCAGAAGTACTGGAAGGTCTTCGGAAAAGAGGAAGATTCATTCAGAAAAACACTTGCAGAAATAGCCGTAAAACACCGCGGTTATGCGCGGTTTAACCCCTATGCCCATGGAGCCATGGACATTACCGTTGAGGATGTCCTTAATTCGCCGGTAGTGGCCCATCCCCTTCGGGTCCTCGACTGCTGTCTCATGAGCGTCGGCGCAGCCTGCGTAATTGTCTGCGATGAGAAGACAGCCATGGAACTCACGAAAAACACCAAGAACAAACCGCTGCGGATCTGGGTATCGGCGGGATCACACACACTGAGACCCGCCGACAGACGGGACATGGAGATTCCTCTGCTGCCGAACGAAACGGCCGATCAGTATAAGGATCTTGGTGAGCGATTCCCCGGCGGTGAACGCTATCCTGGATTCACCGGATTTCTCGCGGCACGAATGGCAGCCTGGTACGGCTATCGCATGTGCGGCATTACCGATCCGATGGAAGATCTCGACGTCATCGAATTGCATGACGCATTCACCATCAGCGACGTCCAGACCTATGAAGACATCGGATTGAGGCCTTACGGCGAAGGAAGAGACTTTGTCGAGTCCGGTGACTGCTATCATACCAATCCGCATACCGGCGAACCGGGAAGACTTCCATCCAACTTATCGGGTGGACTTATCGGATGTATGCATGCTGTGGGTGCAACGGGCATTATGCAGGTCTTTGAAATCGCTACACACATCTGGAACCGCTGGGGCGAAATCCATGGTGACGATAACCTCTGGAAAAAATTCGACAGGGAAAAGCCGGCAGATTGGACCGACCTTCAGGTCAAAGATGCCAAGAGGGGACTGACAATCAGTCACGCGGGAGTCGGCTCCCACGTCACAGCAACAATCCTGATGGATCCCGACCATCTTTTAAAAGAGGACGCCTGAAAGGAGGAAATGAACTATGAGTATGTTCGGACAGGTATATTCAAAGAATAAACAGTACAAGATTAAGGGAGATTTTCACCACTTAACACCCAATCAACCCATTCGCGATGCCGATGACGGATGGAAGCTCCTGGGCGTCACGAATCCTCGCGATTTGACATACATTCACTCCTATGGGGGTGAGGCCGTCTTCTTCGAGTCACTCAGCAAGGGAAAACTCATGGCAACGAGATGCGATAATTCCGAATGTGAGGGCCATGGAACGATCTACCAGCCCTTCAGGACCTATTGCATGGACTGCCTGAGAAAATGTACGGTCATCGATATGACCGATCTTGCCAAAAAGACCGCGAAAATCCATACCTTTATGGTCTGCGAACGGTCTGGTGCCTTCAATATCCTCAACACACCGATTAAATTTATCAACGTTGAATTTGACGGCGTCGACACCATTCTCATGGGGTATCTTTCGGTTGGCGAGCCCGAAATCGGTATGCGGGTCGTACCGATATTTCAGACGCTGAATCCGACCTCCACGATTCTCGATCTTTCGTGGGTACCGGATGGAACGGCGGAGAAAGAACTTCCCGAAGGGTTCAGTTTTTAATAATTAAGCTAATTAACCTACAATTACTGATGGTTATAGGGGGCTTTGCAAAAAGCCCCCTATAACATTTTCATACAAATCCATCCTCTTCATGCCACTTCATTAATCTGAATATCCCCCTACCGGCATCCCGCCGACGGGACAAAACACAACATATTGTGCCCGTATTTTTGGAGACACATTCTGTTGTGTTTTTCCTTTACAAGAGCAAAATCTTCTGATAGATTTGGAGCAGTAATTTTCGATATTTTTTAAACATATTGAGGGGCCCCGCAGTGCGGTTGCGGGAAATCGCCGGCTGGCAGTGTAAACTTCTGATTTTGAGTGTGCTTACTATTCGGTTCACTGCGGTACTTGTTGTATGAAACTCAAGAAACTTGAAATACTCGGATTCAAATCCTTCAAAGACAAGATCCTGATCGACCTGTCCGATGGGATAACCACTATTGTGGGGCCCAATGGGTGCGGAAAGAGCAACATCGTTGATGCAATCCGCTGGGTCATGGGCGAGCAGAGGGTTACCGTGCTTCGCGGGAAAAAGATGGATGACGTCATATTTAACGGAAGTGACGGCACTCACGCCCTTGGCATGTCCGAAGTGTCACTGACCCTCGAAAATGACGGGCATAATATTCCCGAAAAATACGCACATTACTCGGAAATCAAGATCTCTCGGAGGATCTACCGGGAAGGTGAAAATGAATACTCCATAAATAAAATACCCTGCCGCCTGCTCGATGTAAGGGAATTTTTCATGGACGCAGGTGTGGGCACACGAACGTATTCGATTGTTGAGCAGGAACGGATCTCCAAACTGGTTGAGGCGAAACCCGAAGAGCGAAGGCAGTTTATCGAGGAAGCGGCAGGGATCATAAAATACAAGACGAGAAAAGAATCGGCCCTTCGAAAGATGGAATCAACAAGGCAGAACATCACACGTCTGAACGATATCACGAGGGAAGTGAAAAGCCATATGAATTCCATATCGAGGCAGGCAAAGAAGGCCGAAAGATACAAGGACCTGAGAAAGGGTATCAAAGAAACAAAGCTCACGTTGGCACTGCAAGCCTCCTCAGAATCAAGCGAAACGATAGCAGCCCTGAATGTCTCCAGAAACTCCTTACAGGAAAGAACAACCATAACGGAGACAGACCTGAAGGGGTTTGAATCTCAAATCGAGGAGGCAAAGGCGAGGCTCGTTGAAGGAGAAAGCACCTTTTCCTCCCTCCAGGAACACTTCTTTACTATAAAAAGCCAAATAACCGTAAAAGAACAGGAAATCAAGTTTTCCAAGAAGATGATCGAAGACCTGGAGCTCAAAAAGACGGAATGTCTCGAAGAGATCGAAAACCTGCAAGAAAAAAAGGCGGAAGCAGGCGAAGAAACGGAATCTCTAAAGGCCCAGCTCCTTGAATTGGAAGAAAATATTTCCAAGACCAGAGACGCCATCAATGAGATGCAAGGTGAAGTTGACCTTCTCAGGAAAAGGGAAGAAAGGGTGAGTAAAGAAGTCGAGGAGGAAAAAACACGCCACATCGACATCATTGCAGAAAGTGCCCGGCTGAAAAATATCATTTTATCCCTCGAAAAGAGCATCGAGGACATCAGAAAGAAGACAGCGTCGGAAGGCGCCGAGATCAGAGAAAATAATCAGAATCTTGAATTACTGAAGGATCGTCTGGGTACCCTGAAATCAGAGATTTCTGCCGATGAGGAGTACAAAAGGGTGCTCAAGGAAAGGGAGCAATCGGCGATCAGTGACCGTGAATCGGCAAAGTTGACCATCGCAGATATAGAAAAAAGTATAGAAGGGCTCAAAGAAAAAACAGGGGTCAAGTCATCTCGCCTGATCACCCTGAAAGACCTTAAGGACAATCACGAGTGGTGCAACGAAGGGACACGTTCCATACTGCAAGCGAAAAGCAAATCCGATTTTCCAAGAGGAGAAATCTTCGGGATGGTCGCCGACCATATCGACGTCCCCAGGGAATATGAGGTTGCCGTCGAGGCGGCCCTGGGAGAAAAGCTGCAGTATATTATCGTAAAAAGTCAGAAAGACGGCATAAAGGCCATCGATTATCTCAAGAACAGTTTATCGGGGAGGAGCAGTTTCATCCCGCTGGAAATGAGGAGCACAAAGGCCAATTCGGAGCTTCCCGAATATCTCAAGGAGTCTGTGAGGCTTATCGATCATGTTCAAGCCGCCGAGGAGAGTTACAGGGATGTTATAGAATACCTCTTGCGAGACGTTCTCCTCACGCCAAATCTCACTACAGGAATGCAGATGTGGAGAAGAAATGGTTTTGCGGGAACGTACGTAACACCCGAGGGAGACATAATAAACCCCAATGGAATCCTGACGGGGGGAAGCGAGGTAAACGGAGGAAGTTCTCTTCTTCGCACCAAGAGAGAAATCGCCGAGTTGGAAAAAGAAATTAAAAAGCTGAACTCGGGCCTGACCCGTAAAAAGGAAGAAGAAAACGAAACGGGCTTAATTATCTCTCAATTGGACAATCAGATATCGGAGCTGCGGGCAAAAATCCACGAATCGGAACTGATTATTAACGGCAAGGGAAAAGATGTTGAAAGACTGGAAGGAGAGATTAAATGGATCGGCGAGCGCATTACCGTCCTTACATTCAACAAGGAAAACCTTGAATCCGAGGAAACTGAAGCCCTGGAGAGGATCAGGATTATAAGGGAAGAGCTCGCCTCTCATGAACAAGAATTGGCGAATGACAGCAGCAATATCAGCGCCCTTCAGGAAACGTGGGACGATGTAAAAGAGAGGCTCACGAAAAAGGAGGAGGAATCGGTGGCGATGAAGATCCTCCTGACCTCCCTCGAAGAGAAGAGGAACAGCGCAGCCAGAGAGCTGATTAGTCTGGAAAAGGCAGCAGGGGACATAGAAGAGAAAATAAGATTTTCTATTGAAGTTGCCGAGAACTCTGAAAAATCGGTGGGTGAGATTATTGAAAAAATAGAAGCGGAGGAAGGTGGTCTCAATGCCCTCTACGAAAGACACAAAGAAGTCGAAAGGGACCTCTCTCTGAGAAGGGAATCACGTGGAAAGGAAGAAATAATACTCAGGGAGAAGGATGCAGAGACCGCAAAGGCACGGAAGGTCCACGAAACTCTTTCAAAAGAATTGAACCGGATTGATCTTGAAATTGCGGAGGCGCATATACAGAACGATTCCCTGAAAAAGGACATCCTTGAAAAGTATAATCTCGATCTTACTGCTTTATTGGATGAGTTTACCCCTCTCAATGATACTGATATCGAAGTGTTACGAACAAAGTACGAGGCAGGGAAAAAGAAGCTGGAAGATTTTGGAGAGGTAAATCTTCTGGCCTTGAGCGAACACGAAGAACTGAAGGAACGTTTCGACTTTCTGTCGGCACAGACAAGAGACCTGGATTCCTCCGTCGACACGCTGCAGAAAACCATTACCAGGATAAACCAGATCACCAAAAAGAGGTTCTCCGAAACCTTTGATGCGGTCAACGACTGTTTTAAGGAGGTATTTCCAAGATTATTCCCAGGAGGCAAGGGAACGCTCAGGCTCACCGATGAATCGGACATGCTCGAGACAGGCGTCGACATAGACATCAACATCCCCGGGAAGAAACGCCAAAGGCTATCCCTTCTCTCGGGCGGGGAAAAGGCCCTCTCTGCCGTGGCACTGATCTTCTCCATACTTTTATATCGCCCAACTCCTTTTCTCATCCTCGATGAGGCAGATGCACCGCTGGATGACAGGAACGTACTCTTGTTCAACAACATGTTGAAAGACCTGTCAAAAAATTCACAGATCCTTTCCATAACACACAACAAAAGAACCATGGAGACCGCGAACAACCTCATCGGAGTAACCATGGAAGAAAATGGAATCTCCACACTTGTCTCCGTAAGTCTCAACTGAAACAAGGCAGAAAAAAAATATACTCTGGCTTAAACGGTATTTACAGGCCTTTTGTGCCCGGCACAAAAGGTACATTTATGTAGCAATAAGCATACGGTCGGATCTGTTCAGAATTTGTTTGACACAGGAGATGCGGATATTGTTTAATTCACCTTCGCACCTTCAGGAGGGATCCGAGGCAACTATTCTTCCGGCGGTTACGAATATATGAACAGATACATAGCATTTGCCTTAAAAAGACCAATCTTCGTACTCTTTGCCCTTCTCGCGATAACCATCGTATTAACTCCCGGCATGCTCCGACTGGAGTTCGATAACTCCGTCGAGTCATTCATGCCGAAACATGACAGTGAATACATCTACTACACGGAAGTAAAGGAAATATACGGCGATAACGGCAGATTTGTCATCATGACCGTATCGGATGAGGATCTCTTGAGTTTCGAAGCCATTCAAAAACTCGACGATCTCATCACTGATCTGGAAGAGTATAAGGAATTTGATGAAGGCCGGGAAAGGGAGAGACTCGAAGAATATCATTCAATACTATCGAGAGGAAAAATATCCCGAAAAAAACTGATCGGAAGCTTTGATGGCGATCCGAGTTTCAGAAGATCACTGGAAAGAAAGACGATAAGACTCTTCGGAAAAAAGGACACCACCCTCGAAAGAGGTGATCTCAAAAGGCTTGAAAAGAGTCTTCTGCGTTCCCGTGATTTCAAGAAACAGGAGGTGATTGACACCATCCTCTGCCCTCTCACGGCAGAAGATATTACGGGCGAAAACGATACTCTCGAGACCTATGATTTAGTAGCAACCGACGAAAACGGAACACGGATACTTCCGAAAACAGAAAAACAGATAGATGAATTCAGAAAAAAACTCGAGCGGAACCCTGCCTTTGATAAGGGTATTTTTGCACGAGACCCGGTAAGTGGCGAAATAACCGACTTCGGCGTTATTATCAAATTCATTAATCTTGAAGACCAGGATCCTGTTGTTAGAGAAATGATGGAATTGATAGAGAGCCGCACGGATCTGGAGACTGTAACCACAGGGGTAGCAGTTGTAAATAAATATATGAATGACTACATGCATGAAGACCTCTTCAAGAATGTGCCCCTGGTTCTTCTCGTCGTCATCATCGTTTTCTACTTCAATTTCCGATCCTTCAGGGGTGTTGTTCTCCCATTTATCACGCTTGGCATGGCAGAATTGTGGATCCTGGGTCTCATGGGATATCTCGGCATCAAGATCACCGGTGTGGGCGTGTCGCTTCCACCACTTATGATTGCCGTAGGAAGTTCCTATGCAATACACATACTGAACCAGTATTATGCAGACTTTGCCATGATCACCGAAACAGGGAAAAGGGAAGGCCTGCAAAGCTCGATGTCTCACATTTCACTCACGGTATTCCTGGCGGGACTAACAACGTTTATTGCCTTTATGACTCTTGCGACAAGCGAGGTTTCCGCCATCAGGGAATGGGGGATCTTTTCCGCTATAGGAGTAATGTTTGCCGTCTTTATTTCCTGTTCATTGATTCCTGCCTGGCTATCCCTGCTACCCCATAAGATGCCTGCAATCCTTCTCCGGAAGGACAAGACGGTAAAAAAGACGGTGGTCGACAGGATTATCGCCGCAATGACTAACGGGTCAATTATTCATTACCGAGCGGTGCTCGTCGTTGTCTCTATAATCGTCATAATTTCTATAATTGGCATGCTTAGGATTAAGGTTGAGACGGCTTTTCTTAACTATTTCAAAGAAACAGACCCGATACGTGTAAACACCACTGTAATCGGGGACAAACTCGGGGGTGGATGGGGCTTTAATATCCTCATTGATACGGAGGAAACGGATGGTGTTAAAAACCCCGAATTTCTCTCCATGGTCGAAGACTTCAGGAAGTGGCTCGAATCGGATGAAAACCCCGATCTTAATATCGGCAGAACAGATTCTTTCTCAGATTTTATCAAGACCATGCATATGGCAATGAATAACGATGATATCTCCTTTTACAAAATTCCCAAAAGCAGATCTGATATCGTCGATTATCTCGAAATATATGCGGGAGATGACGATGATTCTGATGGAAGATTTGATGAATTCGAGTCCTTCGTCGATGAGGACTTTCAAACCCTTAATCTCCTGGCGAGGCTCAGCAAAAAAGAAAAAGAGGAAGTGAGCACCACAAAGATAAAACAGATATTCAGCAAGATATCCGATTATCTCGATAAAACCCTTCCGAAGCATTATTCTTACAGCCTTACAGGCTTTCCTATGATGAATGTAAAGCTCGTATACTATGTTGTGAAAGGACAGATGCAAAGCCTGTTCCTTTCACTCATAGTTGTGGGGATAATCGTCATATTTCTTTTCAATCATATCAAGGCGGGGCCACTGGCGCTGATTCCCATAAGTACAGCAGTAATTGTCAATTTCGGCATTATGGGATGGTTCGATATAAAACTCGATATGGCAACTTCGGTTATCGCTGCACTGGCAATCGGAATCGGTGTCGATGATACTATTCATTTTTTAAATACCTTCAGACATAACAGGGCGCGAGGATTGAGTGTCGATGAAACAATCTCAAGAACGCTCGCCGTCTCCGGAAAAGCGATTCTCTTTACATCGCTGGCTCTCATATTCGGTTTCTCGGTCCTCTTAACGTCTCATTTCATACCTATTATTCTGTTTGGGATTTTGACGGCCACTACAATGATAAACACAACGATTGGCGCACTCCTTATACTTCCCTCTGTTATAAAAGCTACGAATATCGACCTGACCAGATCAGGGCCGAAATCCCGTCTGGGTAAATATTTGGATATTGACAGACTCCTCGGATTTGAAGAAAAATAAAACGCCAAAGGCGCAAGAGAGTCTTGTATGAACAGATATATCGACTTTGCCCTGAGAAGACCGATTCTTGTCCTCTGCACTCTCGCCATATTGACCCTCATTCTGAGCCCCGGCATGATGAAGCTGGAATTTGACAATTCCATCGATGCCTTTATGCCGCGAAATGACAAAGAATACCTTTACTATAACAAGGTCAAGGAGATCTACGGAGACAATGGCAGATTTATCATAATCTCCGTCACCGATAAAAATCTGTGGAGCCCCGAAACACTGGGCAAAATGGACAACCTCATAGAAGACCTGGAAGAATACAAGGAATATGATGAAAAAAAAGAATCCCTGCGGCTCCTGAAACTGGATTCACTTATTGCGGGCGGAAGTCTTCCCTATGATGCCTTCCTGTCATCATTTCACGATGATCCTTCCTTCCAAAGGCTCCTGAGGCGGAAGACGGAAGTAATCTTCGGTAACGTTCAAAAGCTAAGCAGGTGGAAACTCAAGAAACTGAAGAAGGAAATCCTCCGTTCGAATGATTTCAAGAAACAGGAGCTGGTGGACGACATTATCTCACCGCTCACCGCCAAGGATATTACCGGAGAAGATGACGTTCTCGAAATATTCGATCTCGTTGATGTAAGCGACAACGGAAAGAGAATTCTCCCCACAACCGCCGAAGAAATGACCGCCTTTAGAAAGAGGCTGGAGCGGAATCCGGCCTTCGAAATGGGTCTCTATACCCGCGATAGGAAAACCGGTGATATAACGGACTTCGGTATTATTATAAAAATTGTGAATATAGAAGATCAGGATCCGATAGCGAGAGAGCTCTTCGAGACAATAAAGAGTCACCACGACCTTACTATGGTGACGAGCGGAATTCCGATCGTTAATATTTGGGCCGTTGATTACATGCATAACGACCTCTACGTCCTTGTTCCCATAATCATGCTTGTCGTTATGGTAATCTTCTATTTCAATTTTCGATCCTTCCGCGGTGTCATCCTACCCTCGGCAACGCTGGGACTGGCGGAGCTATGGCTCCTCGGTTTGATGGGCTATTTCGGATTCCGAATCACCTCGCTTGCACTGACACTTCCTCCCCTCATCATAGCCGTGGGGAGTTCCTACTCGATTCACATCCTCAATCAGTATTACGCCGATTTCAATTTCATCTCCAAGGCGGGGAAACACGAGGGGTTGAGAATATCAATGTCACATATCTCCCTTACCGTCCTCCTCGCTGGCATCACCACCTTTATCGCATTCATGACCCTTGCAACCAGCCAGGTAACCGCCATAAAAGAATGGGGAATCGCCTCCGCCATCGGGGTTATGTTTGCAGTTTTTATCTCCAGCTCCCTGATCCCCGCCGCACTATCCCTTCTGCCCCATACAATGCCCCGTCTGCTTCTCAGGAAGGATAAGACCCTCAGGACAACAATCGTCGACAGAATCATTGACCTGATGACAAAGGGCTCCGTTTTGCATCACCGAAAGGTCCTCGTAGTCCTTGTCATCCTCATGGTTTTTTCCATTGCCGGACTTTTCAGGTTAAAGGTCGAAACCGTTTTTCTCTACTACTTCAAGGAGAACGGTCCTGTCCGGGAGGCCATCCATATTATCGGTGAAAAATTCGGCGGCGGTGACAATTTTGTCATTCAGGTAGACTCCGGTGAAATCGACGGTGCCACTGAACCGGAGTTTCTCACTGCGATTGAGAATCTAAGGGAGTGGCTCCTTCTTAGTGAAAACAGGGATCTCAGTATCGGCAGGACCGATTCCTTTTCCGATTTCATAAAAACGATGCACATGGCCATGAATAACGATGATCTCTCCCTCTATAAAATCCCCGAAACGAGAACGGACATCATTGACTACCTGGAACTCTACGCCGGCGACGATGATGATGAGAACGGCAGGTTCGACGAATTCGAACCCTTCGTCGATGAGAACTACCAGACCTGCAACATCCTTGCCCGTCTCTACCGCAAGAAAGATTTCCGCGTCGGGACAACGGAGATATCGCAGATTAAGGAAAAGATTATCGACCACCTCAGTACAACTCTACCAAAAGCCTACTCCTTCTGCGTCACCGGCTTTCCCACAATGGAAGTCAAGCTCGTCTATTATGTAGTGAAAGGTCAGTTACAGAGCCTTCTTCTTTCCCTTATTGTCGTGGGAATCATCGTCATGCTTCTCTTCGGCCTTCTAAAGGCGGGGCCGATTGCCCTGATTCCGATGAGCGTGGCTGTTATACTCAATTTCGGTATTATGGGATGGCTCGGAATAAATCTCGATATGGCAACGTCAATTATCGCGGCAATCACGATCGGAATCGGTGTTGATGATACGATCCACTTTCTGAACAACTTCAGGCACCTGAGAACTCGCGGTCTCAGTATCGATGAGACCATTGCAGGAACCCTTGCCGTTTCAGGGAAGGCAATACTCTTTACATCGCTTGCCCTTATTCTCGGATTTTCCGTTTTTACCGTGTCAAACTTCAGGCCCGTCATACTCTTCGGACTGTTGATGGCAACGACCATGATAGCTACCACCATCGGCGCCCTTCTGGTGCTTCCCACCATCATAAAGGCAACCAATACCGACCTTGCAATACCTGACAAGAAATCACTGTTCTACCGATACCTCAACCTCGGAAAGATCTTCGGCCTCGAAGAATCGGATTCTTCCGGAAAATGACCGCACATCGGCCCTTCCCCGATCATCCTTAAAGGAAGAATAAAACTTCTTGACAGACCATCAGTTATCGGCTATCAGTTATCAGTAATGAAGTTTCATTATTACACTTCCATGTAAATATTATCAATTGTTACGGGTGAACATCTCTATGAACCGATACATAGATTTCGTCCTGAGATGGCCTAAGTTGATTCTCTTTATCCTGGCCGCCCTCACCATTATTCTCACCCCCGGCATACGGCAGCTTGAATTTGACAATTCCGTTGAGGCCTTCCTTCCGAAAGACGATCACGAATACCGATACTACAATGAAATCAGAGATATCTATGGCGACAGCGGCAGATTTCTCATAATGGCCATTTCCAACGGGAACCTCTTGAGCAGCGAGACTTTCGTGGAATTGGACAATTTTTTCACCGACCTCGAAGAATACAAAGACTTTGATGAAAAGAGGGAACGGGCAAGGATTGAGAGGCTGGATTCGATCATAGCCGGCGGGAAGATATCTTATAGCGACCTTATGATTAAATTTCGGGATGATCCCTCTTTCGGTCGACTCCTCGGAAGGAAGATAGAAACATACAGAAGCGCCGCGGGGTATCTTGATAGGGCAGATCTGAAAAAACTGAGGAAAAAAGTTTTTCATTCTTACCGCTTAAAGAATCTCGAGATGATCGATGACATCATCTCCCCCCTCACGGCGCAGGACATTACGGGAATAAATGATACACTGGAGGCATACTATCTCATAGAGAAAACAGACGACGAGAGGAGAATACTTCCCCAGACGAAGGGTGAAATAGAGGCCTTCAAGAAGAAGCTGGAGAGAAATCCGGCCTTTGAAGGGGGTATCTACTCGAGAGATCCGGAGAGTGGCGAAATAACCGATTTCGGCGTCATTATAAAGTTCATCAATAAGGGAGACCGGAACCCTATTGCCTACGAAATCCTCGAAATCGCCGACAGTTACCACACATTTCAGACAACCCCCCAGGGTATGCCCGTTATCTACATATGGATCAATAAGTACCTCCACCGGGACCTCTTTACCTTCATACCGATCGTCCTTCTGGTTGTCATATTGGTGTTCTACTTCAATTTCCGATCCTTTCGGGGAGTTTTACTTCCCTTTGTTTCACTCACTATGGGAATGTTCTGGATTCTCGGTCTCATGGGATATCTGGGATGCAAGATCACCGCCCTCGGCGTATCGATCCCCGTTCTCATGATCGCCGTGGGAAGTTCTTACTCCATCCATATCCTCAACCAGTACTATGCCGATTTTCATATGATAAGCGACGGGAAAAAGATAAACGGCCTGCGTGACTCCATGACCCACATATCGCTCACGGTGCTCCTGGCGGGAGTGACTACCTTTATCGCCTTCATGACACTCATCACGAGCCGTCTCACCGGTATCAGGGAATGGGGCATCTTTTCGGCCATCGGTGTTATCTTTGCCGTTTTTATCTCAAGTTCATTGATTCCCGCGGGACTCGCCCTTCTCCCTCATAAAGGGGCTCTCCTGATATTCAAGCGGATCAAAAAATCTGAAAGGGTTCCATTCGTCGACAGAATCATTGCCCTTATGACAAAAGGCTCCGTTACCCATTACAGAAGAGTCATCACCGTTGTGATTCTCCTCATTATTATCTCCTTTATCGGCATATCGAGACTCAAGGTGGAAACGACATTTCTCAGCTACTTCAAGGAAGATGACCCGATACGGACAAGCGCGAGGCTCATCGGAGAAAAATTTGGTGGCAACAGGTGTCTTAATATCCTGATCGATTCGGGGGAGGTCGACGGCGTCAAAAATCCCGACTTTCTCACGACCGTTGAGAACTTCAGACGATGGCTTGAATCCGAGGAAAACGCAGATCTTAACATAGGAAGAACGGACGTCTTTTCCGATTACATCAAAACGATGCATATGGCCATGAACAACGACGCCATTGCCTCTTACAGGGTCCCGGAAAATCATGCGGACATCATCGATTATCTGGAAATCTATGCCGGTGAAGACGAAAACTCCGACGGCAGGATCGATGAGTTTGAACCTTACGTGGATTATGACTTCCAGACATGCGATATCCTTGCCAGGCTATGCCAGAGGCAGGGACGTCCCATAGGAACAGCCGAAATTAACCATACCGTTCACAAGATATCAAACTACCTGAGAGAAACCCTCCCGGACAATTATGCCTTCACTATGACGGGACATCCCATGATCAACGTAAAACTCGCCTATTACATAGTAACGGGACAGCTCCAGAGTCTCCTCCTCTCCCTCGTTGTTATCGGAATCATCGTTACCCTCCTCTTTTACCATCTCAAGGCGGGACTCCTGGCCCTCATACCTATGAGTGTTGCCGTCATCTTCAACTTCGGCATCATGGGCTGGCTGGGAATCAAGCTCGACCTCGCCACGTCTATTATAGCGGCAATTACAATCGGTATCGGGGTTGACGACACCATTCATTTTTTAAACACCTTCCGGCACAACAGTGAAAAGGGTTACAGCATTGATGAAAACATAGGACGAACCCTTGCTGTTTCGGGAAAGGCCATAATCTTCACATCGATTGCCCTCATCTTCGGGTTTTCCGTTCTGGTCACATCGAGTTTTATCCCAGTCATATTATTCGGTATTCTCATGGCGACCACGATGATCTCCACCACAATCGGGGCACTTGTTATACTTCCTGCAGCCATTAAAATAACGGGAATAGAACTGGTGAGACAAAAGGGTTCTGAAACCTGGATAGGCAGGTATCTCAACATCGGAAGGCTTTTCGGCCTCGAAGAGGAAAATTAATCTTGCCTTATCCCGCATCAGGGTAATACTATAGCGAACAACAAACAGAAGGGGGATTGCTGATGAAAGTGAGGGTTCTTCTATCGATAGTTATTGTCATGTTTCTCTGCCAGTCAGTCTTCGCGCTCACCGGAAGGGAGATCATGGATAAGAGTGACGCCCTGCCCGAGCCGCAGACGGCTGAAAGCTCGGCATTGATGCACATATACAAGGGAAGCAGGGTCCTTGAAAAGGTATTCGAGATACGGGCAAAGAAGTTCAAAAACGACGAAGACAAGATATTGATATCCTTTATACGGCCGACGAAGATCAAACTCCTCACCCATTCCCACACGGGACAGGACGATGATCAGTGGCTTAGATTAACGTCGGGAAAGATAAAGAGAATAGCCTCTTCGGATAAGGGAAAGGCCTTTGTCAATTCCCACTTCTATTACGAAGACCTCGGTTCCAGAAACATTGATGAATACAATTATAAACTTGTGGGCGAAGGAAAGGCCCTCGATGAAGATTGCTACAAGGTGGAGGCGATAAAAAAGGAAGGCACCAAGGTTTACGACAAGACAATACTCTACGTTCGAAAATCGGATTACTTCGTTGTGAGAATCGACTTCTACAGAAAGGGCAAGTTTCACAAGTACCTGGAAAATTATGAAATAAAAAAGGTGAAGGGCATCCTCACACCCTTCAATACCGTAATGGCCCTGGCAAACGGAAAGGGAAAAACGGAGCTAAAGATTCAAAAGCTGGAATACAACAAAAAGATGAAGACCTCAACCTTTAACAAGGAGGGCTTGAGATAGAAAGATCCATCAACGGGACTTAAAAGATAGGGATTGTGATTTCCTCAAAAAACTTGTTCATGATAATCCAGTGGGGACCCAGTTCATCCCCTTCCCTCTCTTCGAGGTTTTCTCCCTTCGATATCCTCGGGATGGGTGCCGGAAAATAGTATTCTCCTTCAGGGACCCAGTCGGGAACTGTTATTTCGCCATATCCCGGTATCTCTATGGTTTCCCCGCTTACTTCGATTGGCCCGGTGCTGTAGTATCCGATTTCGT
>CAYSHT010000028.1:0-19851 GCA_964430915.1 uncultured Syntrophaceae bacterium
AATCAGATGCTTCCCTATAGGGCCAAGATGCAGATGATTTTTCAGGACCCTTACGCCTCATTGAATCCGAGAATGACGGTGGAGCAGACCCTGAACGAACCGGTAAAGTTTCATAATAAAAACATCTCGGAAAACGAAGTCAAGAAAAGGGTGGTCGACGTCATGCGTCAGGTGGGGGTGGACCCAAGCTGGGTTGACCGTTATCCCCATGAGTTTTCCGGGGGCCAGAGACAGCGTATCAGTATTGCCCGAGCATTGATGGTTGACCCCGAATTCATTGTGGCTGATGAGCCGGTCTCCGCCCTCGATGTATCAATCCAGGCCCAGATTCTGAACCTCCTTATGGATGCCCAGGAACAGCGTGGATTGACCTATATGTTTATCACTCATGATCTCTCCGTTGTTCGTCACATAAGTACGAGGGTAGCGGTGATGTATCTCGGACGATTATGCGAACTGGCACAAACGGTTGAACTCTTTGAATCGCCAAGGCATCCTTATACCCAGGCCCTTTTAAGCGCCATTCCCGATATTCATAACCGAAAAGGAGACCATGTAAAATTAAAAGGTGAAGTTCCCACCCCCATCAATCTGCCACCGGGCTGTGTCTTCCACAGCCGCTGCCCCTTCGCGAACGAAAGGTGCATGAGGGAAATACCCGAACTTGCCGAGGTCGAATCGGGCACATTCGTCGCGTGTCACGGGGTCGAAGAAGGGCGCCTTTAAATCATACAATGTTTCACTATTTCAACATGTTGCCGTTATAAGATAGGAATGCTGGATTGGATACTACCGACCACACAAAAACATATCTCGCCCTTATGGGAGCCGTTATTTTTTGGGGGCTTTCCTTTGTCGCGACAAAGATAGCCCTTGCAAGTATTCCCACGTTTACACTGATTTTCGCCAGATTCAGCATTTCGGCGCTTTTCTTTCTTTTGCTTATCTTGAGAAACGGTCTCCCACGGTTTTCAAAGAAAGATCATATCTTCCTGTTCCTGTTATCACTTTTTGAACCGGGTCTCTATTTTATCTTTGAGACTCTGGGACTTCAATATACGACGGCGCCGAAGGCATCCCTTATCATAGCAACGATCCCTATCGCGGTACTCTTACTCTCGACGATCTTTCTCAAGGAAAAGTCTTCACCCGCCAGACTTTTCAGCATCGGGCTCTCGCTCGCGGGAATCTTCATACTGATAACGGGAGAGACGGGCTTCAGCTTGTCCTTGGAGGGTTCCTTTATCGGCGATCTCCTCATCTTTGGTGCCGTTATTTCCGCCGCACTTTATATCGTATCGGCACGAAACCTCGGCCAGAAATATAGCGCTCTGGAGATCACCAGCATGCAGGTATTCTACGGCGCCCTCTTTTATACTCCCGCATTTCTCTGGGAGCTTCCGGGAATCGAATGGTCCCAGATAAGTGGAAGCTCGCTGGGAGCGGTTGTATATCTCACAATCTTTGCCACCATAGGCGCCTTTCTCTGCTACAACTTCGCCCTTACAAGGGTATCCGCCACGAGGGCATCCCTCTTTATAAATATGATCCCCGTTGTCACAGCCATAGCGGCCTGGATAATCCTGAATGAAAGGCTCACCCTGATACAGGCCTTTGGCGGACTGCTGGTCCTCCTTTCGGTTTTCATCGCAACTCTTCCGGGCCTCAGGGCAAAAATACCGGAGAACATTCTCTCGAAATAGGAAGGGAGTTTGCCTAATACCCAAATGAGCATGAATGATGCAAAGGCTGCCGCCATTTTCAAAGGTACTCTCATTATTTGTCTTGACAATATAGCGGCTTAAATAGTAATTGTTCCCAGATTTTAAAAAAGCAATTTTAACAAACAGGAGGAAGATATGAGGGCACACAGAATCATTATCGCTTTACTGGTTATGGCAAGTTTCATCATTGCCCCTGTTACCGTCGGCTCCGTATTTGCGGCGGAAAAGGTAATAACTGTTGCGACCGACGCCACATGGCCACCGATGGAAATGGTAAATCAGGACAAGGTCATCGTCGGTTTCGACATTGATTTCCTCAATGCCGTTGCAAAAGAGGCCGGTTTCACAGTGAAATTCCAGAATACCGCCTGGGACGGAATATTTGCGGGTATTGCGGTCGGAAAGTATGACGCGATCATTTCATCTGTTACCATCACCGACGAGCGGAAAAAGACCATGGATTTTTCCAACCCCTATATCAATGCCGGTCAGATCCTCATCGTTCCCAACTCTTCAAGTGCCGTTGTTCTCGCTGATCTGAAGGGCAAAAAGGTAGGCGCTCAGATAGGAACTACGGGTTCCTTTGAAGTGAAAAAGACAGCGGGCGTCACCTTGAAGACATATGATGAGATAGGCCTTGCCTTTGAAGACATGGCCACCGGTCGTATTGACGGGGTGGTATGCGACACACCGGTTGCGGCAGACTATGCACTGCAGAGAGACGAATACAAAAGCAGCTTTAAGATCGTCGGCAAACCTTTCACGGAAGAATACTACGGTATTGTTGTAAAGAAGGGAAACAAGGATCTTCTCGATCTCATCAATAAGGGAATAAAGGCAGTTCAGGCAAAGGGAATTGACAAGAAATTAGAGGCGAAGTGGCTGAAGTAGGAAAAACCGAAACTATAGAAAAGAAAAAACCTGTAATTGCAGTAGGTGATGGGCCGGCAATCCCCAGTAAAGAAGATGTGGGATTGTTTACGGCATGGCGGGTATCTATGACAGGTGCCCTTGCAATCATCGCCTATCTCGCCATATCGAAACCGGATCCCTATCTGGCAATTCTAAAGTTTGTGCCAGATGGGATTCTGGTTACCTTTCAGGTTACCATAGAGGCCATCCTTCTTGCCCTCCTCATCGGTCTCTTCACGGGTCTCGGAAGGATATCGAAAAACAAGATCATAAATGGAATCGCCTCGGTCTATGTGGAAGTCATCCGGGGCATTCCTCTTTTAGTTCAGCTTTTCTACATCTATTTTGCTCTGGGACGGGTGGTAAATCTCCCCGCTATGGTGAGTGCCGTCATCGCCATGTCAGTGTGTTACGGTGCATACATGGGTGAGATATTCCGGGCAGGAATCGAGTCGATCCCACAGGGCCAGATGGAAGCGGCTCGATCCCTCGGCATGAGTTATCCGCAGGCGATGATACATGTGATACTCCCGCAGGCCTTCAAAACCATTCTTCCCCCCGTAGGAAACGAGTTCGTTGCCCTTTTAAAAGATTCGTCCCTCGTTTCGATCCTTGCCGTATCGGACCTCCTGCGAAGGGGCCGGGAATTTGCTGCGCAATCGTTCACCTATTTCGAAACCTACACCATGGTTGCCCTTGTGTACCTCGTCATTACTCTCTTTCTCTCAAAACTCGTCAGCATTATGGAGGAACGGATAAGTGTCGACTGAAAATCGCAACATCATGGTCCAGATACAAAACGTCTACAAATTCTTCGGTCAGCTGAAGGCTCTCGACAACGTTACTCTGGATATTTATGACAGCGAAAAGATGGTGATTATCGGACCAAGCGGATCGGGGAAGAGTACGCTGCTCCGTTCCATCAATAAGCTGGAGACCATCGATGCGGGACAGATTATCGTTGATGGTTTCGATATCAGTAATCCTAAGACGGACATCAACAAGGTGCGCGAAGAGATAGGGATGGTTTTTCAGTCCTTCAATGTCTTCCCCCACAAAACGGTTATTGACAATATCAACCTGGCCCAGACCGTCGTCAGAAAGCGATCGAAAAAAGAGGCGGTGGAGATTTCACGGGAGCTTTTAAACAAGGTGGGAATACTGGAGAAGGCAAATGAGTATCCCGGCAAGCTCTCCGGCGGTCAGCAGCAGCGTGTGGCTATCGCGCGGGCCCTGGCCATGAAACCGAAACTCATGCTCTTCGACGAACCTACATCTGCCCTCGACCCCGAAATGATAGGAGAAGTCCTCGAGGTCATGATCAACCTCGCAAAAGAGGGAATGACCATGATCGTGGTGACGCATGAGATGGGCTTTGCCCGCGAGGTCTCCGACAGGGTATTATTCATGGATTACGGGGCAGTTGTTGAAGAGGGAACTCCCGAACACTTCTTCAAGAATCCCACCCAAGAACGCACCAAGCTTTTCATGAGTCAGATTCTGTAAGATTAACAAATCTCTTCAATCATTTGTATGAGAAGAGCCACAGCAGAACTCACATCCGCGTAAATTCAGTTGCTTGACGATTTCAGTAAATTTTCGTCATCTTTGATAACGAACCCATCACGGGCTTCAACGTCAGGTTCAACTCGCGGGCAATTGCCCAGTAAAGAATCGTATCGGCAGCAATTATTGGTCGTTTGATTTGTGATTCCATTTCTGAAATGATACCCAGAGTTCTCGTCCCGGCGCCGGTTACAACCATTGCCTCGGCATTTGGCGAAGCTTTTGCAACCGCGAGAATTGACCTCGTCGCAAGTTCTTCTGTCATCGACCAGCCGTAGTCTTCCATTTTCGCGTCAGACTCGGTTAGGCCCTGGTCTGAGAGCGCCGATACGTGAATTGTATCGAAACCGCACATCCTTAAAAAGGCCGCAAAACCGTCTCGCCAATCGTTTTCATAATAGGTGCAGTTGACGGCAACCTTATGTATGCCTAGCGATCTGAGACCATCAATAATCGCGAGACCCATCATAACGCATGGGATATTCGCCGTCTTCGACATTGATTCACTTCGCTTTCGGGCTTCCGACTCGGATTCTGCACAGGCCCATGCGAAGGGACTCCCGACCTGTGCTACCAGATCACATCCCATCGCTTTCAGGCTCCGAGCACAAAGATTCAACTCGTTCTGAGAAGATGCGACACTTTCAAGTCGATAATCGAATTCGGGTATAAGAAGCGGCGCCTGCTGTGTCTGAACAGCTTCCTCCACGACGTCAGGAAATTCCGAAGGGGCCGGATCAAACCAGGCTGGAGCGCTTATAAAACCGATGATTGGTATCTTTTTCATATTAGAAAGACTCATACATTTGAGTGTTTGATATCAACACCCCATGCTTTGGCAACTTCGGGATTACGCTCAAAAAATTCTCTCCGAACCTCATTTGTAACCGTATTCAATGGACAGGCAAAATTCATGCACTGGGAACACAGAAACAGTCTCAATGTCATGAAAAAGCTGGCGACGGTAACAAGATAAACAATGAGCAGAAACAATTGAAAGTGAAAAATCAGGAAATAGAGCGGGTATCCCCAGACAAGCGCAAAACCGATGAAAAAAACAATCTTTTCCCACAATGTCATTGGGCCGGGCCGGTATTTCCAAATTTTGGGTGAGCCGTAATTTGCCCAACATTGTAATGAACTTCCCTCCTCGGCATAATGAGGACAATGGGAACACATCACCCGGATTTCAACGAATCCGAAATATCCGATTATCATAATAAACCACGGGATCAACCACCATCCGCTTACATGACAGATTCCAGCTCCCCCTAACAGAAAAGAAGGCGATACTATCAAAAGAAAATGTATCAAATCTCTGAGCGTAAAATGACAATGCAGGGTTTTGCTAACTCGGCAGTTATCACATGTCTCAGCTACGCAGGTTGCAATTGGTTTCTTTGGATCCAAGAACTTCATCATATCATCTCCATTTGAGGTCAGAGGGTTAACAGCGTCATAAGCAGCTTATAAAAATCAGGGAGCACTATACAAGTTTTTCCCGCCCAAGGGTATATGCTTATCAATAGGAAATCAGAGCTATGTGTAACATTTTTCACGGCGTGCTACCCAATTATTTATCCCATACTTTTTTATTTTCCGTAAATTATTCTGAGGGGCGTTACCGAAAAAATGTTTTATAAAATCGAAGTTCTCATAGCTTTTGAATTCATCACATTCCCAACACCCGTCAAATCCTTTTGCACTGCCATATTCGGCAAAATCACTTGCTACGAAAGCGTGAAGCGATGCAGCGGTTTATGTACAGTAACATGTGAAGCTCCCCGCTTACAAGGCGGGGCTTGCGGGTGCGCTCCCGGTCAGGTTTTTTTCGATTCATAATTAGCAGTCAGAATGCCTGAGACAATGAGCACCATGCTGTAAAACTGTATAATACTGATATTTTCCTGCAAAAAAATGTGTGCCGCAAACCCGCTGAAAAGAGGCAGGGTATAGTAAATCATTCCCGCTTTTGAGGGGCCGACTGCCACGATTGCCTTATTCCATAAAACAAACGCCGAAAGTGAAGCAAAGATTCCTACGTAGAGAATTGAAGAAATAATCTTTGTATCAAATACTACGGGAGTAGCCGTTACATGTTCCCAAACAAAGAATGGAAATAGAAAAATGAGCCCCATAATGAATGTACTTAATTGGAGCGCCCAAATGCTTAGCTGTTTCGGTTTCTGTTTTAATAATATACTGTAAATAGCGAAGATTATAGCTGCTAAAAGCATCCAGACATCACCGATAGAAAATGATAGATTTAAGAGCCTGGAAAAATCTCCTTTCGTAATCAGCATGATAACGCCTATCGCAACAATTATGATGCCGATCCCCTTCTTTATCGTTATCAATTCACGAAAAAATATTCGAGATAGAATAACGATGAAGATGGGAAATGTGATGGAAATTAATGAAAGATTGATGGCGGTCGTCGAATGACCGGCAAGGTAAATGAGCGTGTTGAATATTGTAATCCCCAGTAATGATGTTATGGAAAGGTAGGGAATATTTTTCTTAAGGATGTCCCATTCGGTGATTAGCTGTTTCAATGCAAAGGGCAAAAAAACAACGACGGCAACCACCCACCTCCAAAAGGCGAGGCTGACGGGTGGGATGCTTTCACTAAGACCACGTGCAATGATAAAATTGACTGACCAGAGAGCCGTTGCACCGATGGCAAAAAGGTACCCTGAAATTATTTGTCGATTCTGCAGACTGCTTATCAATTCAGAAATTTCCTGATTATTTTCATGTAAAGTCTAACAACGCGCTTATTATATCTGGAAAATACGGGGACATACTAAATTTTAAATATGAGACCGCGCTTTTCCCTCTCACCAATTATTTGTTGTCTAAAAAAGAAATGTTCCAATGAAAAGCATCAGCAATTAAGCACTCTTAGGAACATTTGTCAATGATTTATGAAAAAGGCACAGAGAGGGAAGGCACAAAGTGACAAAGGGGCAGAAAAGGAAAGGCACAAAGATACAAAGGCCCTGAGAAACAGAGACACGGAGAAGATAATAACCGGATTTCGGACCGTTGAGAAAGAGATTGCTGCTTCCCGATTTTATCGGGACTCGCAATGACGAGAAGGGGCTGATTGGCTAAATTTAATTGCGGAGCATCAGGTAGTTGACGGCCTTGTCCAGTCCGTCGAGGGTAAGCTCGAACATGGGAAAGACCTCCTGAATGGCCTCGGTGGTCCAGGTGTGGGACCACTGGTTGCGGGGACGGGGGTTCAGCCATACAACGTGGCGAAATGTTTTGGCGAGGAACTTCAAATTATCAATGCTGGCCTTGCTCTTCTTTTCCTCGAAATAAATGGATCCGCTTTCATACATGAGTTCATAGGGGGCCATGCTGGCATCACCAACGATAACAATCCTCGATTCGGGGTCCTTGTTGGGAAAGGTGATAATCTTTTGGGGTTTTTTATACCTGGTGTGATCTTCCCAGACCTGCTCGTAAATCGTATTGTGAAAGAAGTAGGTCTTTAATTCCTTGAACTGATCGCGGGCATAATCAAAGAGCACCTGCACAATATGCACATAGGGGTCCATCGACCAGCCACCGTTATCGATCATGAGGATTATCTTGAGTCTGTCCTTGAGACGCTTGTCGAAAACAATCTCGATCTCACCGGCATTTCTCATGGTTTCGTAGATGGTTTTATCTATATTGACCACATCTCTCGGGCCCGACGGCACCAAGCGCCGCAGTTTTTTCAGGGCCTCTCCAATCTGCGACTGCGTGAGGGGTCCCTGCTGGGAATAATCCCGGTAACGCCGCTCGAGGGCTACCTTTATGGCCGACATGCCTCCTCCGGAACCGCCGACCCGCATGCCACCGGGATGTACACCGGAATGACCGACGGGCGAAGTGCCACCCGTACCGATCCAACGGTCGCCGCCATGATGTTCTTTTGTCTGTTCTTTCAGGCGGTCCAGAAAATACTGTATCAACTCCTCAGGAGTGTATTTTCTCAACTTGCTTTCGTCTATGCCGAGGGCATCGGCCATCTGCGCAGGATTTTTCAGCCATTCCTCAAGGAGGGCCCGTGCTATTTCATCGAGTTCCAGGTCGGTAATTGGAGGCATTTCCGCCCCCTCAAAGTAGTGGGCGAAGATCTGATCATAACTGTCAAAATACCGCTCGCTTTTCACAAGAGTCGAACGGGCAACGGTATACAGGTCTTTCAATGACAATACCTGGCCTGTATTGAGCGCCTTGTGGAACCTGAGAAATGATGTGGGAGAAACGGGAATTCCGTGATCTCTCAGGCTATAGAAAAAATTGATAAACAATTCTTTTCTCCTCAGTTCTGAGACCGGGCAATCATTTTACTCGCCATAGCAAGGTCGGTGCTTTTCTTGAAAAACACGCCCAGATAGGGAACATCGCCCCGGCTGAGTGAAGAGATATCAAAATCGGGATCGGCCTTGAGCGCTCTGATCCAGTTGATCAGTTCCCTCGTCGCGGGTTTCTTCTCGATACCGTCAACCCTTCTGAAACGATAGAATGCCTCGATGCAGGCATCAGCAACTTCCTGATCAAGCTTGGGGAAGTGCACGGCAATAATGCGTTTCATCATATCGGTATCGGGAAACGCAATGTGGTGGAAATTACAGCGGCCCAGAAATGGATCGGACAGATCCTTCTTGGCGTTTGAGGTAATAATGATGACGGGCCTGTTCTTGGCCTTCACCGTTTTGTCGATCTCCATGATATCGAACTCCATCTGATCCAGAATGTCGAGCATATCATCTTGAAAATCTGTATCGGCCTTGTCGACTTCATCAATGAGAAGTACTGTCCTCACATCGGACACAAATGCCTGTCCTATCTTTCCCATCCTTATATAATCTTCGATATTGCTCACGTCTCTCGTCGAATCCCCGAAACGGCTGTCATTCAGGCGCGTCAGGGTATCGTACTGGTAGAGTGCGTCCACCAGCTTCATACTCGATTTCACATTGAGTGAGATCAGAGGCATTGCAAGGTTTTCCGCGATGGCATGTGCCAGCATGGTCTTCCCCGTTCCCGGCTCTCCCTTGAGAAGAAGCGGCATTTCGAGTGCCATCGACACATTCACAATCTTCGCCAGTTCTTCATCGAGGACGTATTTTGACGCGCCTCTGAATTTCTGAAATGAATTGTTCTCAGACATATTTTATCCCTTCCATTCATATCGGGCATTCAGGGGGAGAAAATATCCTCCCCCTGTCACCCTTTTAACTATCCCGATACCTATATCATTTCAAGTACACTCGCACAAGACACGCCGCCGCCGCCGCAGAGTGTGGCAAGCCCCAATGTATTGCCGCGCTTTTTCATACCATAAAGGAGGGACACCATGATACGCGCACCTGTGCAGCCCACCGGGTGACCGAGTCCTATACCCGAACCGTTCACATTGGTAATCTCTCTGTTTATACCGAGATCCCTTTCACATCCGATATACTGGGAGGCAAAGGCCTCATTTAGCTCGATCAGTTCAAAATCATCCAGTTTGAGGTCGGGGTTTCTCTTCAAAAGATCTTTTACTGCTGGTACGGGACTAAGACCCATTACCGAGGGATGGCAGGCCCCGCGACCCGATGCCGTTATTTTTGCCAGGGGTGTTAATCCCAGCTCTTTTGCCTTTTCGGCAGACATTATGACCATGGCGGCCGCGCCATCGTTAATACCCGATGAATTTCCCGCCGTTACCTTTCCGATCTTCGGTACAAATGCGGCCGGCAGTTTCTGCAGATCCTCCATGGTAAGACCGGGCCTGAAATGTTCATCCTTGTCATATATTACAGGCGGTTTTCCTCTCTTTTGAGGTATCTCTACCGGCACGATTTCTTCCTTAAATTCTCCCTCTACCGTCGCCCTTTCAGCACTGTTGTGACTTCTAAGCGCCACTTCGTCCATCTCTTCACGACTTATGTTATAAAGCTGCGCGATGAACTCCGCCGTATGCCCCATAATGTAGGGTTTACCTTTAAACATATCCAGGGGCATCCCCTCTTTTACCGGCCCCTCCTCGGGATGAGGCAACAGATGTGATCCGCAATGGAGCCCGTGTATCAGGGCATCATCGAGACTTTTATCCTGAAGGCGCAATCCCCATCTGGCGTTTTGAGAAACATAGGGTACTCCGGACATGTGCTCAACACCCCCCGCCAGAATGACGTCGGCCATACCTGTCTTAATCATCGCCATACCGCTCAGTACCGATTCCATACCCGAAATGCAGACCCGGTTGATGGTTACGGCGGCAACGGTATCGGGAATCCCCGCCATCAACGCCGCTGTGCGTGTCACATTCAGTGCGTCAACGGGTTCGAAACAGCACCCGAACCGAACGTCGCCAATTATGCCAGCATCGATGCCCGCTCTTTTGATCGCTTCTTTCATGACCACGCTTCCAAGGCTGGCCGCGTTCATATCCCGCAGAGACCCGCCAAAGGCACCGATGGCCGTTCTGCACGCAGAAACAATTACTACATCCTTCATAAAAAACCTCCTTTTAAATGCTAAGTCTGTAATGCCTATTCAAATCTCCCCGCCCACAGGGTGGGGCTTCCCGGTAAGGAAATCGAAGATTCATGAGCCGAAGGCGAATAATATATTCCTTTTTAATTGCGCCCCTTACCCCGCCTACAAGGCGGGGCTTGCGGGTGCGCTCCCGGTCTAAAATTCCCCAAACAACAAACTCAAATCATTGAATGAAAAAATCGGCTATAGCGAGGTTGCTCATGATTTACGACCCATCCGCTGTCGAAGGGAACTCGCCCTCATTTTGACAGAAATGCTCCATATCAGAAGATGGAAGAAAAAAAAAGATAAAACTAAAAAGGGGGAAAGATTCCTGGTCAAATAAGACAGTCTTTGTCTAACTGCCATATACAGGGTGCATGTTTTCCCTTTGGAGGATAAATTTTCAGGCAGGAACTCCCCACTTCCGTTTGAAGCATGCCGCACTGGCAGCAATAGTAGGGAATATTCTTGCTTTCAAATGACCAAGGGTAAGCTTTTTTTGTCTTTCCCTGAGCATAGGGCTTCCTCCGCGTCACCGAACCACCCGACAGGGAAAAGGCCAATTTCAGAACCGAATCGGGAAGGGGAATACTTTTGGAAAGATTGATGACCAATGCATCTTCGATATCCTCACACCATCTCTTAAATCCCGTCATCGGTTCATAACTTCCGCCTTGGAGAAGGCGTCCCCCGCTTCCGCAGGGATGGAGGATAAACTCTATGTACTTTTCACTCTCACTTACGGTAAACCTGCCCTTCGGCACTCCCGTTTCGTCACACCTGTCCGGACCAAAGATCTTCCTTGCGAGAAATCTTATCTTTTCGGGAGGGGAAAGCACCTTTATCCTTTCAACAAGCTGACCCCTGATGCACTTTTCAAACTGAACATGAAGCGCCTCTTCAAGGGCATCCTCACCTCTCCTTTCAGAGATAAAGGTAAAGGTGGTAACCAGCATATGTACATAGAGATCGTGAAGAAAAAGGAATTCATCTTTGACGTCCCGGCAGAGACGTATTGCCTCTTTCGCATCCCCTTTTTCGAGGTTCTCCATGATGCGGTCCGTAACGGGGCGCGCCATTTCCCGAAGTTCTTCTTCGGTGAAATATCGCTTTTGCCACCGCTTTGCCAGCAATGACGGCACCTTCAACTTTTCGAGTCCCAGCGTATCGTAATACCGCTTCGGTATTGCATTCAAATCCTTGTAGATATGCCACCTGCACTCATGATCGGGACCTTGAGGCTCATCAAGGGGCCACATGAGATGCCCGAGTGTTTCGTAGGGAAGTATCTCGTTATGAAAGGGGCAGTGCATACAATAGTAGGGAAAATCCTTATGATTGTGTGTAAAGCTGTATGCGCCCTTGGATAGTTTTCCCCCGCGTACCGGTGCATACCACCCCTTTTTCCGAAGCCGCTCACCGCTCGCACAGGGGTGTAGGTGAAAGGTAAATTTTTCCTCATCCTCGGTGATAGAAAAGCTCGCAGGATATTCACCAGCACCGAAACAGCTGTGGGATCGCCATCCCGCCTCCGCCAGAAAGGAAATCGCAAAACGGGGGTAGACCTGAAAGAGGACGGAGATTTTAAAGAGCTGCCTCCGAACCGAATGCTCAAAGACATAACGAAACATGTCCTCCATAACCTCCTCACCCATATGCTCGCCTATCCAGCTCCAGAGGACAACACATGAGTCGGCAAAAAAATCATGGAGAACAACTCGCGATTGCGACATCTCACGAGAAAGCGAACGAGCCTTATCGTACTCTCGACTGCCTATTTTTTTTATTATGAGATCCGGATAGGGGATAGACAGCTCTTCCAGTTCCTCTTTGCTAAAAAGATAATGTGCCATGGTGCCTCACCGGTCTGTGCTTTCTTTTACCGCAACTCCCGGGCAATACTCTCTATGATAAGCGAACTGTTCCTTTCGCCAAGAAGCTGTAGTACCTTGCAGTCGCGCATGATCTTTTCAACTCCGTATTCATGCATGTAGCCGTAACCGCCATGAATCTGAATGGCATCGACGGCAATCTCCAGGGCCGCTTCGGTACAGTAGGCCTTGGTCAAACCAGCATCCCTCTCCCCGCCATTGAACACATCCATATATGCTACCCTTCCCACGCCAAGCTTCATACGCATCGTGCCGAGCATTCTCTGAATTTCAGGATGATTGATAATTGTCGTTCCGAACTGATATCGTTCCCTCGCATAGCTTGCGGCTTTTTCATATGCCCTTTGTGCCGTACCCATTGCGATAGCCGCCACAAATCCGAAAAAGAGGTTCTGTGCACTTTCCATAAGTTCCCGCCCGCTACCCCTTTCTGTCACAAGGAAACTCTCTCCTATTCCTACTTCTTTAAAGGTCACCGGGGCAAAGGAGTTTACCTTCAATCCCGGAAGGTCTGCCCCCTCACCGACAGAAACACCGGGGGTTTTCCCTTCGACAAGAATACAAGTAATTTTATTGTCTCTCTCTTTTACAAAAACAGAGTAATATTGTGCTAACGATGCGTTACCGGTAAGTGTGGTTCTTCCGGAAAGAAACAGCTTGCCCTCTCTCTCGACAATTCGAACCGGTTCTTCCTCCTCATCCGAAGGAAAGACAACCGTCGCAATTGTGGGCTCATCAATAGCGAAATTTGCAATAGCCGCTAGACAACGCTCGCTCTCTTTCCCTCCAGCACGAATAAGGGTATGGCAGGCGACAAAGTGTTCTGCAAAGAGTGCTGCCATTCCGGCACATTCCGAAGCAAGGACATTCAAAACCAGTGCACTGCAGAGGGCAGACTGGCCCGAACCGCCGAATTTTCCGGGAATGAGGAGTCCGGAAATACCGACTTCACAACTTTTGGTCCATAGCTCCTTTAAACCATGAGAATCGGGCTCCAGATCATAGGCAAGTGCGGCGGCTCCGATTTCCTTTGCCGCAAATTTCCGGCATACGTCTATGATTTCACGGTATTTTTCATGAACATCCATAGTTTCCCCTTCCCTCACTGAGGCGAACCTATCTCCTGGTGAAAAATGTCCAACCTGCAGGCCTGATTGCTCCCCTCATAAATCTGTGTGACCTTCGCATCTCTGAAACACTTTTCCATTCCGTATCGGTGTGACATCCCCTCAAGGCCGACGATATCGAGAACTCTGGATGAAACATCCATGGCCAGATCGGTTCCGGCAACTTTCACCGCTGAACCCTCTTTAACGAAATGCTCCACCGTCTCATCTGAAACCATTTTATTTTTGATTTTCCCCGCGAGTGACTCCACGAGAGAAAGTCCGCCAAGGATCTGCACGAATTCACTAAGAAGAACCCTCTCCGGCACCATCTTCAAGACTGTTTTAACGGGAAGGCTCTCGAAAAGTCCCATGACATGGTATGTATCGACGGAAATCGCAAAATTATAACATGCCGCCCGTACCGTTTTGATATCCTTTATCATGTCGGCAATGGCATACTGGACCCAATCCTCATCGATGAGGAAGTGGTTTCCGATCTTCTTCTGGCTCGCAAATCCGATACACCTCTCCAAGGCGCCCCTGGCAACGCCAAGTGCAGATGCACCGATAAAACCTCTCGTAGTGGAAAGGATTTCCCTGGTATGACGAAGGCCCCTGCCGGGAGGCTCCCACAGGTTTTCCTCGGGTATGTAAACATCTTCAAAGATCAGCTCTGCCGTCTGGGAAGCCTTCTGGCCGCATTTCCGTTCCACCTTACCCACGCTGAAACCCTCTGAAGATGTGGGAACAAGAAACGTCGCCATAGACTCCAGCGGATTCGAACGATCCAGGGGAATCGTTGCAATCACATAGTGTGCAAGGCTTCCGTTGGTGATGAAACATTTGGTACCATTTATCTTATATCCTCCGTTTATCTTTTCAGCATAGGTGGAAGGCCGCATCGTTGCCATGGCCCTTTCGTCTTCAACATCGGTACCCGCACTCGGCTCCGTAATAGCCCATGCCCAGAAAAGGGGTTCTCCCCGACGCTGTGCCTCCACCATATCCTTGATGATTCTAAGGACGATCCCCGTCCTGAATTCCACCAGGGCACTAAGTAGACCGAAATTATTGAATAGGATATTGGCGGTGATACCCATACAGGCACTCGTCATCTCCTCGCAGAGGACCGTGGCGCCAAGCGCCGTATAGCCCAAACCACCCATTTCTTGGGGTATCAGCGCAACGGTAAGTTTCTCGTCGTTTGCCTTTCTCCACAGATTCCAGTCAAAATAGCGAGGGTCCCTGGTACATTTTTTATCGATTTCGAGGACTCGTGGCAGGATTTCTTTTCGTGCGAATCTTCGCCCCGTCACCTGGGCGGATTCTGCCCTTTTTATATAGGATGGTCTGATTTTCTTTAGTTTTCCGAGTGCAGGAACTGTCGTGACAAGATCGGGCGCATCAGAAGAAAGGCCGTACTTCGCAACGAGATGGTCCATATTCCCCCCTTTCCGTTCATGAAGAGTCTATGTTACGAAACCACTTACTTCTCGTAGAGCTTTTCCAGAAGTTGCGTTTTCTTTGTTGCCCTTTCAAGGGTGTTCGGCTTGAGCCAGGTAATGGCGGGACGGATTTTAAGAAGCCTGTGCATCCGTTCGGTCACTTCCCGCTCAAGAACCGGCAGTTGTTCTTCCCTAACTTCCCTGGCATATTCGATTTTCAACTTGAGCGGCGGCATTACCCGCGGCGGTGGCTCGTCAAGCACGATACGGAAGGAACCCGTCAGTTCATCGGGGAAGGAATGGATCACTCCTTCTATGGATGCGGGATAAACGGGTACGCCCTTTATCTTCAGCATGTCATCAGCCCTTCCCACGATTTTGTATCTGAATCCGCTGTATCCGCAGGGGCAAGGTTCCGTAAAGACCTGGTGAATGTCATTCATGGTAAAGCGCATATCAAACCATACGGCGGCTTCGGGATGAAGGGATGTGCCCGCCATGATTCCCGTTGCACCATGTTCCAGGGGAATCGATTTTTTTGTCTCCGGGTCGAGAAGTTCATAGTAGGCAAGGTCATCGGCGAGCCAGTGCATTCCCTGGTAAACCGGATAATCACAGGAACAGCCATACCCCGCACCAAGATCAAAGACCTTTGCCCCGTATTCCGTTTTCAGTTTCTGTCTGATCTCGGGTATCCCCGCACCCGGTTCCGCACCGAGCATGAGAATCTTTATCCCCAGATCTTTAACGGACATCTTCAGAACCTCCGGGCACCGCTCGATAAGATGAAGAGCGAGCGACGGTGTTCCGGTAAAGATATTTACCTTGAAAAGATGCATGAACTGAAGGATTTTTTCGGTACCCGCTTCGGCACCGATGGGAACAATTGTTATCCCGGGATAATCTCTAAACCACAATATCTGAGGAGTTCCGGCTGCGTGCATGGAGAGGCCGAAACAGAGGCCGATTCGATCCCCCGGCCGTATTCCCATACGCCATGCGGCTCTGCTCGCTATCTCCTGCGCATCATCGAGGGCGGCACCGAAATTCGGGTAGGGAGTGGGAATTCCTGTCGTTCCCGAAGTCGTGGTAAGGAGGTAAAGATCTCTCATCCGCTCTTCGCCAAAAAGATGAAGCATCAGTTTTTCCATATCCAGCCCGACCTCGGAAATTACCGTCCGTATCTCCTCCTGTCCCGCTGCCGGAATTGCCCCGGCAAAGTCATCGAAGGATTTTATGTCTTCCGGCTTTACCCCGGCCTTCTCGAAACGTGCACGGTTGAAGGGCGTGTGTTCGTACTGCCACCTCAGGGCATCTTTCAGTTTCTGCAGTTGCAGTTCTCTCATCCCGGACGTGTTCAATCCCGGTTCGACATCCATATTCCAGTATTTTCTATCACCGAGCACCATTTCCCCCTTAAGAATTTTAAGTGAACAACTATCGTTTAAATATATGTAGTGCCATCGCCGCCGCGTCAACCCCGAGAATTCCCCCTCCGTTATGGGTCATGCCCACCTTCGGATCTTGTACCTGCCGTTTTGATGCCCTACCCCGCAACTGCTGAACAATTTCATAGACCTGCCCAAGCCCGGTGGCACCGATGGGATGTCCTTTTGAGGCAAGACCGCCGGAGGTATTGGTCGGGGTTTCCCCCTCCACTTCGAGATATCCCTCATCAACCCATCGGGTTGCCTCATTCACGGGACAAATTCCCAGTTCGATGAGTGTAATTATTTCCGAGGGCGACGTGGCATCATGAACCTCGATGACATCCACATCTTCGGGTCCGATGCCTGCCATTTCGAAGACCTTCGGGGCCAGGCGCTTGGTAAGCGTATCGCCAAGATCCATGCTTAATTTGCCACTTCCCACAATAGACCCTTCAATCCAGACGGGTTTCGAGGTGTATCGGGCGGCTTTCTCCTTCGAACAGATAATCACCGCGGCACCTCCGTCACCAATGGGGGCACACATCATCCGCGTGAGAGGGTAGGCCACATCACCCGAACGGAGAACCTCCTCGAGTGACACCTCTCTCTGATACTGGGCGTGGGGATTATGTGCACCGTTTTTATGGCTTTTTACGGCAATCTTCGCAAAGTGTTCCTGAGTAAGTCCCGTTTTTTCCATATACAACTTCGTGTAGTAAGCGTACATATCCATGAAGATGCTGCGGGTTTTTCCGCTTCCTTCCCCGAGGATTCCCTCATTAAAACCGTACTTTTTCTGGAGGTCCTCCATAAACTGCTCGACATTTTGAATGTCTACTGCCGTTCCCAGAGCCATGAAAGACTTCAATTTGTCCTTGTCAAAGAGCTTCTCAAATCCCACCACCAGAACACAATCATGTATCCCTGCCGCTACCGCAGTCCATCCGAGATTAAGGGCGGATGAGGAGCTTGCACAGGCATTTTCCACGTTATACATAGGAATCTCTTCTATTCCCATTGCACTCAGCGTTACCTGGGCCTTGATCTGTTCCTGCCCCGTCATGATGCCGGGAGCAGCACTCCCCACATACGCCGCTTCTATGTCGCTCTTCTCAATACCCGCATCGTTAATAGCCTCCCGAACGGATTCGCTCACCAGGTCTTTAATCCCCTTATCGGGAAATTTTCCAAATCTCGTCATTCCCGTTCCGATAATCGCGACTTCCCGCATGCACTATTCCCCCACTATTTGACCGGAGGCGCACCCTCAAGCCCCGCCTTGTAGGCGGGGTCAAGGGGCGCACTATAATTAAACTATTCCTTACCGGGAAGCCCCGCCCTGTGGGCGGGGAGCTTCACAAGTGTATCGCCCGGCATGAGATGACCAACAAATGTTCAGCTTGGGCAATGTGAACTTATACCCTGCCTTTTCTCACTTTCAATGCTTGAAGTTGTAAACTCATCCGGGAATGGCCGGTCATATCTTTCGCTCATAGCCCTCCCAGTATTTCTCCCGCAGGACCTTTTTCTGCACCTTGCCCGCAGGTGTCCTTGGAAAATCAGTTGCAAAATCAACTGATTTTGGGACCCTGTAGCTTGCCATTTTCCCTTTGCACCACTCGATTATCGCCTCTTCCGATGCCTCCTCACCGGGAGTGAGAATGACCACAGCCTTAACGGACTCACCCCACCTGTCATCGGGAACACCGATGATTGCGACTTCCATTATTTTGGGATGTTCAGCCATGACGGCCTCTATTTCCGCCGGATAGATATTCATGCCGCCACTAATGACCATGTCCGATTTTCTATCCACAATATAGACAAACCCCTCATCATCCATGTAGCCCATGTCACCGATACCCATATAGCGACCAAAAAAGGCGGCATCCGTTGCTTCGGGATTCTTGTAATACCCCTGGCTCACAAGAGTTCCTGCTACCACGACCTCTCCAATTTCACCGCGGGGGAGATCGTTCCCCTCCAAGTCGACTATTTTGACATCCATATTCAAAGCGGCCCGTCCGCAACTCTCAGGATATTTCAGGATTTCTTCCGGCCTCAAAAGCGTTGCAACGCCAAACTCCGTTGCCGAATATTCAACATAGACAATCTCACCAAAGTATTCCAAGGCAGACTCCCTGAGATCGGGCTCGGTGGGTGCGCCCACTGAAAGAAGAGAACGCAATGAACTCACATCGTATTTCGCTCGCTCTTCTTTCGGTATCGCCAGAATGAAAAAGATCATTATTGGGGCCATGGTTGTATGATTAATTTTTTCCCTGCTGATTATTTTCAGAACATCCATGGGATCAAACGGGGGCAGAGGGTACATAAAAAGTGTTCCCCCGTGAAAGAGGGTTGCTCCCGCATCGTATGCCAGGGCGGCAGAGGAGTAAACGGGCATGACCTGCAGACACCGATCTGTCTCCCGGTACTGATGGACAAAACTTATCTGGTAGACAACATCCATGACGGAGCGGTGGCTGTGGACTACTCCCTTGGACTTTCCGGTAGTCCCCCCGGTCTGTGCAAGGACAGCCATATCGCCTTCCCAGACATCAACGTCCGGTTCCTCATCCGACCCTGAAACGAGAAGCTCGTCAAACCTCAACATTCCCTCAGGGGCTTCTCCCCTCATAACAACGATCTGACGTACATCGAGATTCGATCTAACATCCTTGATGGCATCCAGAAGCGGATGGTCAACGAAAAGCACAACGGAATCGTTATGGTTCACGATATATTCGATCTCGGGTCCAACCAGCCGAAAGTTCATGGGGATAAATGCGGCCCCCACCTTTGAGGCGGCGTATGAAGCCATCAGCCATACATCGGAATTGTGACCGAAGAGGGCCACTTTCTCGCCTTTTTTCACCCCCAGCCCGATGAGCGCATTGGCAAGACGGTTTACTTTCGTGTTGAACTCTTTATAAGTATATCTGTTGTCCTCAAACACCACCGCCAGTCTGTCCGGAAATCTCTCCACGTTACGGCGCAAGGACTCATGGTACACTAACTCCTTGGGATACTTAACCTCTTGCAGCTTCGAGTCAAAACCACTCCGTGCCATAATATTCCCCCCTTTTATGTATTTTGATGACCTCTCTGAGGTTTTCAAGACAACCCTGTAAAAGAACATACACCACTGTCTTATACCATAAAAGTCTCGTAAGTTTATCAGATATCAGCATCCGAGACAATGACCGGGAGCGCACCCGCAAGCCCCGCCTCGTAGG
>CAYSHT010000029.1:0-19657 GCA_964430915.1 uncultured Syntrophaceae bacterium
GCGCCCTCGGCGATCTTCGCATCACGTTCTATCCATGCGTCTTCACTGATTCCCGAAATGAGCTTTTCCTCGGGATAGAGGAGTACAAGGGCCCTCGCCATGGAGGCGTAGGGATCATCGACGACAAGGAGGTTTTTATCGGACGCTCCCGTATCGTGTCCGACGATTACGGCAGATGCGCCGGTACTTTCAAGTTTTTTCCTGTATTTGGGATTGGCAATAAAGGTGAGGTCTCCTTCTCCGGCTTCATCAATACCCCGTATGTCATGAATCTGTACATTCCCGTCACCAACGACAGTAGCTCCGAGATATTCTGCGATTTCATGTAGCCTTTTTATTACCGTCATATATAAACTATCCGTATTACCGACTTACTTCTTTTTGCCATATTCCTTGTTGTATTTTTCTATAACCTCCTCCGTGATATCCTTTGCCTTGGAATAATAGGGGAGGAGTCCGGTGCCGATATCCACGATCATTGTGTAGTCTTCCTTTTCACCGATGGAACTGACGACCTTCATTATTTCGGGGATCAGCTTTTGGAAAAGCTCCTGCTCCTTCAGCTGCATTTCCTCGTTTGAATCCTCTATGAAACGCTTGTAATCTCTGAACTTCTTCTGATAGTCCAGCTCCTTTTCCTTGTAGGCATTTTCCGTCAATACCGCGCGCTGCTTTTCAAGGTCTGCCTTGAGGGCCTTTAACTCCTCTTCCTTTTCTGTGATCAACATCTTTTTTTTATCGACGATCTTTTTCAATTCCTGGGCCGCGTCTTTTCCCGCTTGAGATTGGAACAGAATCGATTTGACATTGATAAAGCCGATCTTGTCGGCCGCAACGGCGCACGTGCCGTAAAGAACAAGTGTTACAACAACGAGAACGGTCAAAATTTTCCTCATAGACTATTTCCCCCTATAATTAAATTCTTTTTTTTGCGATTACATAAACATTCCGATATTAAATTCCCATCTGCTGGCGGGTTCATCTTCCTTTCTGTCAAGGACATGACCCCATTCGAGTCTCAGGGGACCCATGGGAGAGTACCAGCGGATACCGAAACCCGCCGTTTGCCTCATATCATCAACATAGTACCCGCTCTCCCATGCGTTACCCGTATCGTAGAATACAACTCCCCTCAGGCCTGCATCCTTGATAAGGGGAAAGACGATCTCCGCATTGAAGTTGAGCATGGTTTCGCCGCCGATGACGTCATCAGTTTCGGGATCCTTGGGGCCGACTTCTCGAAGACCTCTCAGTGAGTTTATCCCACCCAGATAAAATCGCTCATAAATTGGTATTTCCTTTCCCTCATTCCCGTGCGCATACCCGATTCTCCCCCTGACACCGAAGGCACTGTCCAGAGGAAGCGGGAAAAACCAGCTTGAGGAGGCCAGATATTTTGTGAAACTCGTATCTCCCTGGAATATCGTTCCCGTATGTTCCACCGATACCTTGTTTTTAGAACCCCGGGAGGGAAATATCGCGTCGTTCGACGTGTCTCTCGAAAGGGTAAGGGTCACACCGCTGGAGGTTATGCTTCCCTCCTGTTCTTTGATATAAGTGGCTGCCGTATCAAGAACATTTTTCACGTTGTCGGCAGTCAGTTTATACCCGGCATAGCCGATTATCCTCTCCCAGAGAGGATATCCGAACGTAACTTCGAAACCTCGTGTGTCAAGGTCGTAGGTGTCATATTCTTTCGCCATGTTCCAGACATCGAACTTGCTCCAGAGCGGTATATCGAAAAGCCACGGTTCGGTAAAGGATATCTCGTAGTTCGTTTTTGTTGCCCCCACATATGCATTGAGACTTAACGTCTGGCCCCGTCCGAAGAGGTTTCGCTGGGCTATCTGGGTCATGATGACGGCCTTGTCCTCAGCACTGTAGCCGGCGCCGATACTGAACATTCCCGTGGGCTGCTCTTTGACCTGTACATTTATGTCCATCAGGTCTTCCCGGGAGCCCTTTTCAGTCTGGAAGTTGATCTCTTCAAAGTAACTGAGACGGTTGAGTTTCATATAGCTTGCGCTCAAATTACTGCGGTTGTAGAGATCCCCTTCAATGACATTAAGTTCTCTCCTGATAACCTTGTCTCTCGTCCTGGTATTTCCCATTATTGAGATTACATTTATGTAGACAAGACTCCCCTTGTCTATATTGAAGGTCACATCGACTTTTTGTTTCTCTTCGTGAGGCACCGTTTGAGGAACCACGTTGGCGTAAGCATACCCTTCATTGTTGCAGGCCTCCGTCAGATAATCGATATCTGCCACGATCGCTTCCCTGTCAAAAAAGTCCTTCGTGTTGATCTTCAGTTTTTTCAGAAGGTCGGACCGGGGGGTGGCGAGCAGATCTCCGGTTATCTCAACTTCTCCCACCATGAACTGCTTGCCCTCTATGACAGGTATGGTGACGTAAATCCATTTCTTGTCGTTTGTTATATCGGGTTCGCCAACCTGGGCATTGATATATCCGTTGTTTAAATAAAAAGCGGTGAGCTTTGTTATATCGAGGTTTAATTTATTTTCGTCAAGAAGGCCGGAATCCGTAATAAAGGAAAAGATCCCCCATTCGGAGGTATCCATCATGTTCCTCAGTTCCTTATCGGTATATACCCTGTTTCCCTCAAATGAGATGTCCTTGATGAGCAGCTTCTTGTTCTCGACGATGGTAAAGATAACCCGCAAAACTTTTTCATCTTCCTCTATCTCATAGGATACGTCTGCGTTCAGATACCCTTTGCTCCGGTACAGCTCCTTTATATTTTCCACACTCGATTTTACCTTGCTCTCATCGAGCATCTGCCTCGTTTCTATGATGATAACACCTTCGATATCCTCACTGTCGATGTCGTCGTCTCCCTTTATTTCTATGTCGGTTATACGCGGCATCTCCTCGAGGACGAAGGTCAGTACCTTTCCTTCCGAGGTGTCCGTTATTGCGGCCTTTACATCCCTGAAATAACCCATTTTGTATATGGCCTTTATGTCTTCGGAAAAGTTCTTTTTGTCAAAGAGCGTTCCCTTTGTGCTGGAAAGGATATTGTAAAGAGCGCTGTCTTCAATCCTTTGATTGCCGGTAAAGACGATATCGGCGATCCTTTCCTCTGCGAGAACCTTCAAAAGGATATCCGTTGCAATCTGTGAGGCTATCGTTCCAATATTTTTAAGCCCTGTTCCCTGGGCGAATATACCGGTGTGGACCCTCTCGTTTTTTATATCCACGACCCTGAAGTCAGTGCTTATGAGATTCCCCATCCTTGTGAGGCTCCCCGTGATGACAAAATCCGCACCAGTTCCCCCCCCCACGTTGAATGCGAACTCTCTGTCTATCTTTTTGTTTCTTATAAGTTTTTCAATCGCATCCCCTTTGATGATCCGTATGTATTGAGATTTTCCAAGCTCAGCGGTCAGTTTCTCCTGCAGCTGGTTTCTCAGATAGGCCACATCGGACTTGCTGTATATCTCGGGAGGGAGGATGAGCATGCTTTTTGTATTTTGCGAAAGTGCAGTTCCCGGGAAAAGAACAAGGTATATGAGGAGTATGAAAAGGCACTGTTTACATTTCAATATCATAAAGTTCTCCGTCTTTAAGGCCCGTGACACGGGACATGCGCTGGGCCAGCGCAGTGTTGTGGGTTACGATCACCAGCGTTGATCTTTTTGTCTCGCAGAGATTGAGGAGAAGGTCCTCTATCTTTTTCCCCGTTTCTGTATCGAGATTTCCCGTCGGTTCGTCGGCAAGCAATATCTCCGGTTCCATCAGCATTGCCCTGGCAACGGCCACCCTCTGCTGTTCGCCTCCTGAAAGCTCGCCCGGTTTGTGAGATAATCTATCACCAAGACCTACTTCAGTCAAGGTGACCTCCGCCCTCAGCCGGGCTTCTCGCCTTCCTATGCCGCCTATCAGGGCCGGCATCATGGTATTCTCCAGGCAGGTGAACTCGGGGAGCAGATGGTGAAATTGAAACACGAATCCTATCGTTCTGTTTCTGAATTCTGCCCGTTTCCTGTCATTCAATTCGGATACCTTTACGCCGTCAAAGAGCACGTCGCCGGACGTGGGCTGATCGAGGATGCCGAGGATCTGCAAGAGCGTGGTTTTTCCCGCACCAGAGGTGCCGAGAATTGCCAGTGATTCGCCTCCAATGATTTCGATGTTTATGCCACGGAGCACCTCTATCGTCGCTCCGTTTTTCCTGAAAGTTTTGGTAAGATTTTTTACCTCTATCATAGTGCCCCTATTCATATCTCAGTCCCTCTGCGGGATCGAGCCTGGAGGCGTTCCATGAGGGGTATATCGCTGCCAGGAAGCTTATAAGCAGTGCAATGGCTACGATAATGGCGACATCTCCATAATTTACCCGCGAAGGGAGTTCACTCAGGTAGTAAACATCTTTCGGGAAAACGGTGAAACCGAAGAGATCCTCGAGGAAGGCGGCAATTGACTCCAGATTGAGGGCCAAGGTTATCCCCGCGAGGCATCCGAGAGTGGTCCCTATTATACCCATCACCAGTCCCTGCACCATGAATATCTTCATGATGCTCCTCGATGTGGCCCCCATTGATTTCAATATTGCGATATCCTTGGCCTTTTCCATGACAGCCATGATGAGTGTGGTGATGATACTAAAGGCGGCGACCAGTATGATAAGGCTGAGTATAATGAACATGACCCTCTTCTCCATTTTGAGCGCAGAAAAGAGATTTTTGTTCAGTTCCATCCAGGTCCTTGCCCAGTAGGGATAACCGAGCTTTGCCTCGATATCCTCGGCTATTTTAGTGGCCCGGTAGATGTCCTCTATCTTTATTTCGATACCCGTGACGGTATCTTCCATGCCGAGGAACTCCTTGCAATCTTTGAGGGACATAAACAGAAGCGTGGAATCGTATTCATATGATCCCGACTCAAATATGCCGAAAACGCTGAATTTCTTAATTTTCGGTACCACACCCATCGGGGTCGGAATACCCATGGGAAGCACGACCTCCACGGTATCGAAGAGATTAAGGCTCAGGAGTTCAGCGAGTTCCTTTCCAAGGATAACGCCCGGCATATCAGGTATATCATCGCCCTTGTAGTCCTCCGAGAGATAGTCGATGCTTCCCTCCAGTATCTTCCCGAGATTCAGGACCGTAAGTGCGCTTTCCGGTGATATTCCTCTCAGAATAACGCCGGTTACCCTGTCCTCATTCTTCAACATGGCCTGACTGTATATGAAGGGGGTCGAGGCCACGACACCCTCGATTTTTTCAACGCTTTCCATTACTTTTTCATGATTTTCCATCTCCCCCGCCAGTTCCATGAGGACGATGTGGGAATTGATGCCGAGGATCTTATCACGGAGCTCCTTTTCAAATCCGTTCATGACGGCGAGGACAACAATCAACGCCGCAACACCCAGGAATATGCCTGCGATTGAAATCACGCTGTTGATGGATATAAAGGTCTGTTTCCTCTTGGCCTTGAGGTATCTGAGGCCTATGAATAATTCATATGACATAGTGTGTCGGGTATTTTCTTTATTTTTTGTTTTTTGATCTCATATGGGGAAAGAGGATGACGTCCCGTATCGAAGGAGAATCAGTAAAGAGCATCACAAGCCTGTCGATGCCGATTCCTTCTCCCGCCGTGGGGGCCATGCCGTATTCGAGGGCCCGTATATAGTCTTCATCCATTTCGTGAGCTTCTTCATCCCCCGCTTCCCTCTCTTTTAGTTGCATTACAAATCGTTCCCGCTGGTCTTCCGGGTCGTTCAGCTCCGAAAAGGCGTTTGCGATTTCCCTGCCCGAGATATAGAGCTCGAAACGGTCAACGATGCTGCTGTCTTTTTCACTTTTTCTCGAAAGAGGAGAGACCTCAATGGGATACTCAGTGATAAACGTTGGTTGTACAAGCTTGTCTTCAACAAGCTCTTCGAAGATGGCGATTATTGCCTTCCCGAGAGATTCCTCGTCTTCCAGGGGAAGTCCGATACCCTTGCCGTATTCCACGGCCTTCTCCCTGTCTTCGAGTGTTTCAGGAGTGACGTCAGAATACTTCAAAATGGCCTCTTTGACGGTAAGCCGCTGCCAGGGACGGGTTAGATTGATGTCACATCCCTGATAGGTAAAGGTGAGAGAATCGAAAAGTGCTTCCGCAATAAAGGCGAAGAGCTCTTCGGTCATTATTATGAGATCTTCATAGGTGGCGTAGGCCTGGTAGAATTCCATCATAGAGAATTCCGGATTGTGAAATGTCGATATCCCCTCATTTCTGAAATTTCTGTTTATCTCGTAGACCCTTTCCATGCCCCCGACAACGAGACGTTTAAGGTAAAGCTCGGGTGCTATCCTGAGAAAGAGATCCATTCCCAGGGCATTGTGATGGGTCTTGAAGGGCTGTGCCATGGCACCCCCCGCTATCGGGTGCATCATCGGTGTTTCCACCTCGAGAAAGTCTCTTTTCTGCATGAAATCTCTTATCAGTGCCATTATCCGGCTTCGCGTATAAAAGACCTTCTTCACATTCGGGTTCATTATGAGGTCGAGGTGTCGCTGGCGGTACCTGGCTTCTACGTCCGTGAGACCGTGCCACTTCTCCGGAAGGGGGCGCACCGATTTTGAGAGAAGCCTCAGTGTGTCCGCCTCGATGGTAAGCTCACCGGTTCTTGTCTTAAAGGGTTTTCCCTCGAAAGAGACGATGTCTCCAATGTCGAGTTTTTTAAAGAGGCTGTAGGTGTCGTCTCCCACTTTGTTTTTGGCGACATAGGCCTGAATTTTGCCGCCCCTGTCCTGTACATTTATAAATGCCGACTTGCCGAAGTTTCTCACTGCCATGATTCTTCCGGCCAGTGCGAATCGTTCCTCCACCTGATCGAGGGCTTCCTTGTCGATATCGCCAAAGCGATTCAGGATATTTTCCGTTGTAGCCGTTACCCTTACATCGTTCGGATAGAGGGCTATCCCCTCGCTCTTCATCGACTCTATTTTTTCTCGTTTCTTTCGTATTAGGTCGCTTTTCTCATCCATTAGTAAATCCTGACTTTGATATAAACCCAGCAAAGCTATATTCTTTTCATGATTTAGTCAAGAGTTTTGAGAAAAAGGATTGACAAAAAAATTGCATAATAATAGCATACTTGACCGTGTTGGAAGATTATTTCGACGAAAGATGGCAGGAGAAATGTACGAAACGTGGTGCAGATGATGAAAAGAATCGTGAGCAGAAAGCGGGCGCTTGAGATCATTGAGGGCTTTTCAAGGTCGAAGATTCTGGTGGTCGGCGATGTCATGGTGGATCAGTTTATCTGGGGAAAGGTGTCCCGAATCTCTCCTGAGGCACCCGTTCCCGTAGTTCGTGTTACCTCGGAAAATCTTCTCCTGGGTGGCTGCGCCAATGTACTCAATAATGTCTATTCTATCGGCGGACAGGTCGCTGTGGCAGGCATTATCGGATCAGATGAAATGGGAAAATGGCTCGCGGGTGAACTCGGGAAACTGAAAATAGATACAGACGGAATTGTGGTGGAAAAGAAACGCCCCACCTCTGTTAAAACCAGAATTATTGCCCACAATCAGCAGGTAGTGAGATTCGACAGGGAAGACAAGGGCCCCATTAACCCTCGAAGTATAAAGAAAATAATCGATTACATAGATTCCGCAAAGGATGATCTGGGTGCGATCGTTGTCTCCGATTATAACAAGGGTGTTGTCTTCGAAAGGCTCGTCGAGGGGATACGGGGCGTGATCTCGGGACGGGATATTGCTCTTTGTATCGATCCGAAACAGAACAATTTTTCACTCTACAGCGGCTGTGATCTGATCACGCCGAATCAGCAGGAGGCGGAACGCGCACTGGGGGTTGAGTTTGCGGGCGATGATGATGTCATAAAAGGCGGCAGGGAACTCCTCAGCCGGTTTGGCTTCAGGGCTCTCCTCATAACGATGGGTGAAGAGGGTATGATTCTCTTTGAGAATAATGGCGATATCGTGCGCATTCCCGCTGTTGCCAAGGAGGTTTTTGACGTCACGGGTGCCGGTGACACGGTTATCGGTATTTTTGCCCTTTCCGTGGCCGCAGGGGCTACGTTCAAAGAAGCCGCGGTTCTAGCAAATCATGCGGCGGGGATTGTCGTGAACAAGATAGGGACGGCGAAGGTTTCTCAGGAAGAACTGAAGAAGGTGGTATGAGCGAACCGAAGATTCCCGACCCCGTTAAGCTGATATCGAGCATATTTTCCGGCGACAGCGTTCTCATAGGAGAGGCAATTAAGAGATTGTCCCGGAAATTTGGCACGATCGACTTTATCAGCGAATACATGTCCTTTGAATATACCGGCTACTACACGAGGGAGATGGGGAATGCTCTCGTCAGACGCTTTATTTCTTTCGAGGATCTTGTTGATCCCACCTTCCTTCCCGATGTAAAGCTCTATACAAACGAAATAGAAAAAGAGCTCTCAAAAGGGGTAAAACGGGAAGTAAACATAGATCCGGGGTACCTGGCCGAGGGCCATCTGGTCCTTGCGACGGGAAAAAGATATGCCCACCGTCCCTATCTGAGAGACGGGATATACGCTGATTTAACATTGCTATATAAAAATGGTGCTTTTCGACCGCTTGAATGGACCTATCCCGATTATGCGGGATCGGATATTATTAATGCGCTGGTATCGATAAGGAGACAGTACCTTATGAAACTGGCGAAGATGAAAGAGGATAAGGACTGAAAAATGATAAAAAGTATGACCGGGTACGGTAGATCTGAGACCGCTCTGGGAGGAAGAAACGTGGCAATAGAGATCAGATCGCTCAACCACAGAAATCTGGAAGTGATCGTTCGTTTTCCTGCTTTTTTGAGCTTTCTGGAAATGGATATCAAAAAAAGATTGAATGAAAAGATTTCCAGAGGGAGAGTTGAGGTCAGTATGAAGGTGGACGCGGAACCCGGTATGAACGGCGGGGAGAAATTGAATGTCAATCTTCCCCTGATCCGCGATTACTATTCGCTTTTGACCGATATCAAAAAAGAACTGGGTCTCGAAGAGGAGATAACACTGGGTCTTATCGCCAGACTCAAAAACGGAATATATGTATCAGATGTTGAAATTGATCCGGAAGAGGCATGGGAAACGATAAGCAGGGCACTTGATGAGGCTGTTGATTCTCTCATGAAGATGAAGGAAAAGGAGGGTGAGATTCTCTGTGATGACTTTATCGAGCACCTCACTCTTACGGAAGAATATATAAAAAACCTTGAGCTGCGGTCACCACAGGTGGCATTGGAGTATCAGAAACGACTTAAGGAGAGGATAGCGGAGCTGGCCGGGGGAGTGGAAATCGATGAAGCGAGGATGAGCCAGGAGATTGCAATTCTCGCGGAAAAGAGTGATATCAACGAGGAAACGGTTCGTCTGGCGAGTCACATCGCTCAATTCAGGGAGATGATAAAAGCGGGGGGGGCAATCGGACGGAAACTTGACTTTTTGCTCCAGGAGATGCACAGGGAGATCAATACAATAGGCTCGAAAAGCGGAGATCTTGAGATATCCCATAATGTGATAGAAATTAAGACCGAACTTGCGAAATTACGGGAGCAGGTCCAGAATATTGAATAGAGTTTCAAGTTTCAAGTTTGGAGTTTAACCCTTATGAAAGAATTATCATCAGATATATCGGGTCTCCTTATCGTTGTCTCCGCTCCTTCCGGTACTGGAAAGACAACAATTTGTAAGGAAGTTATGAAAATTGTTCCGGAGCTCCGCTTTTCCATATCCTGCACGACACGTGAACCGCGAAAGGGGGAAATAGATGGGAGGGACTACCATTTTATCTCCAGGAAGGAATTCGAAGAACGGATATCGGGAGGTGATTTTATTGAATGGGCAGAGAATCATGGTCATCTCTATGGGACACTGAAAAAGGATGTAGAAGGCCTGGTTACGGCAGGGTACGATGTCCTTTTTGATGTGGACCCGAGGGGTGCAAAAGAATTGAAATCACAGTACAATAATGCCGTATTCGTATTTATACTTCCCCCTTCGATTGATGTATTAAAGGAGCGTTTAAAAAAGCGCGGTTCTGAGGAGAATGCCATGATGAAGGCACGCTTCGAGAGGGCCGCGAAAGAGATAGGGGAAGTTGTATGGTATGATTATGCCATTTTTAATGATATAATAGATGAGTCTGTAGATGTTCTGAAGTCCATTTACAGGGCGGAGAAGAACAGAAGAGAACGACTGACAAAGAGAATAAAGAATATAATTGGATAACTGGAGGTTCAAAGAAGTATGGCACGAATTACCGTAGAGGATTCATTAAAGGAAGCAAAAAACAGGTTTGCCCTGGTTTTGCTTGCCGCCCAGAGAGTAAGACAGCTCTTTAAAGGATCAAAACCTTTGAGTGAAAAAAAGAAGAACAGGGAGGTTGTTACTGCCCTGAGAGAAATTGCCGAAAGTAAAGTGCAGTATTCTCACCCGGAACATTTATCCCCCGCCGATCTTGAAAAGAAGTACATAGAAAGTGATACGGAAACTGTCGGAGCCGAGGATGATTTTGAATAGGGCAGGTCGTGAAAGATTGATCTTTGCCCTTGACATGGTGGAGGATATGGAGGGGGCGGAGAAGTGGATAGAAGCCCTGAAAAATCACGTAGGGATGTTCAAAGTCGGAAAGGAGCTCTTCACTCGATTAGGCCCCCCCGTCGTTTCCAGAATAATGGATAGTGGAGGAGAGGTTTTTCTCGATCTCAAATTTCATGACATTCCGAATACGGTAGCGAAGGCCTCGGAAGCTGCTGTTAATCTGGGCGTTTCCATGTTTAACATTCATGCACTCGGTGGAATAAAGATGATGAAAGAGGCTGCCCGTTCGGTACGAGAAATTTCTGAAAAGATGAAACTTCCTGCGCCCTCCGTCATAGCGGTTACCGTCCTTACCAGCCTGGATGATGCCGATATCAGAGAAATCGGTTTTGATTGTTCGACGGCTGAACTTGTCCCGAAGCTGGCCGGATTTGCCCGTGACGCGGGTCTTTCAGGTGTGGTGGCCTCTGCCCAGGATGTGCCCTCAATACGGGAGGCCTGTGGTGAAGATTTTATTATCGTGACACCCGGTATTAGAGTGGATGAAGGGATCGCCGGCGACGACCAGAAAAGGATTCTCACACCAAAGAAGGCGATCAGTATGGGGGCCGATTATATCGTCGTAGGGAGACCAATCAGAATGGCAGACGACCCTGTTGCCATGGCGGATAGAATCAGCGAGGATATTGAAGAAGGCCTCGGGGAAAGAACAATACACTGAATCTCGCTTCTGTGAAAGGAAATCATGCAGGTCATCTATGGTATCCATCCGTCGATAGAAGCACTGATAAGCGGCAGGGACGAGATAGAGAGGATTTTTCTTGCAAGGGGGAGAAAGGGACCTGATGTAAAGAAGATACGGGATCTTGCAGGTAAAAAAAAGATTCCGGTGGAGTTCGGTGAGAGGGAGTATCTCGACAGCCTTGCCGACGGGAGTACTCATCAGGGGGTTGTCTGTCAATGCAAACCCTACGCTTATTATGGCCTGGATGAGATGCTCGAGGGATGTCACGATTCCCTTAATGATTGTCTTATTCTCATCCTCGATTGCATTGTCGATCCCCAGAACCTGGGTTCATTGATAAGGACGGGTCACTGTTTCGGGGTAGCCGGCATCATAATTCCGGAAAAAAGGTCGGCATCGGTGACGCCCTCTGTTATTAAGGTATCGGCGGGAGCGGCTCATCATGTTCCGATAGCCAGGGTTGTAAACATAGCGAGAACGGTTGACTATTTGAAGGAGAAGGGCTTCTGGATTTACGGGGCCGATGTTTCCTGTAAAGAGGATCTCAGGTCCTTCGATTATGAAGGCCCGATCTGTCTCATTATGGGGAGCGAAAAGAAGGGCATACGACCGCTGGTTAAAAAAAAGTGCGATTTTCTGATATCAATACCAATGAGGGGTCATTTTGATTCTCTGAATGTATCGGTAGCAGGTGGTATTATACTTCATGAGATAAATAGAAGAAAGTTTGGGATGTAATCGGTCCATGGTTCCTCTTTACCGAAAACTCAAATAGAAGGGGGTTAGAGATGCCCGTATATCTTTGGGAGGGAACAACAAGAAAGAACGAAGAGAGGAAGGGAGAGCTGGAAGCACCTGACGAGAGTGCAGTCAGGGTGATACTTCGCCGGCAGGGTGTACGACTGACAAATATCAAGAAGAAGCCGAAAGATCTTCTTGAAGATATTCCCTTCTTTCAGGAAAAGGTCAAGGAAAAGGATGTGGTGATTTTTGCCCGTCAGTTCGCCACGATGATCAACGCCGGACTTCCTATCATTCAGTGCCTGGAATTACTCAGTTCAGAAGAACCAAACAAGACCTTTAAGAAAATCATCATAGCTATCAAGGATGACATAGAAGGCGGTGTTTCTCTCTCTGATGCATTAAAGAAGCATCCTGACGTCTTCGATGAGCTGTTTATCAACCTCGTGGCTGCGGGTGAGGCGGGTGGAATACTCGATGTGATCCTTAACCGTCTTTCGGCCTACATGGAAAAGGCCATGAAGCTGAAAGCCAAGGTAAAGGGCGCTATGACCTATCCCGCGGCAACACTGGTGATAGCCATGGCCGTTACCGTTCTTCTTTTATACAAGGTTGTCCCCGTGTTTGAAGATATGTTTAGCGGTTTCGGGTCTGCCCTGCCCGGTCCGACACAGGTCCTTGTCGATATGAGCGGATTTGTTCAGAACAACATCCTCTACATGATTGCTGGCCTCGTGATTGCCGTTATCGCCTACAAACGATATTATAAAACCGAAAGGGGGAGACTCCAGATAGATACCCTCGTGCTCAAGGCCCCCGTGTTCGGTATCCTGTTAAAAAAGGTGGCTGTCGCCAAATTTTCCAGGACCCTTTCCACAATGATGAGCAGCGGTGTTCCCATCCTTGACGGTCTTGAGATCGTCAGTAAAACAGCGGGAAACAAGGTTGTTGAAAACGCCCTTATGGAGACGAGAAAGAGCATAAGCGAGGGTAAAACGATAGCGGAACCCCTGTCGGAATCGGGTATATTTCCCTCCATGGTGGTTTCAATGATATCCGTTGGAGAAAACACGGGGGCCCTCGATGCTATGCTCAGCAAGATTGCCGATTTCTACGATGATGAGGTTGATGCCGCCGTTGATGCGATGACCGCTCTCCTTGAACCCTTTATGCTGGTCTTTTTAGGGGGTGTTGTGGGTGGTATGCTGATTGCCCTCTATCTGCCGATTTTCTCCATGGCTGGGGCGATACAGTAAGGTACCAAAGGCACAAAGTACCTAAGGCACAGAGTCACAAAGTTACATAGGCACAAAGTGTCTCTGTAACCATTATAAAAAATGGTCGGGATGGCGCGATTTGAACGCGCGACTCCTGCGTCCCGAACGCAGTGCCCTACCAGGCTGGGCCACATCCCGACACAGGCTCTTCACTATATAATTTACCCCGAAAAGTCCATAGAAAAATTAATGGTAGAAATTAATCTGTCGATTTGGCCGGGAGCGCACCCGCAAGCCACGCCTTGCAGGCGGGGTAAGGGGCGCACTATAAAAAAACATATTCCTTGCCGGGAAGCCCCGCCCTGTGGGCGGGGAGGTTGACATCGTGTTGTCTTATCTTTAAATTAGTGATACATGGTAAGAAAATTAAGAAATTAAGGGAGCATCTGGGGTAGTGATAATCTACGATTTAAAATGTGAAAAGGATCATAAATTCGAAGGGTGGTTCAACGACAGGGCGGCCTTTGAAGAGCAGAAAAAAAGGAAGATCATTGTGTGTCCTATATGCGGGAGTTCGGATATCACAATGGTGCCCTCATCCATTGCGATTATGGGAAAGGACGCGAAGCGTTCCAAATCAGAACAGTCCGATAAAATGAGTCCGGAAAAAGCGGCGAGAATGTTTTATGAATACGTTGATAAAACATTTGAAAATGTGGGTGACGGATTTGCCGATGTTGCCCTCAAGATTCACAAAGGTGAGGAGGACAGAAGAAACATAAAAGGGACCACAACGAAGAGCGAAGAAGAAACGCTTCGCGATGAAGGAGTTCCCTTCATCAAAGTACCCATACCCAAGTTTGACAGCTGAGATCGGGACGTACATGAAGTGACGCGATCATAAAGCGAAAGGGTCGGATTTCTGACCCTTTTTTTTGAAGCTCCCCGCAACTCGTTGCGGGGAAGCTCCAACTCTTAAGGAAAAAGTTGTTTTTTGTTCGCTCGCTAACCCCATTGCAAGGAGCAGGCTTAGCTCGCTATTCAGTTTACGAAGGCTACGATGACACAAAGATATGAAAATATTCTCGATATGATTGGGAATACTCCCCTCGTCGAGATAGCCAAACTGAATCCCAACAAAAACGTGAGGATCTTTGCGAAGCTGGAAAGCTGCAATCCGGGGGGGTCCATAAAGGACAGGGCAGCCCTCTTCATGATAGAGAAGGCACTGGAGCGCGGTGAGCTTACCGAAGAAAAGATAATTCTGGAGGCAACAAGCGGTAATACGGGTATCGGTCTGGCTCTCGTGGCGGCTGCGATGGGTTTCAACATTACCCTTGTACTTTCAGAGTCAGCCAGTGAGGAACGGAAAAAGATCTTAAGGGCCCTCGGTGCCGAATTGGTCCTGACTCCCGCACATCTCGGTACCGATGGGGCAATCGAGCTGGTCTATGAGATGCTGAGGGAGCAGCCCGATAAATATTATGTCCCCGATCAGCATAACAACGAAGATAATATCCTTGCCCATTACCATGGGACGGCCGAGGAAATCTGGCAGCAGACCGGCAATAAGGTAACCATGGTGGTGGCGTCGCTCGGCACCACCGGTACCGCCATGGGGATCTCGAAAAGACTAAAGGAATACAATAAAGATATAAGGATCGTAGGGGTTGAGCCCTATCTGCGTCATAAGATACAGGGCCTCAAAAACATGAAGGAATCCTATCGCCCCGGTATTTTTGATACAACGCAACTCGATGAAAGGGTGAACATCCTGGATGACAACGCCTTCGAAATGGCACGGCGGCTCGCCCGCGAGGAGGGAATAATGGCCGGGATGAGCTCGGGGGCGGCCATGCATGTGGCATTGGAAAAGGCGAGGGAAATGGCCGGAGGGGTGATCGTGGTAATTTTCCCTGATGGTGGCGAGAGGTATCTCAGCACGGAGCTCTACGCCGACAAAAAGGAAACGACTGTCAGACTCTACAATACCCTGACGAATACAAGAGAATTCTTCAAACCCATACATTCGGATACGATACTGGTTCATTCCTGCGGGCCCACCGTCCATGAGGTGCCCCATATCGGCACCTACAGGCGCGTCATCCTTTCAGATATGGTTGTAAAGTATCTGAATTTCAAGGGATATGAGGTAAAACACGTTACCAATATTATTGATATGGCAGACCGGTCCATAAAGGGCGCCGAGATGGCGGGTATGGATGTAAAGGAGTTTTCCGAGAGATACACGAAGGTTTTCTATGAAGATCTGGATAAACTCGCTGTTAGGCATGAGGGCAATTATCCGAAGGCGAGCGAAAACGTCGATGACATGATCAGACTTGTGGAGAAGCTCGTGGATCGGGGTTACGCCTATGAAAAATTAAAATCAGTATATTTCGATATATCGAGGCTTGATGATTACGGTGTTTTGTCAAATATAGACCTCACAAAGGTGCAACACTCGCATACCGTTGATCAGGATGATTATGAAAAGGATAATCCCGTGGACTTCACGCTCCTTAAGAGATCGAACCTGGCTGAGCTGAAGAAGGGGATCTATTTCAAGACCAGGTGGGGGAATGTAAGGCCGAGCTGGCACCTTGAGTGCGCCGCGATTTCACTCAAATATCTGGCAGATACCTTTGATATCTATATCAGCGGGTCCGATATTGTCTTTCCCCATTGTGAAAATGTTATGGCAATTGGAAAGGCGGCTACCGGCGAGAAGATGGCGAATTTCTGGCTCAATGCGGAACTCGTAATGCACGAGGGGAAGAAGATGTCCCGTTCCCTTGAAAATACCTTTACCATGGAAGATCTTGAAAAGAGGGGATATACGGGGAAAGAGATACGGTATTTTCTCCTTAGTTCCCATTACCGAAAGCCCTTGAATTTCTCTTTTGCTGCCCTCGACACGGCGGGTAATACCATACGGAGACTCAATAATTTTATACAGAGACTGATTCACGCTTCTCCCGGAGAGGGATGTGATGATGTAGATCAGTTAATCTATGACGTCAAAAATGAATTTTCTGCTGCCATGGATGATGATTTCAATGTATCCGGTGCCCTTGCCGCGGTATTTGAATTTGTGAAAGCGGTAAATCCTCTTGTGACCGAAAAACGGCTTTCCGAAGACGAGAGAGACAGAATTATCGGTGTAATGAGGAAGATAAACGCCGTTATTGGAATTATCGATTTCGAAGAAGAAAAATTAGACGAAAGTGCTCACAAACTGCTCAGTCAAAGAGAGGAGGCGAGAAGATCCGGAAGGTGGGAAGAATCGGATCTTCTGAGAGAGAGACTCTCCGATATGGGGGTCCTCGTCCATGACACGCCTGATGGCACCACCTGGACGCTGAAGTAATGCCTGCTGCGTTTTTCAAAATTGCTGTTACCGCGATCGTAAAATCCTGAAGAAACCAGAGACGAGCATAGCGATAAGATATACGACACCGGCGAGGACGATCGTTGTCGCCCCTGCGGGGAGATTGGGTCCGTAGCTGAGCGTGAGACCGCCGGTGGTAAAAATGGCTGCGAAAAGTATCGAAAGTGCCATCAACTGCCAAAGCCTTTTTGAAAAAAATCCTGCCACCGCGACGGGGAGCGTCAAAAGAGCGATCACCATCACGATACCCACTACGGTCACGAGGAGAACCACCGTAAGAGCGGTTAGGCATAAGAGCAGGAGGTAATAAAATTCGACATTGATGCCCCTCAGCCTGGCAAATTCCTCGTCGAAACAGACGGCAAGAAAACGGTTGTAGAATAAGAGCCCCACGATAACAATCAGTAGATCGAGGCCGGCGATAAGCCAGAGATCATCGGCGGAGACCATAAGGATATTGCCAAAGAGATAACTAATCAGATCCTCATTGTACCCCGGTGTCTTGAATATAAAGAGGATTCCCAGGGCCATACCGATTGCCCATACAGCTCCGATAATGGTATCTTCGCGCTCTTTTACCTTAAGGGTTACGACACCTATGATGAGTGCCGCTAAAAGTGCTGCAATGACGGCGCCGTAAAGTGGGTGAAACCAGTCATAATGAAAGACGACCTGGAAAAATCGGGCCGCACCGAGGCCTGCCAGAGCGCTGTGGGCAATACTTCCGGCAATATAGGTGATCCGGCGTGTTACCACGTAACTTCCGATGATTCCACAGGCAATGCTTGCCAGAACTCCGGTCAGGAGTGCGTGCTGAAGAAAGGTCTGTTGCGACAGGTCAGTGATAAATTCAGACACAGTCGGTTCCTCCCCCACTGAACGTGTCGTGACGCACCATGCGTACGTCCGTTCCATAAATCTCATGTATTATCTCGCCGGTAATTTCACTGGTTTCGTGAACGACGACACGGCGGTTTACACAGGCCACATTTTTTACGTACTGTGAGACAAATCCCAGATCATGCGTTACGAGGACGATGGTAATTTTCTCGTTGAGATCGTGCAAGACCTCGAAAAGTTCAGTTTCAATGGCAACATCGATATTGGAGGTCGGTTCATCAAGGAGGAGAAGCTCGGGATTTGAGACAAGGGCCCTCGCGATGAGCACGCGTTGCTTTTGCCCTCCCGAAAGGTCGGAGAAGTGACGATTGCGGACATCGCATACCTCGAGTTTGTCGAGGACCCCTGCCGCCGCTTCCCTGTCACTTTTCTTATAAAATCCGAGACGTTTCGAATTGCCAAGGCGTCCCATGAGGACCACATCCATAACCGTTACCGGAAAGAGCGGATCAAGCGATGTGTGCTGGGGCATGTATCCGATGCGGGAACGGACCCGTTCCGGTGCATCGCCGAAGACGCTGACGGTTCCCCGGGTGGGTTTCAGCAATCCCAGCATGAGCCTCAGCATGGTTGTTTTACCGCCTGCATTGGGCCCGACGATAGAGAGAAAATCGCGCTCGACGACGCGTAACGACACATTTTCCAGGACAGGAAACCTGTCATAGGAATAGGAGACGTTATCGAGTTGTATGACCTCTTTTTCTATCATTCTTCTCTCCTCTCGGTGAGATGATCCGTCTTTTCAATCCCGGTGTTTAAAAGATTGCCCGATGGTATTTGCCATCTCTTCCATGTTCTCTATATAATGAAGCGGGAGAGGATTTATCGGTACGACCGAACCGCCTATCTCCCTGGCGACTGCCTCTGCCTCTCTCTTTGTGTATTGGGGCTGCACGAAGATGGTCGTTGCGTTATCTTTTTTGGCCCTTCTAATAAAGGAAACCAGCTCTCTGGGGGCGGGTTCTTTCCCCTCAGTCTCTATGGCAACCTGTATGAGACCGTAGGCGTCACAGAAATATCCGAAGGCGGGATGAAAGACATAAATATTTTCCCCTTTAAATGGTTTCAGTATCTTCATGATTTTTGTGTCCAACTTGTCGAGGTCATCCAGAAGGCCCTCGAGATTTGTAGCGAATCGCGTTGAATTCTCCGGATAGATTTCAGAGAGTGCATTGCAGATGGTAACGGCCTGTATCTTTGTATATCGCGGATTAAGCCACATATGGGGATCTGCCGAAGCTCCGGTCCTTTTTTTTTCGCTTTTGAAATAACGGAGCGGAATGCCCGATCGAAGATCGACAATCGTAAGATCTTTGAAGTTACGGCGAATTCGGTCAATAAATCCTTTTTCAAAGGGGGTTCCCGCGCGGAAATATATCCCCGATCTTCCCAGTCCAGTCATCTGTCGTGGTGTGGGTTCATACGTTGCGGGGGACTGCCCCTCTCCCACGAGGACATTTGCCTCGACAAGGGGATCCCCGATGCGTTCAACGAAATATGCGTGCGGTATGATGCTGACGAAGACATGGATTTTCTCATGGGCATCTGCGAGCAATTGCGCCTCCCCAGAAAAGAGCAATATCGCCGCTATGACGACAAAGCCAAGGAAGCGTTTCGTCCTTCCGGTCCCTCGTTGAGGAAAATAATCATGTCTCACTTTCATTGCTCCCTTTCCGAACCTCTTCAGCGACTGTTGCCGCATATCAGGATGCGCTCGTGACAGGTATCGCATTCTTCAAAGAAATGATCGTTGGTAAATCTATCCCAGTGACGTTTCTGATCTTCATTCAGCTTTCCCGAACCCCTGCAGAGCGGACAGGTACTTTCCAGGGCGACAGTTATTGCCCTTCGTATGAATTCTGAGCGGTTCGGTATTGTTTTGATAATATCGTGAAGATCTTTATCCACCTTGAATGTGATAATTTCCTCTTTCTTCATATGACACGACTCCTCCGGCCAAGATGGTAGCAGTATTACTTTGTATTACCTTTGTGTCAAGTATTTTTAAATAGAGTGTACGGATTGACCTCGTTGCCTCTCCTCCATTGATCTCTTTTTCTGCTTTCAGATTTGGGCCGGAATCCGCATCAGCTTTCGCCTGC
>CAYSHT010000030.1:0-9616 GCA_964430915.1 uncultured Syntrophaceae bacterium
ACAAAGGGTTTCACTCCTTTTTCATGAAGCCATCGCACAATCTCCCGCGTATATTCGGGCGGCAGGTAGCTGTGGTTTCCCCTCTCTCCCCAGTGGAGTTTAATCCCGATAGAATCACCTTTTTGGAAGGGATGGTCCATCTTTCCCAGAAGGTCTTTCAGGGCTGTCATGGCATCCTGCCGGGGGTCCTGTATTTTTGAAAAGAGAAGGTTCATGACTTATTACCTAATAATTACAACATGTTTTCTATGTTTTTGTGGACGGTTCTACTACACCATAATTGTATACTATTCCCCCTCTTCCTTCAATCTGATCTTTTCGACTTTGTTTAAGTCCCGTACATAGTAGAATGAACCGATAAAAAAAGCGAGCGCTCCGAAGAGGCAGAAGAGGGGCAGAAACTTGAAGGCCGTCAGGAGGTCATAGCGGTCGGAGATGGCGCCGATGAAGATCGGCGAAAGTGTATACCCGAGCGCCATCATGAAAAACTGGGCCAGTGCATAGGACATGGCCCGAAGCCCCGGGTGCACCACATCCTGCGTCACCGCCGAGCCGCCCGCTGCAAACATGGGCGCCGTAAAGCCAAAGAGAATGAGAAAGATATACTGAGCGGTCCCCTCAAAGAAGAAAAAACCGATGAAGAGGAAAAGGCCCGTGATAAGCGACGTCACCGCCGGTATGCTCATTCGGGCATTGAGCCACCGTTTTCTGATGATATCGATGACCAGTCCCCCCACAGGCGCTCCGACGATTGCGAGAAGAAAGACGGCGGCGGTTTTCAACCCCGCCTTGTCCATCGGAATGCCATCGGTCCTGTGATAGTATGTCGGAAGCCATGTCATGAGTCCCGTTGTCACAAAGGTATTGCCCACATAACCGAGGTAGGTAAAAAGGACCGAGGGTGTGTGAAGAAACTCCTTCACGATATCGCCGAACTTCATCTTTACCTCGAGAAGTTTTGCACCCTCATAGGCCTTTTTGACAATCTTTACGGTCTTGTAATCCTTGACCCAGAAAAAGATAATCGCCACGATCAGCCCCGGAATCGCCATGAGTCCGAAGGCGTAGCGCCACCCGAGTTTTTCCGCAATGACCCCCCCCAGGATGACCCCTATGGCAGTTCCCATAGGTATCGCTGCAGTGAAGAGACCATTCATCGTGGCCCGCTTCTCCTCGGGGTAATAGGCCGCGATCATGGCGTGTCCGCCCGAAGTAAAGGCCGCCTCCCCAACGCCCACAAAAGACCGCGTAAAGATCAGCTGAACGAAGCTCCGTGACATGGCGCAGGCCGCCGAGGCAAATCCCCAGAGCACCCCCATGACGGCAATCGCCTTTTTACGGCTCCACCGATCGACGAGAAGCGATACGGGGAAGACGAAGGCGGTCATCATGAGCGTGACAATTGACGCAAACCACCCGCACTGGGTGTCGGTGAGACCCCACTCGATCTTCAGGTAGGGCAAAAGGGCAGAGACAACCATCCGGTCAACATAATTAAAAAGGTAGAGGAGAAAGAGGAGCATAAAGACGTAATTCGCATATCCCCGGCTGACTGCAAAATCCCTCGATTCCGATGCTGATTTCGTGTTTTCCATGGATACCTCCCCGGTAATGAAAATTATAAAATGAACTCAAAAAAAATGACAGGCCAGACACCACAAAACGGTAATAGTCTGCGTATTCAAGACTTTAAAAATCAATCGATGTCAGACTGCCGGTGATTGAAGTTCCCCGCTGCAAGTTACGGGGAATCTTCGACTGTTAAGGAAAATTTTATTTTTATGCGCTCGCTGACCCCGCTGCAAGCAACGGGGGAATGCGCTCGCTGTTCAGTTCACTCAATATTAATTACGGCGTTTAAAATACACGATGATACTACAACATATCTTTGATAGGACTCTGAAACGATGACTCTTCAGAACAATAGGAATGAGTTACGGAATTTGTTCTTTCAAGTTTTAAATATGGCAAAAATTGCATCGCCTGTCAAGGCAACAATAGGTGTCAGATATGGTGCCGCTTTACACTGAATACGGTACGCTTTTATCGCCTTGCGTTTTAATGTAACACGGGTTAATAATACCCGAATCTGTTCCATCAAGTGAAAGAATCGAGGCCATAGAGGTCCTCGTTACAATCATTAAAAGGAGGTTGATATGCCGGATTATGATGTCATCGTTATCGGTGCCGGCAACGGCGGCCTGACCGCTTCCGCCAGTCTGGCGAAGCGGGGAGCAAAGGTCCTGCTGCTGGAACGCCACAATTTACCCGGTGGGTGCGCGACAAGTTTTATCCGCGGCCGCTTTGAGTTCGAGGTTGCCCTGCATCAGTTGAGCGGTCTGGGAACCCCGGAACAGCCGGGACCATTGAGAGGACTTTTAGGCCAGCTCGATGTACTCGATAAGATCGAATTTACCCAAGAAGATACCCTCTACAAAACAATGATTCCCGGTGAGTTCGAGGTTACGATCAAGGCGGACAGGGCCGAGGCAATCGCCGCCCTGAAGGAAAAGTTTCCCGGCGAGTCAGGTCAGATTGACAAATTCTTCGACCTGGTCTGGGAATTCTGCATGCAGATGGTCTCCATATTTTTCATGAAGGACCCCGAGGCATCACGTGAAAAATATCCCATCTATTGCAAATACGCCATCAAGTCATCAAAGGAAGTCCTGGATACCTTTTTCAAAGACCCATTCCTCAAACTGGCGATCACATCTTACTGGGGATACGTAGGCCTTCCACCATCACGCCTTACCTTCTCGGATATGGCAATGCTTCTCTGGGCCTATATCGAATTCAAGCCCTATCATATTAAGGGCGGCTCCCAGGCTATGTCTAACGCCATCCTCGATACCTTCATTCAGGCAGGAGGCTATCCTCGCTTCAATTGTGCCGCAAAAAAGATAATTATCGCAGACGGCAGGGTAAAAGGTGTGGTCACCGAAACGGGTGAGGAAATCACCGCCGATTACGTCGTCTCAAACGCGAGCAACATTGCGACCTATGTGGAACTCGTCGGTGAAGAACATGTTCCCGACGATAAGATGAAAATGATTGGATCACGGTCCGTGGGACCGTCAGGATTCACCGTCTATTGCGGCCTCGACTGCGAACCTCAGGATATAGGGATAGACGTGAGCACCCAGTTCATATCACAGAATACCGACATGGAACGTCAGTTTGCAGCATGGCGCACCTTTGACAGACCCGAGATGTGCGCAATGACCTGTTACGACTTTGCCGATCCCGATTTCTCTCCTGCCGGGGCATGTCAGGTTGCCATTATCAACCTTCAGTTTGCCGATCACTGGCTCACGATACCTCCTTCACAATATGCGGACACAAAGTACCGCTACGCGCAGTATTTGCTCGATATTGTCGAAAAGGTCTATCCCGGGTTCAGTGACGCACTGGAAGAGGTCGACATATCGTCGCCGATTACTCATCTCCGGTATCTCGGACATCCCGGGGGCGGTTTCTACGGATTTGAAAAGTACGCAAAGGATTCAAATCTCTTTATCGCCCCAACCTCGGGGATAGACGGTCTCTATTTTGCCGGGGCCTGGGCAGGCATGGCGGGATTTCAGCCCACGCTTGAGTCGGGTGTTTCAGCAGCCAAAGCGATTTACCGTAAAATGAACGAGTGAGGTAGCGAGATGACAAAACAAAATATCAAACAGCAAATCGAAGGTTACGATGAAATACAGGCGGAAATAGCGGTGCTGAAAAAATACGCCCATGACCGCAGGACCGATAAGGGTGCGGTGGATCGCGTCATCAATCTCCTCCACCCGAAGGAGTTGAAGCTTACCGTTTCGGAGATTATCGAGGAGACTGCCAGTTCAAAGACATTTCGGCTCATCTCCGCCGACGGCTACCTGCCCCCCTTTCAGGCGGGCCAGTACATCAACATTTTTGTGAGTCTTGCCGGAATCATATCCAGCAGGCCTTACAGCATTGCATCATCGCCTGCTCAGACGGCTTACTACGACGTGACGGTCCGGCGTGTGGAAGATGGATTCGTGTCGAATTTTCTCCTTGACGAGGTCAAGATCGGTGACTCCCTAACGAGTACATCGCCGGCGGGGCTGTTCTACTATAATCCCCTCTTCCACGGGACTAATCTCGTATTTCTCGCGGGGGGAAGCGGTATCACGCCCTTTATGAGCATGATTCGCGAGGTCACCGACAGGGGGCTTGAAAGAACAATCACCCTGATCTACGGAAGCCGCGATCCGGAAGATATTATCTTCAAAGATGAACTGGAAGAACGTGCAAAACGACACGGCAACTTCACCTTTATACCGGTGATTTCGGACCCTCCGTCCTCTTACAGCGGACATACGGGATTCATTACGGCCGAGCTTATGCAGGAATTGCTGGGAGACGCTAAGGCTACAATTTTTTATGTATGCGGCCCCGAGGAGATGTACAAGTTCTGCCTGCCCGAGCTGGATAAACTGGGTGTGCCGAAAAAGAGGGTGCGACAGGAGGTTTTTGGTCCGCCGAAATACATCACGATGGAGGCGGGATGGCCCTCAGGGGTAAAGGGCGATGCCACCTTCGAGGTAACGATCAGGGGCGGAGAGACGATTCCCGCCAGGGCTGATGAACCGCTCATGATATCTCTGGAGCGTGCCGGAATTACGATTCCCACATCCTGCAGATCCGGTGAATGCAGCCTCTGCAGGACAAAACTCCTTTCAGGCGAGGTCTTCCAGCCACGGGGCGTCAAGGTAAGAAAGTCGGACCGCCAGTTCGGTTATATTCACGCCTGCATGGCCTATCCGCTGAAGAACCTGGAGATATTGCTGTAGATTAAACAGGGGGTATTGAAGCGATATTGGCTGGATCTGTCGCGTCAATATCCCCTGTTTAGAAAGAATCACACTTCAAAGCGTTACTCTTTTTTGCTTGTCCAGGGTCTCGTATTGTCAAGGAGATATTCCGAAAGGTTGTTGAGCATGCAATCCTGACAGAGATGAACCATCTTTTCGCTCTTGACATGCCTGACTACAAATAATTGGGACGAGTTCTGACTACAGAGAAAACAGCTGTCCGCACTGTCATCATCATGAAATTCATAGAACTCTTTATCGTAATAACTCATCCCCGTTCCCTTTAAGGACCACTGCCCCTATCAGTCAATGCGATCGGCCTTTACTTCTCCATTTCTATACCATAATTGCGGATTTTCATCCTCAGCGTTTTCCTGTCTATACCGAGAAACTTAGCCGTCTTCGATATCTGATAATTAAAGTGGCGAAGCGCCTTCTCGATATGTTCCTTTTCCACATCAACGAGGGTAATCTTTCCCGAAAAAGAATCGACCACGGGGGCCTTGGCGCCCTTATTCTGGCCGTAATAGAGTATATCTGAGAGGTTGACCACTTCACTGTCAGAAAGGACACAGAGACGTTCGATCGTATTTCTCAATTCCCGTACGTTTCCGGGCCAGCTGTATGAAATAAGGGACTTTCGTGCCTCCTCGGAAAAACAGCGAACACTGCTCTTATGTTTTTCTCTGAAGATTTGAAGATAGTATTCGGCAATGGGGCGTATATCTCCCTTGTGATCCCTGAGCGGCATGATATGTATCGGCACCACTGAAAGCCTGTAAAAGAGATCTTCCCTGAATCTCCCCGATTCCATCTCTTCCCGAAGGTCCCTGTTAGTAGCCGCTATGAGCCTCACATCAACCTTCTCCGGTTTCGAGCTTCCCACCCGGGGGACTTCCTGCTCCTGAATCACACGGAGGAGCTTGATCTGAACGGCACTGCTTATATTGGAGATTTCGTCGAGGAAGAGCGTCCCTTTGTCCGCTATCTGAAATCTCCCCTCCCGTCTCTCGCTGGCCCCGCTGTATGCCCCCTTTACATGGCCGAAGAGTTCGCTTTCCATAAGGCTCTCGACCAAGGAGGAACAGTCGACGGGAACGAAGGGTTTGTCATGTCTTGTGCTCAATTCGTGGAGTGTCAGGGCCACGAGTTCTTTCCCCGTTCCGCTCTCTCCCGTGACAAGAACGGTACTATCGGTCTTCGCTATCCGTCGTATCGTCTCTTTGAGGTCCCTCATATAGTCGCTGTTTCCGATCAGAGAGGAGAAGTTGTCTTCGGTAGGTGAAGCCCCCTTTTCTCCAAGGGCATTTTCAACGGCCCCTTTAAGCTCATCCGAAGCGAAGGGCTTTGTCAGGACATCAACGGCTCCATATCTCATCGCCTCCACGGCAAGCTGTATCGTACCGAACCCGGTGACAATTATTACCGATGCAGATATTGCATTCTCACGTTTCAGTTTTTTAAGGATATCGAGGCCGTTCATCTTCGGCATACGGATATCGAGGAGGATAACGGTATATGAATCGGTAAGCGCCATATCAAGACCACAGATAGCATCGCCCGTATCTTCTACCCGGTAACCCTCGCGTGAAAGGACCTGTCGGCAGCCATCCCTGATGGATTCTTCATCATCCACAATAAGAATTCTTATATCTTTTTCAGCCAATTCCCATGATCTCCTTGCGTTCGTCATCTATCGGAATGCCTTCAACTATATAGGCCGGAAGAGAGATAATAAAGGTTGTTCCCTTGCCCGGCTCGCTCTCTACGTCAATAAAGCCGCTGTGCCTCTGTATTATGCCATAGGCAATTGAAAGCCCGAGACCCGTCCCCTGCCCAGGATCTTTCGTCGTAAAGAAGGGTTCAAATATATGGGGCAGATAGGCTTGATCAATTCCCTTTCCCGTATCCGAAATGATAACCTTCACTGTCTTGGGACTCGTCAGAAGACATATCTTTTCGTCGTGAAACACCACATCTTCGGAATCTCCCGGCTGTCTGCTCAACGCTTCTGTCGCGATCGTCATTTTGCCTTTTCCACCCATGGCATCGGCGGCATTGATGAAAAGATTCAGAAATACCTGCTCCAGCCTCGATCTGTCGCCCTTCACGTCGGGAATATCTTCGGCAAGATCGGTCTCAATCGATATCCCGAGAAACATCGACTGATCCTTTACCAGGTTGAGTGCTGTGAGGATAATATTGTTGATATTAAAGGGCATCATATCACCCGCGGGCGTTCTGGCAAAATCGAGGAGGTTTCTCACTATCTCCTTACACCGATTGGCCTGATATATGATTTTTTCTATATTTCCCCGAGTCGTGTTTTCCTCGGGGAGTTCTTCGGCGACGAGACTACTGTAAAGAAGAATACCCCCCAACGGATTGTTGATCTCGTGGGCCACACCTGCCGCTATCTGTCCAAGGGCCGCGAGTCTCTCAGTTCGGGTCAGCTGCTTAAATACCCTTTGCAGTCTGTCGTCGCGGTCCTTGAGTGACTTGGCCATGTTGTTGAAGGCATCATCCAGGATGTCAAAGCCCGAGAACCTGTCACGGGGCAACTGGTAATTGAGATCACCCGAGGCAATTTTTTCGGTGGCTTTTTTCAGGATCCGTATTCTCTCGATAATCGTGTGGCCGAGGAAGAAGGAGATTCCGAATGCCACTATCATTCCCAGCGTGGTTATACCCAGGAATATCAATACGGTAAACTGTTTCATGTCCCGGTATTTCGCTTCCAGAATACCGGTATAGAGCATTCCTATAATTGTATCATTGATGTCATATATCGGGGCGTAGGAACTGATATACCAGTCATTGACAACAAAAGCCCTCCCTATCCATTCCTTGCCCTCGCCGATAACGCGTTCATACACCTCCTTCGATACGATTGTACCGATCGCCCTTTGATTATTTTCCGTCATCACGTTGGTAGAAACCCGGACCCCGCCCTGGAATATGGTGGCAAAACCCATATCGAGGTTTCTGTATTTCTCGTCGTGATAGACCGTTTCCTTTATCTTGTCCACAATCGTATAGTCTTTGTTAATGAGGGTCCCGCCAACCAGGGCTCCTAAAAGATTCAGTTCGTCATCGATAATGGGGTAGGCGGCCCGCATCACCAGCCCTTTGGACAACTGTTTTTCACTGATCGTTATGGACTGAGGGGTCTTTACTATCGGTATTTCAATCCGTGAAGAAAGCCCTGGATTCTCCCTTTTGATAACCTCTGCCGGAATCAGTTCCACCGAAGATTGCGGCACTCCCTCATCGAGACATTTTTTGACGACAACATCCCACATAATGTTATCACCCCTCGCGCCCGGATTAGAGGGCCTGTAGAGCACCGTGCCCTCGGTATCAACAACGGCGAGCATGTCAAGTCCCACGCAATCCTCGGATGTGGCGGTATCATCCCTGATCAGTCCTCTCAGGTTTTCTAGTGCATCAATATTCCGGGATTGAACTGTCTCTTTCAGGGGAGTCCTGAGGGCTATGCACTGTATCTGAGATTTCAGGCTTGCCATATTGTAATCAAAGACCAGCCGAGCCGTATTTATATCCTGTTGAACCTTTCGCTGAACTTCAGCAATTGTATTCTCGTTGATAATACGAATCCCGACCACCGTTGCTACCAGGCCGGTCAGACAGGTCGCTATCAGAAACCCGAGCACAAGTCTGCTCTGCAGATTCACCATTGTTATTCTATTAAAAAATTTCTTCAGAAGTTCCATCATCCCAAAATAAAAAGGGGTCAGAAGCAACTCGGTCCCTTTTCTCAACCCCTTTTCATACACACAGAATTTTTTACTTTATCACCTGATACTCATTATTTACCCTGTATCCCGCTTTTTCCAGTTCATTGCATAGTTTTTCACTGCTGTCAGCATTAACCCTGATAAGCGTGGTCCTCGAATCGTGTGTATTCTTGTCGATAGTTGACATAATCGAAAGGATGGTAAGCCCCATTTCATTGATGATGCCGGCCACCTTCGCTATCTCGCCGATATTGCTCGAAAGGATCAATTCACAGCGGGAACTGGGAATATCAACACCCATGAAATCGAGGAGCACATTCAAAAGATCACAGGTGGTGATGATTCCAAGCAGCTCATCTCCGAGGACAACAGGCAGACTGTTAACCCGTTTCTCATTTATGAGTTTTGCCGCTTCTTCTATGGTGGTGCTCGGGGCAACGGTATAGACCTCTTTTGTCATTATCTCCTCGGTCTTCATTTCCGAAAGGAGATAGTTAAGCTCGTGAACAGAGAGTGAACTCGCCGGAGAGGCAGAGTTTTCCCTGATATCCCTGTCTGTCACTATGCCCACCAATTTCTTTCCTTCCACCACGGGCATCTGATCTATATTATGTTCTTTTAAGAGATTCTTAACCTTCAGGACGCTCGTATCCCTATTGACAGTGATCAGATTTCGCGTCATCCTTCTTCCTACAAACATAATACCCCCTCCAAATTACAATTTCTATGAAGCACTCCCGGCAAGCTTCCTTGTTCTCTTTTTCAGTCTGCTTATTTTTCTTTTCAGTCGAAGAGCCCCCACCTTATCCTTCTTCTCTTTCAGTTCTTCTTTCTTTTCCCTGAGTTCCTTCATCTTCGCTTTCAACCCAGCGACACCCTCAACCGACGCTACCTTCGCCTTCTTCAGGGGAACTTTCTTTACTTCTTTGACTTCCTCTACTTCTTTGACTTCCTTCACTTCCTCTACTTCCTTTGCTCCCTGCACTTCCTTTATCGCCGCAACAAGCTCATCCTTTTTCA
>CAYSHT010000030.1:9716-13290 GCA_964430915.1 uncultured Syntrophaceae bacterium
ACTTCCTTTGCTCCCTGCACTTCCTTTATCGCCGCAACAAGCTCATCCTTTTTCATGGCACTCACACCCTGGATTTCCTCCATTCCGAGTGCCATTTCCTTAAGTTCCTTTACCGTTAATTTCTCCAAAGATTTTTCTTCCGCCATTGCATTGCCCCCTAATAAGACCTTATTAGTATTTAAGAATTTACCGATTCTTTATAGCATAAGGGATTTCATAAAATCAAATTGATTTCTCCGGATAGCAACCCATACGGCCCCCTGAAAAGGAACCCGAAATCCACCTTTCGACTGTACAATTTTATCTGACCCGCAAAGGATGTCATTGCAACACATGTCTTGACATAGGTCCGTATTTTCCATATATCTACTTGAAATTCCTTAGAATGGTGGAACTGGACAGCGAGCGCTAACCCCGTTGCTTGCAGCGGGGTTAGCGAGCGAATAATAAAACCTTTGCCTTAACAGTCGGAGATTCCCCGCAACTTGTTGCGGGGAGCTTCAATATTTTCCATTAGCGAAGAGATCGGGACAAAGACTGTGACGGAAATAGATATCCTCCAAAAAAAAATTCGCACCTCCATGAAGGACTGTATGAGGGTCGACAGATTCGCCCTTACGAGATCCCTCAATTTCATAGGGCAGATGATTAAAAAGGAGGCCCCGGAAGAAACCCTCCTAAAGAGACTCCATAATCTTGAACGAAGAGTGATTCGCTCGAAAGAGACAAAAAAGGAACGCCGGGCTCATCTGCCGAAGATTACCTATCCCGCAGGCCTCCCGATTGTCTCACGGAAAGAGGAAATTATTGATGCCATACAACACAACCCCGTAGTCGTCATCACCGGCGAGACGGGTTCGGGAAAGACGACCCAGATACCCAAGATGTGTATCGAGGCCGGCCGTGGAATAGACGGAGCTATCGGATGCACCCAGCCGAGGAGGATAGCGGCCGTCACGGTTTCCCGAAGGGTTGCTGCCGAACTGAACGAACCCCCGGGAAAATCAGTGGGATACAAGATCCGTTTCGAGGAAGAAGGGGGCAGGAACAACTATGTCAAATTCATGACGGACGGCATCCTCCTCATGGAGACCCAGGGTGACAGGTATCTCAATGAATACGACACGATCATCGTCGACGAGGCACACGAGAGAAGTATCAATATCGATTTTATCCTGGGGATACTGAAGACCCTTCTGAAAAAGAGAAAAGATCTTAAGATCATCATCACATCGGCCACGATAGATCCCGAAAAATTTTCAATGGCTTTTGACAATGCACCCATTATCGAGGTCTCGGGACGTATGTATCCAGTGGAGATTATCTACCATCCCCTCGATCCGGAACTGGAGGAAAAGGGTGAAAACACCTACGTCGACGGTGCGGTCTCGGCCATTGGTGATCTCAAGCGCAGATCGAAAAGGGGGGATATTCTCGTTTTCATGCCCACCGAGCGGGATATCAGAGAGACCTGTGATCGGATAGCGGCAAAAAAATATACGAATACCGATGTCTTTCCCCTCTTTGCTCGATTGTCTTCTAAAGAGCAGCAACGGGTCTTTCTCCCCTCAAAGGGACAGAAGATCATCGTGGCCACCAACGTGGCCGAGACATCGATTACGATACCGGGGATACGCTACGTCATAGACAGCGGCCTCGCGCGCATCTCCGAATACAACCCCTCAACCCGCACGAAAAGACTCCCCATCAAGGGGATATCGAAAAGCAGTGCCCTCCAGAGAAAAGGGCGGTGCGGGCGTGTTGAGAACGGGATCTGTATCCGGCTCTATAGGGAGGAAAAATACGAGAGCAGGTCACTTTTTACTGAGCCCGAGATACTTCGGTCAAATCTTGCCGAGATTATACTCAGAATGATTGACCTGAAGATTGGCGACATCTCCACCTTCCCCTTCATGGATCCGCCGACACCCAGGAGCATAAAGGACGGATACAACGTCCTGACAGAACTGGGGGCCATTACGCGGGAAAAGGGCACGATTCTCCTCACCGAAAGGGGAAAAAAGATGGCCCGAATGCCCGCAGATCCAAGAATCTCAAGGATGATACTGGAGGCGGAAAAGGAGGATTGCGTCGCCGAGGTCCTTATCATCGCTTCAGCCCTCTCTATTCAGGACCCGAGAGAACGGCCCCTTGAGGCCGAGAAGGAAGCGGACGAGACCCACAAACCATTTATCAATCCCTCATCCGATTTTATGACGCTCCTCACCATATGGAACAAATATCACGACACCTGGAAGGCCCTGAAAACCCAGAACAGGATGAGAAAATTCTGCAAGGCCCACTTCCTCTCTTACAGGAGGATGACCGAATGGATGGATATCCATGACCAGATTGCGACGATACTGAAGGAGCTGAAAATCGGGAAGAAGAAGCGCACCAGGAAACTCGAGGGCGACGCCCTCTATGCGGGAATCCACCGCTCCATCCTGAGCGGCTATCTTTCCAACATCGCCGTGAAGAAGGAGAAAAATCTCTATCAATCGACAAAAGGAAAGGAGGTAATGATATTTCCCGGTTCCGGAATTTTCAATGGCGGAACGGACTGGATCGTATCTGCCGAGGTTGTTGAAACGTCGAGGATTTTCGCCCGTACGGCGGCAAACATACAGGTAAACTGGCTTGAAGAAGTTGGAAAGGATCTCTGCCGTTTCTCATACTCAAACCCCCACTGGGAGAAAGGAAGGGGAGAGGTCGTGGCAGCGGAGCAGATTACCCTCTTCGGTCTGGTTATCGTCACGGAACGACCCCGATCCTTCGGCCCTGTAAATCCGGAAGAGGCCTCACAAATATTCATACGAAAGGCCCTTGTGCCGGGAGATGTTAAGAAACCTCCCCCTTTTCTTACCCACAACCTGGAACTCATAGAAACCCTTCAAGGCATGGAAGACAAACTCCGAAAGAGAAATATCATCGCCGGTGAGGATGAGATGGCGGAGTTTTACGAAGAACGTCTCGGAGCTGTCTACGACATGAAAATGCTCCACGACATGATCGACGACAGGGGAAGCGATGAGTTTCTCATGATGAAGGAGGAGGATATCGTACATCACTATCCCGACGATGAGTTGTCTCTCTACCCTGATGAAATCGCCGTGGGCACTTCAGATCTTGCCGTAAGCTATCGTTTCGATCCGGGGAAACCGGAAGACGGCGTCACCGTCACGGTGCCTTCCCACCTGACACCGACTGCCCCCCTTGAAAAGACAGACTGGAAAATACCGGGTCTCCTGAAGGAAAAAATCACTTCCCTCGTCAAGGGACTCCCCAAAGAGTACAGAAAGAAACTAGTTCCCATACCACGGACCGTGGAGATTATTCTCAGCGAAATGGAAGAGGAGAACATGTCTCTTCTCGCCTCCCTTGCCCGGTTCATCTACAGGAGATTCGGCATCGATATACCCGCCAGGGAATGGCCCGTTGAGGCCCTCCCCGAGTACCTGAAAACACGCTTTTCCATCATCGACGAGGAGGGAAAGGAATTGCAATCGGGAAGGGATATAAATCTGCTGAGGGCGACAATGGATAGCGGAAAGAAAACCTCCGCCTTTAAGAG
>CAYSHT010000030.1:13390-19526 GCA_964430915.1 uncultured Syntrophaceae bacterium
ATGATCTTTCACGGGATCTCCCCCCCTATTCAACGGCGGAAAAAAGAAAGGCCATCAATGAATTTTTCTGGATGATAGAGGAATACAAGATATCTCTCTTTGCACCGGAGATTAAGACCCTCTTTACCGTCTCACCCAAAAAGCTCGACGACAAACTGAAAGAAATAGAGAGAATGATCTGATAATAACTGCATAAGGTGCTTTACAGGAGCACGTAAAAATTATAAAAAAGTACGGAATCGATGTTGAATTTTTTTTCCAAACCTTTTATTGAGTAAAATATGGTATAGGTCTTTCTCGAGTTACTGTCATTCTCGCCGCAAGCAGGGTTTACAGGGCGTAAATACGTCAAAAGGAGGCAACGTTCATGTCTTTAAACAAAACAATACCGGGAAGAAGTTTTCATTATATCTGCCTTGTAAGCCTCGTCGCCCTCTGTCTCATCACTTTCGCAAGCTGCGGGGGAAAGGTTAAAAAAAGAGCGAGACATTTCACGGGGAACACCTTTACCAACAGCATAGGGATGAAATTTGTCCTTATTCCGGAAGGCTCCTTCATGATGGGGAGCCCCGCCGACGAAGTGGGAAGAGATGGAAACGAGAACATTCATAAGGTGGAGATAGAAAAACCTTTTTATATGCAGACTCAGGAAGTCACCCAGGATCAGTGGGAAAAGGTAATGGGCAAGAATCCCACGAAATTTAAACACAGCAGCCACGATTGTCCCGTCGATAATGTCTCCTGGAACGATGTCAAGACATTCATACGGAAACTAAACAAGAAGGAAAAAACAAAGAAGTACCGCCTCCCCACGGAGGCTGAGTGGGAATACGCATGCAGGGCGGGAACCACCACTGCCTTTTACACGGGTGACTGCATCTCGTCCGCGCAGGCAAATTACAACGGCAATTATCCCCTGGGAAAATGCCCCGAGGGGGAATACCGATACGCACCGTCAGTGGTGGGGAGCTTCGCACCCAATCCCTGGGGGCTTTACGACATGCACGGAAATGTCTGGGAATGGTGCCAGGAATGGGACAAAGACTATGAAGGAGATCCCGCCGCAGGCTCTAAGGAATACCGTCCCCGTCGCGGAGGGTCCTGGCGCGACACTGCACAGTATGTACGATCCGCCAGTCGTCTCAGGGTTTACCCAAAATACAAATACAAATACAGCGGCTTCCGTATCGCTTGTGATCCGGCCACAAAAAAATAAGAAGCGCTACAATCCAACCTGAATCCTGTATGTAACCTTCACCTCTCCATCTTTGGGAACTTTTACGTCAAAACGGAGGGTGAAGGCATCTACTTTTTTGTATGCATGACTGCTCTTCAGGATCTTCCAGTTTCCAAAAAGCGGCTCGACAAGTCCCACCGTTACGCCACTCTTCTTGTGATTTCTCAGTGTCACTTCCCATTCAGTTTCATACCGTTTGGTGCTGATCTGCCTGAAGTCCGTCTGTACCTTTTCTGCAACAACATCAAAGGCCTCGCCTATCTTGAGTGTAACCTCTTCGTTCTTCGGTGTGTGTTCGATCCTGTCTTCGCCGACAAACTGCTGCGACCCCTTTTCATCCATCTTGTAAAGACGCATGATCCCCTCGGGAAGTGGCATCCCCAGATTGTTCTTTTTGGAATTCTTGAATTTTATATAAACATCTACCGGCTGCTTCGGATTTTTTGCCCTGTATCGCCCGGTAAAATAGCTTGTGACTCCATAGACGAGAAACTCCTTTTCGATACCCACACCCGCCGCCTCGAAAAGGCGTATCTGTTTTGTCTGGTTATTCTTGATGGTCGTCTTTCGTGCGAGGTCATAGATATGGTATTCAAAAAACTCCTTTTCTCCGAATTGGGGAGCGCCGGCCTTTGCCATTTCTTCCATCGCATACCTGACAGCTCGATCCTTCTCTTCCGCCCTATGAATTTCTCCCGCTATCAGTTTCAGCGTCGCATCCCCGTAGGTGGCACCGCTTTTGTTATCCACGGTCACCCAGCCGGATATATCGGATGACGTGTCGTCGGTATTCAGAACCACCACATAATCGGCCTTCCAGTTTATGCTGCCCGTCAGATATGAAACTTCCAGATTATGCCTCTCCCTACTCTCGTTTTCATAGAGCCAGGTGAGTGTCGGCTTCGCGATAAGGTTCTCCGGTATATCAGGGAGGACCTTGATTCCGGGATGACCGATATATATCTCATCATTAATCTTGTAGATCTGATCCCTGTTATTGCTGAGGAGAACCGCTTCCACCGTCTCCTTTCGGTCCTGAAACTTGTTCCAGTCTATAATCTTTATCTTTTTGCCCACATATTTATCGAGGAGTTTCTTTCCGTCCATGAGATCGTACTCATAGTTCTGCTCAAGCACACGAAATTTTTCGGGGCTATCGAGCGATTTTACATGTACGGTAACGGGCATGATATGGGATGCAACGTCCATAAACCTGAGCTCTCCCACACCCGACGGAATGCGAATCGCTCTCGTATCCTTGATGAGACCGAGATTGCTGTTGTAGACCGTTACCTCAACGCCCGTCTGGTCAAGGGCGGTGCTTTTTGAAACCGCTTCCCCCGCCGCAAGAGACGAAGCATACCCGAGAACGACAAAACAAAAAACACACCCTATGATTCTCTTCATGGTGTCCACTCCCTTTTTTTTGATTGATGGAAAATGATACCATAACTCATCGCATATGAATAATTTTCTTTCGAATAAGAGATTACATGCTCCACGTTTTGTGTTAATGGCATTCATCAGCCCCTTACACTGAAAAGAGGGGAAAAAGAGGAAGACCCATGATCAAGACCGTGGCAGTTCTTCTTGCCGGTATACTATCCATATCCTTTGCGGCCATATTCATTCGGTTCTGCGATGATGTTCCATCAATTATGATTGCGGCCTGGCGGCTTACGGCAGCATCGGTCGTCCTTCTCGTCTTCTTCCGGCTCAGGGGCCATACCTTTAAAAAGGTGACAAGGGAGGATTTTATTCTCTCACTGCTCGGTGGCCTTTTCCTTGCGCTTCACTTTATACTCTGGATCACGTCGCTTAAATACACATCCGTTGCAAGCAGCGTTGTCCTCGTGACGACAAACCCCATATTCGTAGGAATTTTCTCCTACTTCTTCCTGAAGGAAAAGCTAAACATTGAACTTATCATTGGGATCATCCTCTGTCTCATTGGGAGCACCCTTATCGCCGCCGGCGACAGCGGTTTCGAACAATTAATCATTGTCAACAGGCAGGCCCTTCTGGGTGATATTCTGGCCCTTGCGGGTGCAATAATGGCAAGCGGGTATCTCCTGGTGGGGAGTAAAGCGAGAGAAAAGCTCGACATACTGACCTACATTACCATCGTTTATACCTTTGCCGCCTTTATCCTCATTATACTCTCATTTATTCTCGATATTCCCTTTACCGGATATCGTAATTCTTCCTATCTCTATATGGTACTCCTTGCCATCATACCGCAGCTCGTCGGCCATACGGCCTTCAACTGGGCGCTCAAACACATAAAGGCAAGCATGGTCGCCATCACAATCCTCGGGGAACCGATCGGTGCAACCATCCTCGCCTATCTCTTTTTTAACGAATCGGTGAGCAGGTTCCAGTTGATCGGCGTCGTGACAATATTCGCGGCCATCCTGATCTCATCGAGAAAGGCGAAAAAGTAGAAGATAATCAATCCAGTATATTGAGAAGGCTACTTGACTCGATCGAAAAAAAGTGGTATGACCTCTTACCAGATTAGCATGAGGTTTTATAATGGCCATCGAACTGGAACAACCGTTTCGACCTGCCCTTTACGTGGAATATAAACTGGTAACATCCATCCTGGACGGCACCTACCCTCCGGGTTCTTCACTCCCCAGCGAGAGGCTTCTCGCTGAAAAGTTTCATGTGACACGCCCGACACTTCGAGAAACACTGCACCGCCTTTCCAGTGAGGGATGGGTCACCATACAACACGGAAGGGCCACCACGATCAATGACTACTGGAACGAGGGGGGCCTTAGACTGCTCGGCACCCTGGCCAGGTATGGAGAGCTTCTGTCAAAGGAATTCATATCCTGTCTTCTCGAAGTCAGGGTCGTCATGCTGCCACCGGTGGCTAGGCTCGCCATAATGAACACCCCCGATTTATTTGCCGATTATCTGAGCGGTTATACCGATCTCAAAGACGACCCGGAAAAATTTGCCTCTTTTGACTGGGAATTACAGGTTCTCTATGCCAGACATTCGCAAAATCCCGTCTATCCTCTTATACTCAACGATTTTTCCTCTGTCTTCAGAATCATGGCTCCCTACTATTTCAGCCTGAAAAAGGGGAGAAGCTCCTCACGGACCTACTACCGGAAACTCCTCGCGGCAATAAAAAAAGGTAAAAACGATACAGAAGGCATAGTGAGGGAGGCGCTTCAAGAGAGTTTAACGATCTGGGGGGAGTTGGCCACAAAAAAGGAAATAAAATAGAAGGGCAGTTATATATCAGGGTCCCTGATTCTATCATAGTGAGGGAGAAAAAATGAACTTAAGAGATTTACCGGAAAGCTGGGATTTAATCGTAATCGGCGGCGGCATCACCGGTGCCGGCGTCTTTCGGGAAGCAACGCGCATGGGACTCAAGACACTCCTTCTGGAGCGGAGAGACTTCTCCTGGGGAACGTCAAGCCGGTCGACGAAACTTGTACATGGCGGTCTTCGCTACCTGAGAGAGGGGCACATATTCGTGACAAAGGCTGCCGTTGAAGAGCGCGAACGAATGCTCAAAGAGGCCCCCGGTCTCGTGGAGCATATCGGTTTTCTGATGCCCGTATACAAAGGGTCCGGACCGGGCAAATGGACCGTCGATATCGGTCTTCTTATCTACGATCTTCTGGCACGTCAGAAACAGCATGATTTTTTTGACAGTGAAGATTTCACCAAGATGTCCCCCCTCATCAAAAAGGAAGATCTCGCCGGCGGATTCATATTCTATGACGCACAGGTCGATGATGCGAGGATGGTACTCAGGCTCATAAATGAGGCAGTGCAGCAGGGTGCCTCGGCCATCAACTACGCGGAAGTTACGGAAATAAAAAGGGGCCGACGGGGGGAGGTTGTCGGCGTTATTGCACGTGATACGGAAGAGGAAGAAGAGCGAACATTCATAAGCCGTGCTGTCATAAATGCAACGGGGACATGGGGAGAGGAATTGCACCCGTCTCCCGACCCGAAACGTCACCTGCGCCCCCTGAGAGGGAGTCATATGGTTTTCTCATCCACGTCGCTTCCCCTTGATAAAGCGGTGGCCTTTATGCACCCCGATGATAACAGGGGCTTTTTCGCCATACCCTGGGAGGGGACCGTGATAGTCGGCACCACCGATGTGGATCACTTAGAAGACCTCGCGAAGGAACCGGTAATATCGGAAGAGGAGGTAACCTACATTATGAGGGGCCTTAAAGCGTACTTTCCTACCATCGACATTACTGCCGAGGATTGTATCTCAACCTTCGCGGGCATCAGACCGGTATTGAGCGAGGGGAAACTCTCCCCTTCCGAGGAATCCCGCGACTATGTCGTCTGGAAAAAGAAGGGACTCGTGACTGTTACGGGAGGAAAACTCACGACATTTCGCCGGATGGCCTGGGACACGCTGAAGGCGGCCAAGGCATATCTGCCGCCCGTTGAAGAACTTGATAAAGACGACCCTGTCTTTTCAAAGGTGCCGGAAAAGCCGGATAATGATTACGGCCTTCCGCCCGAGGAATGGCGTCGCCTCTATGGACGATATGGAGAGGGGGCAAATGAACTTGTCAGTTCGGCCTCAGTTGAAGACCTTACCCATGTTCCCGGCACGCATACTCTCTGGGCCGAGATTCCCTTTGTGGCGAAGAGAGAACAGGTACGGCATCTTTCAGATCTGCTTCTACGAAGGGTACGGATCGGCATGTTGACCCCAAAAGGGGGAAGGGAACACCTGGACCGTATCAAGGACCTCTGCAAATCCTCACTGCCCTGGAGTGAAGTGCGCTGGGAGCAAGAAATAGACATGTACAACGGAACCTGGGAGCGTGCCTATTCGCTCCCCCCTAAAAAAGGAGAGGAAAATAATGAGCACGAAAGACCTGGTACTGGCGATTGATA
>CAYSHT010000031.1:0-19390 GCA_964430915.1 uncultured Syntrophaceae bacterium
ATGTGACGGATAGTTGTGGGCTTCCAACACTGCGGGACATTATGGCCGAGCTTGCCAAGCCGGGGCGCGACCCGCGAGAGCAGTTTGAAAATATCGTTTTTGCCGAAGGGATTGAAAAGCTCGAAGATCTGGTCGTGGGCATGAAGCTTGACGGCGTCGTTACGAACATCACAGCCTTCGGGGCTTTCGTCGATATCGGTGTCCATCAGGATGGCCTTGTCCACATAAGCGAGATGGCCGATCGGTTCGTAAAATCACCGGGCGATGTGGTGAAGGTGAGCCAGAAGGTGAAAGTGACGATCCTCGCCGTGGACGCTGAAAGAAAGCGGATTTCGCTCTCCATGAAAAAGTCGCCGGGTGAAAAGCCCGCCGCGGATAAAAATAATCCAGCCGATGCGTCAAAGGCCGGGGAACAAAAGATTAAAAAGGGAAAGCCGCAACGGCGCGATAATAAGAAGCAAGGACAAGGGAAAGCAGCGCCCAAACCGTTTAACAATCCCTTTGCCGATGCCTTTCGACGGAGCAAGAGGGGATCGGAGTAAACGGGAATCAAATCCGCTCGCGGCCCTTGTTCTGATTGCCACTATACTCCTGGACGAACGGTTTAATTCACCTTACGCTTGCTTCAGGAAAGATTGAGCAGCGTTTGACGAATCGATCCCACGTTGGATAATTTTTCTGCCCTTTCGCCTGTAACTCCTAGGAATCCGGTCCTATAAAGTGCATCAATTACACTCAGAAACCGGATCATTTACATATGTTGCGTATCATACAATACTAACAACTAGATTTGCGTATCGTATTTTTAAAAATGTGAGAGACAAAGTTTATTTTTCGAGCAAAGGGAGATTCACAGATACTAATTTTGTGTCTCATTATATATTGACAATTAGCATTTGATCTTCCCCCGAAATAATAGACACCCAGTTAAGCTGCCCCCGGCATTCTGTTCCCCTCTAAAACAGCTTTTGTATCTCTTTGCACAAATCCTCGGGAATGATGGGACAGATAATTTCTTCGTGGAATTTCTCGAAACAGTTGAGGTCGCTCGTGCCGAGGGGAGGCAGTTGAAAGCGCGGTATGATCCTCCCCTGTATCCACAGATTGTCGTCTTCCGCCAAGGTGGCATAGAGCACCATATTGAAACTTATGAAATCGTTCTCATGAAAGTATCGAAATATCCGTGAAAGCCCCGCCGTCAACTCCAGAAAATCATCCTTATTGAGACTGAAGATAGAGCTTTTTTCATTCATTATAAACATCACTTCTCCGGCCATACCCTTCGGAGCGAAACTCGTCATCCACTCGATATCCACCGTGGTCCCGATAAACCGCTCCTCTTCCGTTTTCTCAAAGGTAACTAAATCTCTCCACAGATTGCTCCCCTCTTGTTCCTTGTATCTTAGGGCGCTTTCGTACAGGGTCTTCACAAAGCGCGTGGGGTTCTCACCCACTATTGTCTGGAGATGGGGATGAATGAGCCCCCCGCCTGCAGGGGGCATATAGTTCCAGTTAATCGAGCAGAAACGCAGTGAAGGGTCCAGACGATACATCCTGCTGAAGTAATCCTGACAGATCATAAATCCGTCCAGCATGACCTTCGGTGTCAACTCGTCGAGGCCGAGAAAATGATCGTCCGAAAATATGGCCACGGCATTGTTTCTGTCATAGGGAAATGCATTGGGAAAAAGAACGGCCTTCCCCCTATGAAATCTTCCTTCGGGAATAATATCGGGTGTGAATTTCGGCGTCATCTGCTCAAATAGTGCCGGGCAGAAGGGACAGATGGCTTCAGGAGATTTTTCGAGGTAGGAATTCACGTCGGGTTTTTCCGACATTCTGAAACGGTAGGGGAGAATCCGGCATGTGACGCCCGTTATCTTATCTTTTCTTATCTCTAAGGAGGATTCTTTCTCCTTGAATCCGTCAAAGGGATCGAGGTACCTCCCGACGGTAACATCCTTCGTGAAACCCATCTCCTTCGTGAAACTCATCTCCTTCGTGAAACCCATATCCTTCATGATATCCCCCTTTCACATCTATGAAAATTACCACAGCACCGGGGCTTTGTAAATACAGGCTTTTGATGAGAAACTACGTTTGATCTGATTGCTTTTCTCAATTACAGGAAAGGCTTGACGAAAAGAGACATCTGATGCCATAGTATCTCTGCATACGGGGAATCTAAGAAAGTTGAAAGCTTCATTCCGAACAAAAAGCTGAGATTGTCATAAAGAGCAGTTGAAGCTCCCCGCAACACGTTGCGGGGAATCTCCGATTGTTAAGAAAAATGTTTGTTTTTTTATTCGCTCGCATACCCCGCTATACAAAGCGGGGCATGCACTCGCTGTTCAATTCAGGAGGCCAACATGAATGACTCCTCTCGCACCCGGGTCTACACGAAAGTCAGCAGTTTCTTCTACGATTTTCTGTGCTTCATCATCAACAGTCTGGTCTATGTTAAAAACGCCACTAAAAGCGGAGATGTGAGCCATGCGCTGAGAGAGAAACTTATGGTGGCTGTCAGCGGTGTCCTTTCGTGCAAGTATTGTACATGGCTCCACAGTGAAATGGCCCTGACACACGGTGTCGATGCGGAGGAGATACAGAAACTGTTATCCATGGAGATAGGTGACTTCCCCGATGAAGAAGCCATCGCTCTTGCCTTCGCTCAGCATTACAGCGAGACAGGCGGAAAGCCTCATAAAAAGGCAAAGGCACGACTCGACCATTACTATGGCCGGAAAAAGGCGGGGCACATTGTGAGTTTTATACAGATTATTTATTTCGGGAGTCTGGCTGGCAATACGGTCGATGCCTTTCTTAACCGTTTTAAAGGGAAACCCGCTGAAGGGAGTAACCTATGGAGCGAAACCGTTATATTCCTTCTGGCTAGTCCTTACTATCTGGTCATTCTCCCCTTGCTGGCCTTCACGCTTGGTTATTTCAACAACAGAAAAGCAGGCAGCACCTGATAAAAAACAGTGCGCACCTATCAACTGACAGAATAATTTTCCACCTTTTTTACCGCGCTCTCCATTCCGCCGTGTCTTCCACAATAAAGGGGGTGGAACGTACACCAACGCTTCCCTTTCGCACCCAGATGCGACACATCTTTACCGACTTTCCCTCCCTCGTCACGATACTCGGCAGTTCCTCCAGCCCCTTGATATCGACCGTCAGAAACTCATAATAGGATATGTTTTTACTAAAGGGGTCCACAATCAGCAGTATCTTGTTCGGGTCGTGAGGGTGTTTTTCCGGTGTCCCCGTAAACGACACGTGACCTGCCATGAAAGCGGAAGGAATCTTGTAGGTATCCAGTTCAAATTTTTCCGCCTTTTCCAATAATTTTTCAATCGTCATACTCTCCCCCCTGAAAAGAAATCCTTCTTTTTTCCGATCCGTTTTCTCACATTTTTACTTTAAACTAATCCTCTTTTCTGTATACTGTCAAGCTCAACAGTGATTTCGGGCACACAAAAAAGGAACGGAAACAATGCTTAACATTGGTCTTACAGGCGGAATAGGAAGCGGAAAGTCAACGGTGGCACAATTTTTCAAGGACAAAGGGGCCTATCTGATCGACTTCGATATCCTGGCACATAAGGTGGAAAAGCCGGAAGGACCTGCCTGGAACCGGATCGTCGAAGAGTACGGGCCTGATATCCTCAATGAAGATAGCACGATAAACCGCGAAAAGCTGGGAGATATTGTTTTTCAGGATAAAGAAAGGCTGGAGATGTTAAACAGCATCGTCCACCCCGCCATATTCGAAGAATGGGTGCGCCGTATGGAGGAGATAAAAAAGGGGAAGGAAGACGCGATTATAATATCGGACATCCCCCTTCTCATCGAGGTGGGCCTCCAGAAACATGTGGACCTTACCGTCCTCGTCTATATACCCCCGAAAGCTCAGATTGAGAGGATTATGACGAGGAACGGATTCACCCGCGAGGAAGCGGAGTATCGATTGCACTCGCAGATGTCAATCGATGAAAAGCTCCCCCTCGCCGATATTGTTATCAACAATGAAGGACCTCCGGAAGAGACACAAAAAATAGTGGAAACATACTGGCCCGAGTTACTTGAAAGGGAACAAAACAAGCGAAATAGGGAGACGAAACAATGATAGGGGAAAATGTGCTGACCGATTTCAGCTCACGGATATATGAACCGACAATAGATCCATCTACGTATGTGCATCCCCTCGCCTCCGTCATTGGTAATGTCATCCTTGGGAGAAACATACTCGTCTCGCCGATGGCATCCGTAAGGGGCGATGAGGGACAACCCCTTTTTATCGGCGATGACTCGAACATTCAGGATGGCGTCATCATTCATGCCCTGGAGACGGAGGAAGGGGGGAACCCCGTCGAAGGCAATCTCTATGTTGTCGAGGGCAAAAACTATGCCGTCTACGTGGGGGAAAGGGTCTCCCTCGCCCACCAGGTTCAGATTCACGGGCCTGCCGTCGTACTCGACGATACCTTTGTCGGCATGAAAACGCTGGTCTTTAAATCATACGTGGGGGGAAAATGCGTGATTGAACCGGGTGTCATTCTGATGGGTGTCAACGTGCCGGATAAACGATATGTGCCGGCGGGTTCTGTTGTAAAAACTCAGAAAGAAGCGGACAATCTGCCCGAGATCACGGAAGATTATCCCATGAAAGACATGAACAGGGGTGTTGTGCATGTCAATACAAGCCTCGCCAAGGCCTATCTGAAAGAGTGACGCTTCCCGCCCACAAGGCGGGGATTACGAGTGCGCTCCCGGTCACAGGGATAAAAGCCCTATCGTTACAGCCTCCCCAGCTTTTGCATCGATTCCTTGAAGACGCTGTAGAAGTGATCGTGTTCCGCAAGACCGTGCTTTATGATCCCCTCAATATCGTTGATATTTGAGGTATTGACAACCAGATTGACGCTCTCGTTAAAGGCGGCCATATTGTCGTTGGTCCTCAGCTTTTCGCTCAGGAGAACCACAAAAATATCTCGTCTGACATTCATGGCAAGGGTTTCGAGATATTTGAGCACACTGTTGGTATCAGGATCTTCGGTATCAAAGTTCTCATTGAGCACGACTAATTGATAGACGTGAAACCTCATATTTTTGAGTGCCTCACGGGCAGATTCGGGACTTGTGATGAGATAATTGCCCTCCATCAAAATGGCGCTGAGTTTCTCTTTAAGGGCAGAATCGGTCTCGCAGATCAGTGCAGTATCCTTCCCCTCCTCGATAAAATCGAAGGGCCTTTGAGAGGCATCGTACACCTCCGATGCTACTGAATCGTGAAGAGTCTTTTCGTCGTCCATTCTGTTCTCCTTATCCATTCACTACCATTTTTTCCTTTTTTTACCGTACTCCCGATCAATCTCCAGCTGTGAGATATCCGAGGTGGCCTCTCCCCTCGAACTCTTGACCGAGTCAATTCCGCGGCCTACTACACCCTTCACCGATGCGTACGCCAGGGCAGTTTCTTCGGTTATCAGTCCATCCTTGTAAAGCTCTATGATATAACCATCAAAGGTCGTCATACCGAAGGCGGTTCCCGATTCTATAATATCCTGGAAGGTACTGCCTTCCGATTCTCCATTAAGAATCGTATCCTTGACCCTGAGGTTCGTTTTTAAAATTTCAAAGGCGGCAACCCTTCCTCCTCCGACCTTTGGAAGGAGCCTTTGACAGACAATCCAGCGCACCGTATCGGCAAGACGGACCCTGACCTGATTTTCCTCCTCGGTTGAAAACATACCGAGAATCCTGTTTATCGTCTGACCTGCATCGCTCGTATGAAGTGTCGTTAAAACAAGGTGCCCCGTTTCCGACGCACTCATACCGATCTCCGCGGTTTCCCTGTCTCTCATCTCGCCCACGAGAATAACCTTCGGGGCCTCACGGAGGGCGGAACGGAGACCAGAGGCAAAGCTGCTGAAATCGGCACCCAACTCACGCTGATTAAAGGTAGCCACTTTATGGGAATGCTGAAACTCCACAGGATCCTCCAGGGTTATAACGTGGACCGATCGTTGCTCGTTTATTTCATTCAATATGGTGGCAAGAGACGTCGTTTTCCCTGTTCCCGTCGCCCCTGTGAAAAGAACCATTCCGTTTTTCTCCTCCGCTATCTCGAGAAAGGATTCGGGAAGATTCATTTCCTGACAGGTGGGAACCCGCGTTTCAAGCTTCCTCAGAACGGTCGAGTAATTTCCTCTTTGAGAAAATACATTCACCCTGAAGCGCGCCTTACCCGGCAGCTCATAGGACAAATCACAGGCCCCTTGTTTTAAGAGGATTTCCGTGAGACGCCGATCCCTGTCTATCAGATTAAGTGCAAAGGTTTCCGACTGAAAGGGGGTAAGCTCCGAGAAGGGGGGATCTAAATCCACCGCCACTAATTCCCCCGAACTTTCGACCTGAAACGGTTTCCCCGCCGTAATGTTCAGATCTGAAACTTCATCGTGTGAATCAAGCATCTTGTTCAACAAATAATCCAATTCCTGCTTTCTCATGGCCTGTTCTCCTGGAAGTTCCCCTTGTCTTTATGAATGAATCGTTTCCCTAGGCCTCCGTAAAATCTGTGGGAGGTGTTTTCAGGAAGGGCCTGAATTTCGCTTTTTCATTTGCCTTGTTGTATGCATCATCGGCACTTATAACACCTCTGTTCAAAAGCTCCATAATGTGGTCATCCAGAAGTTGCATGCCGTATTTTTTCCCTGTCTGAATCGCCGAAGGAATCTGGAATGTCTTCGATTCCCTTATAAGATTGCGGACTGCCGGCGTTGCGATCATGATTTCAAGGGCGGCAATACGTCCCCCCCTATCAACTCTCTTGAAAAGCGTCTGGGATATAACCGCTCTGATTCCATCGGCTAGTGTTGACCGAATCTGCATCTGTTCTCCCGTAGGGAAAACCTCGATAATACGATCAACGGTCTTGGCCGCGCTTGTCGTGTGCACCGTTCCAAAAACAAGATGGCCCGTTGCGGATGCCTCGACTGCAAGCGAAATGGTCTCAAGATCCCTCAATTCTCCAACCAGAATAATGTCCGGGTCTTCCCTCAGGGCACCACGGAGGGCGGAGGAAAAGGATTTTGTATGAATACCAACCTCACGGTGGTTTATGATACAGTTTTTGCTCTCATGAACAAATTCGATCGGGTCTTCTATGGTAATGATGTGGTCCTTTCGTATGCGGTTTGCCTCGTCAATAATGGCCGCCAGTGTCGTGGACTTCCCGCTTCCCGTTGGCCCCGTAACCAGCACAAGCCCCCTGGGCAGCGATGCGAGTTTGGGAATCACGGGGGGAAATCCCAGGTCACGGGCGGTCTGTATTTTGCTCGGTATCTCCCTGAAAACGGCGGCTACACCGTTTTTCTGCTGGAAATAGTTGGCCCTGTACCTGGCAAGTTCCGGAACCTCATAGGCAAAATCAACATCGCCCGTTTCTTCAAACTGCTTCACCTTATGTTCGGGAGTTATCTCATAGAGCATCGTCTTGAGATTATCGTCTTCCAGTTCATCATATTTGACTCGTACCATCTCGCCTCTCACTCTAATGACCGGCTGCTGTCCCGAGACGAGGTGCAGATCGGATGCTCCCTGATCATGCATAAGTTGGAAAAAGGCGTCAATCTGTGCCATGGCAATTCTCCTTTGCTTTTTCGCTCATCAATCGTTGCCCTGCGTTTGAGGGTTACTCCCTAGGCGGCAGTATAGAAGGGAAAGAAGGAAATTGTCAAGAACTAAGAAATAGTTTAACATGATATCGTTATTGCTTTTTAAGGGTTTATCAGGGTAACCGGATAGGGAAGGATTGGACCATAATGAAAAGTGATTGTTTCAGCGATACCGATAGAGGGGAAATCAAAAAAGCGGGGCTCACAGAAAGCGCGGTTATGGAACAGATCGAGGCATTCGAGCGGGGGTCTATTCCCGTGAGGCTCGAAAGGCCATGTACACTAAACGATGGAATTATAATCATATCAGAACCCGAAAGAGAGAGCCTCCTTCAGATCTACGAAGAAGAAGTGTCGAGGGGAAGAATCATAAAGTTTGTGCCCGCCTCGGGAGCCGCCACGAGAATGTTCAGGGATTGGTTCAGGCTCTATGACACAAAAGATTCGGGTGACACCCGTATTGCCTCGACCTTTGAGAACAACCTGGGCAAATTCGCCTTCCATGAGGAGCTGAAAAACATTATCAGGAGCGACGGGAAAGATCTCGATGGCCTCTTAAAGGACAAAAACTATCCCGAGATCCTCGACTACATCCTGAGTCCCAAAGGACTCAATTATGCCCACCTCCCAAAGGCCCTTTTGAAGTTTCATCTCTATCCCGATCATATTCGCACCTCGTTAGAGGAACAGCTCGTCGAAGCGATTCTCTCCGTCAATGATGATAAAAACACCTGCAGAATACATTTCACCGTCTCTGACGATCACAGAAAGCCCGTCGAAGATCTCATTTCTCGCGTTAGGAAATCCTATGAAGAGCGATACGGCGTCACACTCGAGGTAACGCTCTCAACCCAGCTTCCCTCGATGGACACCATAGCCGTCGACAGCGAAAACAGACCCTTTCGCGACGGCGGAAACGCCCTTGTCTTCAGGCCCGGGGGACATGGGTCGCTTCTGAAGAATCTCAACACCATCGATAATGACTTTATCTTTCTCAAGAATATCGACAACGTGGTTCCCGACAGCCTGAAAGGGGAAACGATTCTCTACAAGAAATTGATCGGCGGCTACCTGATAGAACTTCAACGGGAGATTTTTAACCATATTGCTCTGATTTCGGGCCCGCAATCGGATGAAGACCTGCTTGGCAATGCCGTGAACTTCAGCAAAAGCAGGCTCAACATAACCGTTCCCGAAACCTTTGATGAACGTCCCTTCGGGCAGAGAAAAGATTTCCTCCTTCAAAAACTGAACCGTCCTTTACGTATCTGCGGGATGGTTAAAAACGTGGGTGAGCCGGGTGGAGGACCCTTCTGGGTGAAGGAAAATGACGGGACGCTCTCTCTTCAGATCATAGAAGAGTCCGAGATCGATAAGCACTCTCAAAAACAGAGTAAAATATGGAAATCCTCAACCCACTTCAATCCTGTCGATATCGTCTGTGCAGTGAAAAATTACAGGGGCGAGAAATTCGACCTCGAGAGATACGTCGATCCAGACACCTACATAATTACAGAAAAATCTCAGGACGGCAGAAACCTCAGGGCACTGGAACTCCCCGGCCTCTGGAATGGATCTATGGCGAAATGGAATACCGTTTTTGTGGAAGTGCCCCTCGCTACCTTCAATCCTGTCAAGACAGTCGATGATCTCTTGAGGAACGAACACAGAAATCTCTGAAAGATGCCGAGCAAAGGATTGAAGTTCCCGCAACAAGTTGCGGGGAATGCTCTCGCTTCTCAATTCACGGGGAATTCGGGGAAGATCGAGAGGTCCATTTTTTCAGATCATCAAATCTTTTACATCCTCTTTCGATGCCGATTTCGCGGGTATCAGGCGGGATGAGCTTCCCTCTCTGCATACGACCGTCGCTTCTGAATCATTCGGAGCATCGCTGTAAAGCACGCATATAGAGGCTGCTACTTCAAGGGTTACATCGTCGCATCCGTAGGGCACAAGCACGGTGGGACCCGGATAATCCCTCGCCTTGATAATAAGATCACCATTTCTCGATAGATCCTCGATGGTATTGTTCTCCCCTTCTCGTCTGCCCACAATTGCCTTGACATCCTGACTCAACCTGAGGTGCCTTCCGTACTTCAGAAGCTCTATATCCCTCACATCGCGGTCACTTCTATGCTCAAAGAGGTCCTTAAGCCTCTTCGCAAAGATCGGGTCTGTAAGGAGACATCCACCCGCGGGACTGGAATATCCCGAAATCCCGTAGTTTCTCGCCATTTCTATCTGACGCTTCCTGGATCTGCCCTGAATATCGAGGAGCTTTTCACGGTCAATCTTACCTTCTTTTTCCGGTATTGTCTCGGCAAGAAGCTTCGCGCTCAACGGTCTCACCACATATCCCCCATACCCGGACCTGGAGGCCACGACATGGAGCGATTGTTTACCCTGCGACATGGGTCGCTGACCCAGAACTTCACCGGTAAAGAGAAAATCGGCACCAGCCTCCTCCATCACTTGACCTGCCTTCTTGAGCATGAGGATATGACAGTCGATACAGGGATTCATGTTCCTTCCATAGCCATACCGGGGCGCTTCGAGCATACAAAGGTGTTCGTCCGTAATGTTCATCACTATCAACGGAAGTCCGATCTTATGGGCAATCGCTTTTGCTTTGATGGCATCAAAAAAGGGGGTCTCAAAAGCAACGCAGGTAACCTCCACTCCAAGTCCCTCTATAACCTTTGCTGCAAGAATGCTGTCAAGACCGCCCGAAAAAAGCCCAATTCCTTTAATCTTCAATATCGTAGTAATTCAACCTCCCATTTCCCATTGAGCAATCCGTATATATCGCTGTCAATCTCGTCTTCAACGAGATAGAGTGGCGGGCCGCCATTTTCAATCTTCAATGCCCTGAAAGATATCTCACACACCTTCTTGCCACCCGCAACAGAGAATGGGAATCGATAGGTATCGGAAGTGAAAGAACTCCCCAGGGCACTGAGCACTGACGTGACCGTCTTCCGCTTACCCTCCTCCTCGGAGAGATACACCATTCGGACCCCCCTCTTCATGAGGATATCTGAAAACTGTTCGGGCAACTTTTCAAAATTAAAAATTGTGTCGCCTTTTTCTGTTTCGACCATGAGATCGGCCTTGACCGAAAGGTTGAACCCGTCATCCTCGATAGTAAATATCCCTACCCTTGAATCCCTGGAAACTGAATAACCCATTTTCGAGAGTAATGATTCCGCCAGTTCTCTTTTAGAATTCCAGTGCAGGAAAGAAACATCCATCGATTGATAGGGCATGTGAAAATCAGTCATGACTGCATCTTCAGAAACTTCTATAAGATCAAAACCGTTTTTCATAGCATACTTACGAATATTACCGGGTACTACCGGTGAATCACCATCGATAAAATTTATACAGAGCGCGTAGGGGACAGCGCCTCCTTCCCACCTGACAATCCAGCCCGCAAAGAGACTGACCAGATTGTTTCTCCCCAGAGCGACATAGCCGCCCTTTTTCGTGAGGGTATAGATGCCCGCTGTACTGAGGAATTCTTCCAGCATAGATCTCCCCTCACCGGTAGTGCTGATTATGGAGTAATTTTTCCAGGTGGACTCGACAATCTTTTGGACATTATTCGGTATGTGATTGGAAAAATCGAGAAGCACCGTTTTCCCGTCTGCGAGTTCCGCTACGGGAACCTCGGAGCAATTGATTTCTATCTGTCCCTGGGGTCTCAGGGGTATATAAAAACCCCCCTCGGTAATGATCGATCCGCCTGTGCGACTGAGCATATGGCTCAGGATGGAAAGCTGATTTTCATGGGAGAGAAATCTCTTCTCCACCATTTTCTCTTGAGGGGGCATTTCCTTTGTCTTCTCCCCTTCCCTACCTTTTGACGGAATAATGATGTTCTGCCCGGGATAAATCCTGTTCAAATTTGAAATCTCCGGGTTCAGATGTCTTATCGTTTCCAGTATCTTGCGACTCTCTTCAAGCGTAATTCTAAGATGGCTGCTCACAATTTTTATTATGGAATCGCCCTTTTTGACAATGTAGACGGACGTGGTTTTCTCTTCTTCCCCCTCGGAGACTATCTCTTCGGTAATCTCCCCAGGGAAAATGACCAGCTGCCCCGGATAAATGAGATTCACATTCTTTATCGCAGGATTTAAACGGCTCACCTTCTTCAGTATATTCCGATTCTCCTCTTTTGAGACTCCGTACTTTTTCTTTATGATGCCGAGCAGATAGTCTCCCCTTTTTACTGTATACCTGGCGTCTTTCACTATCGATTTTGCCGTTTTTTTAAAGGATAGTTGGACCGTAGCCTCATCGACGGCGGCGAAAGAGGGACTACTCAAAATGAATACAAAAAATGCGCCTATAAAGAGTAAAATCTTTCTGTTACCCATGGTATTTGCCTCCGGGTGAGGTACTTACTTTGCGAATCATAGTACTTAACATGGTTTTGAAAGTCAATTCGATATATTTCCGGACCCGTCCCAATTTGACAGGCAGAAGATCTTCATACATTAAAATCCTTGACTTCTCGCGCTTCCACTGTCTGCATCATCACGCAGAGGGTTAAAATTACAACACCTGGGCATCCGGTTATTCTGTGTTGCAACAAAGGGGCAACTGATATAGTATACGCGCATCTTTGGAAGACAAATCTACGGGAAAGGAAGAATCGATATGGGTTCGCTCGATACTGATTCAGCATTTCTAAGAGAATTTCAGAAAAGATTCGAAACCAAGGTGAAAGAAAACGAGATATCGGTAATTAAACACTGGAAGGAGCGACTCGATACATTAATTGCCATGAAGCCCGAAGGCATTTCATCGCTTCAACTGGAGATGAAGAAACTTTCCGATATGATGATGAACAGAATGGAAACAATAAAAAAAGGGATGAAATGAAGGAAATTGCCAATTTCTTATTTGAAGTAGGTATGCTGCAAAAAACCCCGAGAACGGGGTTTCGATTTCTCGGTTCTGGTAATGAATCGGTAGCGGAACACATACTGAGAACGATATTCATAGGGTACACTCTGTGTAAATTAGAAAAAGATATCGATGAATCACGGGTCATCAAAATATGCCTGTTTCACGACCTTCCCGAGGCAAGAACGGGCGATATGAATTACGTCAACAAGAAGTATGTCGATGTGGATGAAAAAAAAGCAATAAAAGAACTCGCCGAAACGCTCTCTTTCGGTAATGAAATCGAATCGGCATTGGCTGAATTCAATGAAAAAAAGACACGGGAATCTATCGTAGCACACGATGCCGATCAACTGTCACTGATACTTCAGCTGAAAGAATATGGTGACCTCGGAAATAAATACAGTAAGGAATGGATAGAATTTGCCGTAAAGAGGCTGACAACGGAAGCCGCAAAGGAGCTTGCTGAAGTCATAATCAAGACCGACTCATCCGAATGGTGGTTCAAAGACAAAAGCGATTGGTGGGTAAACGCTAACAATAAATAGGCGGTCACGATGGAAAAGAAAACCCTGAAGAGAATTTGTGTTGTTTTTCCCTGTATTATTATCGCATTCTCCTTAATTCTCGGCTGCGGTGCAAAGCGAATAAATAAGGAGCAGCTGTCGCGTGTCCATCTGGATCTCGGAATTGCCTATATAAAGTCCCGACAATATACAACCGCTCTCAGTGAACTGATGACCGCTCAGAAAATGAACCCGAAAGATGCCGAGATACACTACTACATGGGACTAACCTATTACGGGAAGGGTATGAACGATATAGCGGCAGAGGAATTCAGAAAGGCCCTCTCGTTAAATCCCGATTATCCGGAGGCCCACAACTATCTCGGTACGGTCTACCTGGAAATGAAACTCTACGACAAGGCGATAGAAGAATTCAGCCGTGCGCTGGCAAATGTCCTTTACCAAACTCCGGCCGTTGCTCTGAACAACATCGGATGGGCCTATTACAAAAAGGGGAACAACAAAAAGGCAATAGAACACTACACGAAGGCGCTCCGAAAAGAACCCGAAACGATACTGCTCCCGATAATTCATAACAATGTGGGCCTGGCACACCTTAACGAGTATAATATTGATGAGGCGCTACTCCATTTCAAAAGGGCGGTCGAGATAGCGCCAACCCTTGCAGAGCCTCACTATTGGCTTGGGATTTGTTATCTGAAAAAAGGCCTCAACAGGAGTGCCTCCCAGGCCTTTAAGAACGTACTCAGGATTAGCCCCGAATCAAGCTTCGGACTCCTCGCACGGGAGAGGCTGAATGTCATTTCTAAGGAAAACTGACTTTTTGGAAGCTCCCCGTAACAAGTTGCGGGGAATCTCCGACTGATAGGGGAAATTTTTATTTTTTATTCGCTCACTAACCCCGCCGCAAGCAGCGGGGATTGCGCTCGCTATTCAGTTTAGCACTCCTCAACATTTCACCATTTATCCTTATAAAATAACATAATATTAGCGCCTTACCTCTCCATTTTCTTGACGAAAAAAGAATCGTGCTTACTTTGTTAGCAAATAAAAACTATCTCACGTAAGGAGGTATATAACATGAACAGAATGATACAATTGATTCCGAGCAGAAGCTCGCTTTCCCCGACAAGGGATATATGGAACAGGTTTTTCTCCGATGGCAACGTATCAACTTTGCTAAACGAGGACGCAAATTGTGTGCCGGCTTTCGATATTTCTGAAAACGAAAAGGAATACAGGGTAAGTGCCGAATTGCCCGGTATTGACGTAAAGGACCTTGAAATAACGCTCGTCGAAGGCGTCTTAAAGATAAAAGGCGAGAAGAGACAGGAAGCGGAAAAGAAGGAAGACCATTATCTCAGGATCGAGCGCAGCTACGGTTCCTTTGACCGAAACTTCAGGCTTCCCGACGGTGTCGAGGCAAATAAAATTGATGCGACATACAGGGACAGAATTCTCAATCTCACGATACCGAAGTCCAAGGAGACAAAAACCAGGAAGATAAAAATCAACGTAAACTAAAACACCAGCGATTCCGCCGCATATCAAACGCCGTCCGAGACACAACACGTCTCGGGCGGCGTTTTTTATCCAAAGGCAGTCTCCCATAACTCCCCCCATGAAATCCCGATTAATCGGGGCCCATCCTTGTCATCATCTGCGAAGTATGATAGTTGGGGGTTTTTGGTCTCAAAGACCGATCAAACTGAACTGAACAGCGAGCGCATTCCCCGCTTTCTGCGGCGGGGAAGCGAGAATAAAAATAAAGTTCTTCCTTAACAGTCGGAGATTCTCCGCAACTTGTTGCGGGGAGCTTCAATGGAGCCGAATTTTCAACACGTGGAGTTGTCACGGATGATAGATAAACATAACAGAAATATCAATTATTTGAGAGTTTCGATCACCGACAGATGCAATCTTCGGTGTATATACTGCATGCCGAAGGAGGGGATATCCTTCATCGGCCACCAGGATATTCTGAGCTATGAAGAGATATTACGTATTGTGAAAATCGCTATAAAGGCCGGCATTGTGAAGGTTCGCGTAACCGGTGGGGAACCCCTCGTCCGACGGGGGGTAATCGATTTTCTCACCCGGTTAAAATCAATTGAGGGACTTCACGATATAAGCCTGACGACAAATGGCATCCTTCTGGAGGCCCTTGCAGAGGAGATATACGATGCCGGCATACAAAGAATAAACATAAGCCTCGACTCTCTTGTCGAGGATAAATACAGAGAGATTACACGCGGCGGAGACCTGCACAGTGTGCTCCGGGGAATTGAAAAGGCGCGCAGCGTGGGGTTTTCGCCTATCAAGATAAATGTTGTTGCTATCAGGGGTTTTAACGACGAGGAAATCGTGGATTTCGCAAAGCTGGCACTGGACAATCCCTATCAGGTCAGATTCATCGAATATATGCCGATCGGTACCCCTGCCCTCGACAACAGCCTCGGATATCTTTCCGGTGACATCGTGAAAGAGACGATAAACACATTCAGGCCGCTGGTGCCGGTCTCCAAAAACCCCGGTGAAGCAGACGGTCCTGCCAGGATATACAAGATGGAGGGCGCACTGGGTGAAATAGGGCTCATCAGTTCCATGAGCCATGAATTCTGTGAGTCCTGCAACAGGCTCAGGCTCACCGCCGATGGACACCTGAAGGCATGTCTCCTCTGCGACGGGGAATCGGATCTGAAGGGACCTTTGAGAGCCAAATGCAGCGATTTCGAGCTGGAAGAACTCATAAGAAAGGCTATCCTCGACAAACCGAGAATGCACTCCATGAACTGCCATGAAATTCAGAGAAAAAAATGTGTTAGAAGTATGTCTTCAATAGGCGGATAGAAAATTTTCAAGGACACATGACTCTCAAGAGCGAGAAAAGGGTATCATCATACGAAAACTGGCTTCAATCGCCTCTTGGCTACTATGTCGACAGGCGGAAGCAGGAGCTTATCTGCAGACTTCTCAACCCCTGTGAAGGAGAGAGACTTCTCGATCTCGCCTGCGGTACGGGGCATAATCTCCTCTTCTTCCGAAGAAAGGGGTGCGACGTAACCGGGATCGATACATCAGCCGACCGCATCGAAACGGCCCGGGAAAGGCTCGGCCAGAGGGCCGAACTTCTAAACGGAGACTGCGAAGACCTCCCCTTCTCAGATAATGAGTTCGATATAGTAACAATGATATGCCTGAATAACCTTAATGATCAGAGAGCGGCGCTTACAGAGGCGGTCAGGGTATGCAGGGGAAGGATCTTTCTCGGTTCGTGGAACAAATATTCCCCGGCGGCTCTATCTGGAAAAATAAAGGATAAACATCTCTTCCCCTTCACCGAATACTCAAACCTCTCCAGTATTATCGAGATGAAAGCACTGGTAAAATCCGTACTTCCCGATGTCACACCAACATGGGGGAGTGTCGTCTTCTTTCCCCTTACCTGGTATACCTTTGCAATCGACATCGAAGAAAAGATCCCCGTCATGAAAAACCCCTTCGGCTCCTTTGTCGGACTCATGATACCGGTGCTTTCCTCATTACAAACCATTCAGGACCCCCTGACGGAAAAGGGGAAACTCAAAGTAGCGACCGACGGCTATGGCGCGCCCGGCGCCGCACGTGAGATAAAAAAATGATAAAAGAAGCGATGCTCTACGAAAAGTTGGATGATGAGAGGGTTCGGTGCCATCTCTGTTCGCATACCTGCACCATATCACCATCAAAACAGGGCATCTGCGGGGTACGGGAAAACAGAGGCGGAATCCTTTACACGCTTGTCTATGGAACCATAATAGCCGAAAATGTCGATCCCATTGAAAAAAAGCCGCTCTTTCATGTCTACCCTGGATCGCGATCCTTTTCCGTCGCCACCGTTGGATGCAACTTTCAATGCACCTTCTGTCAAAACAGCGATATTTCACAGATGCCGCGAGAGAGGGGAAAGATAATCGGCCGTGAAGTGACGCCGGAGGAAATCGTCGAGAAAACAATTAGAACAGGATCGAAGACAATCGCCTATACCTACACCGAACCCACCATCTATTTTGAACTTGCCTATGACACCGCGAAGATTGCTAAAGATAAGGGGATCAAAAACGTCTTCGTTACCAACGGGTTTATGACCGGTGAGGCGATCGAGAAAATATCACCCTACCTCGACGCCGCCAATGTTGACCTGAAATCCTTCGACGATGATTTTTACAAAAAATATTGCGGTGGCCGGCTACAGCCCGTCCTCGATAGCCTCAAAAAAATGAAGGAACTCGGCATCTGGGTAGAAGTGACCACCCTCATAATCCCCACACTGAACGACAGCGATGAAGAGCTTTCCGATATAGCCCGTTTTATCCATTCACTGGGAAATGAAACGCCATGGCATATCAGCCGTTTTCACCCCCAGTATAAGATGACCGGGATTCAGCCCACACCCCTTTCGACGCTCCAGAGAGCCAAACAGATCGGGACAGATGCGGGACTCAAATATGTCTATACGGGAAACGTCCCGGGGGACGAAGGCGAAAACACCTACTGTTCCAACTGTGGAAATCTTATCATTGGAAGGTACGGCTTTCGCGTCGATAGGTTAAATCTGAAGGGTTCCAAGTGCTCTAAATGCGGCACGGAAATGGAGGGCATACTATAGAAAGCAATAGCTAACTGAAATTTGAATCTCCCCGCAACAAGTTGCGGGGAATCTCCGACTGTTAAGGAAAATATTTGTTTTTTATTCGCTCGCTAACACCGCCGCGAGTTGCGGGGAATGCGCTCGCTGTTCAGTTCAGCGCCCTCCATCGCGATCATTCTTCCCAGTCAATATCCACATCTTCATAGAAATGAGAGAGAATTTCCTCGGCCCTCAGGACATATCGGGAGGGTACCATAACCTTCACTTCTCCCAGACCGTTAAGGGTAAGTCCATAAAGAGCTCCCACGACGTCATATCTCAATTTCGTCGGTATTTCTTCCGATTCAAGCCTCCCGACGATGATATTCGCATTGATCATACCGGAAGCCACATAGACAACGACCCACTTATCATCTTCCATCGAGTCTCCCCGGCGCGGAAAAAATTGACGAAGGTCTTTCTCTTGTAACGTCGCGCGATCTCACTCGTTATCGATCACCACAAGGGCATCAACGGCTATCGGTTTCCCATCCAGTATTTTGAGGGGATTTATGTCGATCTCCCGGATCTTTTCATAGTCGAGTCCGATCTGCCCGAGCGAGACGAGTATATCGGCGAGTACTTCCCGATCCACCGAGGCTTTGCCCCTTACGGCATCGAGAATCTTTTTCCCCCGTATGTCATCCATCATCTCCATGGCATCGACTCTACGCAGGGGGGCAACGCGAAATGAGATATCCTCAAGGATTTCCGTAAAGATTCCACCCAGTCCAAACATAACACAGGGACCGAACTGATCGTCACGGGTCAGACCAATCACGAGTTCGCGATCTCCCTTTACCATTTGTTGCACCAGAACTTCTTCAACGGTAACTTCGGGATTTGAGGTCAATCGTTGAAACGCCTCCCTCACTTCAGCTTCACTTCGCATGTCTATTGCAATCAGATTCATCTCTGTCTTGTGACTCAATGCCTCCCCGGAGCCCTTGAGCACCACAGGGTATCCTATATCCTCCGCCGCCAGTACAGCATTTTCTTCTGTGCTTACAACAACTTCCCGCGTTACGGCGATTCCGTGTTCTGCCAGAAACAATTTTGATTCATGCTCGGATAAGGTCTTTGCCCCCCGCTTCACAGCTTCTTCAATAATATTCATAGCTCCTTTCATCTCCTTTGCTTTATTGCGTAGTATTTCGAAACATGATGTATGGCTCTCAGTGCATCAAAAAGATCGTCAAAAACCGGGATCTTCTTTTTCAGGAAAATATCCCTGGCATCGCGTATCATTTCCTCCAAATCCATGCACTGAAGCTCCCGCTTATTATTGGGAAGTACAATAATGACGGGTTTTCCCGTCTTATCTACCACCTCTTCAACCGAATCGGCAAGTTCCCGATAGGGGGTAACATCCCTCACGGAGTCTACTCCCAGAGCCATGGCAAGGGATTTGTAATGGTAGAGAAGTTGTATGAGTATCTGCAGGTCAATCTTATCGTCCTCTGCCGCGAGCAAAAGGGTGTCTTTTAATATCTGAGGCGGAACGAGAGGGTTTGCGACATCGACCGGATTGAAAGCGCTCGATCCCGGCTTTGGAAGAATTGACATAATCCTGTCACTTATTTTCTTATCTAGGA
>CAYSHT010000032.1:0-19388 GCA_964430915.1 uncultured Syntrophaceae bacterium
ATCACCTTGACACGGTGGGGGTCCAGGGTTCAAATCCCTGCGTGCCTACCATTTAATAATATTGAGTGAATGGAGTGAAGGGCATCACAATGGATTGCTCCTATGATGCCCTTTCTTTAATCACAGGTTTGTGATATCTGTAACAATTCGAGATATATAGAATTTTTATGGCTTTGATATTGAAAGGCAAATAGAACGGAATACTATTGAATCGATATGAAAGAGATTAAAGTCAGACTGCCCGGTGGTACCGAGGCTCAGCATCCTTCGGGAAGGACGGTAAAAGAGATACTGTCATCGTGGAATGAAGAGGTACTCAATTCTGCCGTAGCGGCTAAAATCGATGGTTCATTGGTTGATTTGAGTTTCTCCGTTGAGGAGGATTCGTCCATCGAACCGGTAGATATCTCTTCCAAAGAGGGCCTGGAAGTTATCCGACACAGTATATCCCATATCATGGCCCAGGCGGTTCAGGATATATTCGACGGCGTAAAAGTTACCATAGGACCTTCGATAGAAGACGGATTCTATTACGATTTCGATTATGCCAAGACCTTTACCCCGGAAGACCTCGAAACGATCGAAAAGCGGATGCAGGAGATTATCTCTGCCGATCATCCCTTCGAACGCAGGGTCGTTTCGAGAGATGAGGCAGTGGCCTTATTCGACGAAAAAGGCGAATCCTATAAAGTTGAGCTCATTAACGACCTTCCCGATGAAGTAAAGGAAGTATCCCTCTATAGTCAGGGCGATTTCATTGATCTCTGCCGTGGCCCCCATATACCATCAACGGGTATGATAACAGCATTCAAATTAATGAGTGTGGCGGGTGCCTACTGGCGTGGTGATGAAAAGAAAAAGATGCTTCAGCGGATCTACGGGACCGGTTTCGCGACCTCGGAGGAAATGGCGGAGTATATTACGCTCGTTGAAGAGGCTAAAAAGCGGGATCACCGCAAACTCGGTCGGGAACTTGACCTCTTTCAGGTGAATGACGAGGCGGGTCCGGGACTTATCATATTTCATCCCAAGGGTGCAATGTTAAGGACGATTATCGAAGACTGGGAGAAGAAGGAGCACCTGAAACGTGGCTATGGTATCGTAATGGGTCCGCAGATTCTGAAGGGTGAACTCTGGAAGAAGTCGGGCCACTTTGATCATTACCGGGATAATATGTATTTTACTGAAGTGGATGAGCAGATCTACGGCATCAAGCCGATGAACTGTCTTTCCCATATGCTTATTTATAAATCGAAGATCAGGAGCTACCGGGACCTTCCCTTACGATATTTTGAGCTGGGTACCGTTCTCCGCCATGAAAAAACCGGTGTTTTGCATGGCCTTATGAGGGCACGCCAGTTTACCCAGGATGACGCACACATACTCTGTACGCCGGACCAGCTTAATGAAGAGATCAGGGCAATTGCCGATTTTGTGGCCTATGCCATGGATATCTTCGGCTTCGAATTCGATGTGGAGTTGAGTACACGGCCGGAGGACTCGATAGGTACGGACGAGGATTGGGAACTTGCCACGAATGCACTCAACCAGGCTCTCAAAGATAATAAAATGGCCTACGATGTCAATGAGGGGGATGGTGCATTTTACGGACCGAAAATAGATTTCAAACTGAAGGATGCCCTTGGCAGGAAATGGCAGTGTGCAACCATTCAGTGCGATTTTACCTTGCCTGAGAGGTTCGACTTAAGTTATGTTGGCCCGGATGGCGAGAGACACAGGCCGGTTATGTTGCACAGGGTTATTCTCGGTGCGATTGAACGGTTTATGGGGGTGTTGATCGAACATTATGCGGGTGCATTCCCCCTGTGGCTGTCACCGGTGCAGGCATCTGTCCTGACCGTGACGGATAATCATATTCCCTACGGTGAAAAGGTGTACAAAGAGCTCGTCGATGCCGGTGTCCGTGTGGAGAAGGATTTCAGGAACGAGAAACTCGGCTATAAGATACGGGAAGGGCAGATGCAGAAGACCCCCTATCTTCTTGTGATTGGTGACAGGGAGGTCGAATCGGGAACAGTATCGCCAAGGCAACGGGGAGGAAAGAATCTCGGGGCCATGGATGTGAAGGAATTTATCAATATAGTAAGGGAAAAGTGTAGCAACAACGAGTAAAAAGTTTCAAGTTTGAAGTTTCAGGTTGGAAATAGGACCCCTGAAATAAATCGTCTGTTTTTAAACGGCGGACTTCAAACTTTAAACCTTCAGGAGGTGGCACATAGCTAAAAATCTGAGGATAAACGATGAGATTACGTCTGATAAGGTACGCGTAATCAGTTCCGACGGAGAGCAGTTGGGAATATTACTCCTTTCGAAAGCCATAGAAGAGGCGGAAAAGGCAGGCCTTGATCTTGTGGAGGTAGCCCCTGGTTCCTCGCCCCCCGTCTGCCGCATCATGGATTACGGGAAATACCGTTATCAGCGTAGTAAGAAGTTGACTGTTGCCAAGAAGAGCCAGAGCACCGTTCAGCTGAAGGAGATCAGGGTAAGGCCGAAAACAGAGGAGCACGATCTGCAGGTTAAGATCCGCCATATCACGCGATTTCTCGAACAGAATAACAAGGTGAAAATAACAATGATGTTCAGGGGGAGGGAAATCGTTTATACCGAAAAGGGAAGACAGATAATGGAGGAGATAAAGGAGAGGCTGGGCGAGCTCTGTGTCGTCGATCAGTACCCCAAGCGTGAGGGAAGAAATATGATCATGATAGTATCTCCGAAAAAACAATAAACATGAAGATACAGAGGTGATTCAATGCCAAAGATTAAGACACACAGGGGGGCGGCCAAACGGTTCAGCCTTACTTCAAAAGGGAAAGTAAAAAGAAACAAGGCCTATGCGAGTCATATCCTTACGAAGAAAAATCGTAAGAGAAAGAGAAATCTCAGGCAGAGCGGGCTGCTCAATGAGAGTGATATGAAAGGCATAAAGAGACTTATTCCTTATGCTTAATACATTACATAAATACCGGGAGATGTAAAAAAGATGTCGAGGGTAAAGAGAAGTATACACGCCAGGAAGAAGAGAAGAAAAATACTCAAGCTTGCAAAAGGGTATTTTGGAGCGAGGAGCAGGCTCTACAGAACTGCCACTGAAGCCGTTGAAAGGGCAATGAAATATGCCTACCGGGACAGAAAGGTACGGAAACGAGAATTCAGGAAGCTCTGGATTGCCAGGATAAATGCCGCTGCCCGAATAAACGGTATCTCCTATAGTAAATTCATTGACGGAATGAAGAAGGCAGGGATGGACATGGACCGAAAGGTCCTTTCGGATATTGCCATCCATGATCCCGAAGCATTCGCGAAAATTGTGAGTATTGCGAAAGGTGATGAAGTTGCATGAGGGAAACTCTTGAGGAGCTGCAGAAAAAGGCGGTCGATGAAATAGAAGCTGCAGGCAGCAGGGAAGAGTTTCTCGAATTACGTACACGATATCTCGGAAGAAAAGGTTTTCTTACCGATGTTCTGCGTAAGTTAAAAGATGTCCCCCCCGAGGAAAAGCCGAGTCTTGGCAAGCTCTCAAATGATATTAAGAAATCCATATCGGAAAGAATCGAAAGGGCAATCGAACGCCTTGATTCCGAGGGGAAATCTGACATCCTGCTGAAAGAAAAGATCGATGTAACCCTTCCTGGCAGGCGAACGAAATACGGCAAAATACATCCCGTTACGCGTGTCATGGGTGAGATCTGTGAAATATTCTCAATACTCGGTTTTTCCATTGCCGAGGGTCCGGAGGTCGAACTCGATTACTATAATTTCGAGGCGCTTAATATTCCCCCTGATCATCCGGCACGAGACATACACGACACGTTCTATGTAACCGACAATATGGTACTCCGCACACATACCTCTCCCGTTCAGATAAGGACCATGGAGAAGCAGGACCCGCCAGTAAGGATCATTTCACCGGGCAAAGTATACCGACCAGATTCAGACATCTCTCATACCCCCATGTTTCACCAGGTTGAAGGCCTTCTCGTTGATAAAGGTATTACCTTCGCTGATCTCAAAGGCGTTTTGACCTATTTCCTTCAGCACGTTTTCGGAAAAGATACGGTGCTTCGGTTTCGTCCCAGTTATTTTCCCTTTACGGAGCCCAGTGCAGAGGTTGACATACGGTGCGTTATGTGCGGCGGGGCGGGTTGCCGTGTCTGTGCACATACCGGGTGGATTGAAATTCTCGGCTCGGGGATGGTTGATCCCGAGGTGTTCAAAGTGGTCGGCTATGACACTGACGAATACAGCGGGTTTGCCTTCGGCCTCGGTGTTGAGAGGATCGCTATGCTGAAATACGGCATATCCGATATCAGGCTCTTCTTCGATGGCGATCTTCGATTTTTAGAACAATTTTAGGAGCGATGTAGTAGATAATGTTAGTGAGCCTGAGGTGGTTACAAGATTACATAGACATAGACGCCAGTCCTGATGAGCTTGCGAAACTGCTTACCATGGCCGGCCTTGAAGTGGACTCTGTGGAGGAAACGAGTCCCGGGTTTTCCGGTGTAGTTGTCTCAAAGGTACTTTCCGTAAAACCCCACCCGAATTCCGATAAACTGTCACTCTGTCAGGTAACAACGGGAGAAGAAACCTTTCCCATCGTCTGCGGAGCCCCGAATGTTTCCGAGGGGATTCTTTCACCCCTGGCAAAGGTTGGCGCTGAAATACCGGGCGGCTATACCATCAAACGATCAAAACTGAGGGGAGAGCCCTCCGAGGGGATGCTCTGTTCCGAGGAGGAATTAGGCATCGGCGGTGACGCATCAGGTATAATGATTCTTCCGGACACACTCAACCTTGGCGAGGACCTCGCATCGGCACTCGACCTGAAAGATGTGGCCATTGAACTGTCCATTACACCGAATCGCGCTGATTGTCTCAGCATTATTGGGATTGCGAGGGAGATTTCCGCGCTGACGGGGAAAAAACTCAGATATCCCGAAATAACATTCGACGAGACCGAGGAGGATGTTACCACTGTCACCTCGGTTGAGATACTGGATCCCCATCTCTGCCCTCGATACACCGCACGAATTATCAAAAATGTAGAGGTAAAACCATCACCGAGCTGGATGCGGCTGCGTCTCGAGGCCGTTGGCCTCAGGGCAATCAATAATATTGTCGATGTGACAAATTTTGTGATGATCGAATTTGGTCAGCCCCTGCATGCCTTTGATTTTCGTTACCTTGAAGAGGGGAGAATCAAAGTGAGAGGGGCCGACGAAGGGGAGGAATTTATCTCTCTCGATGAAAAGGCACGAGTCCTGAGCTCCGATACCCTGATGATCTGTGACGGGGTGAAACCGGTTGCCGTTGCCGGTATTATGGGCGGGCTCAATTCGGAGGTCGTTGACGATACGAAGACTGTTCTCTTGGAGAGCGCCTATTTCAATCCTTCCTCTATTCGAAAGTCATCGCGAAGCCTCGGCATGAGCACCGATGCGGCCTTTCGTTTCGAAAGAGGGATAGATCCTGAAGGGGTTCTACGGGCATCGGACAGGGCCGCTCAGCTGATAGCAGAACTTTCAGGGGGTACAATCTGCCGGGGCTGTATCGATCAATATCCCGAAAAGATTACACCGGTGAAAGACATTCCTCTCAGGGTAAAGAAGGTTGAAGAGATCATCGGAACACCAGTTGATTCGGGAAAGATAGTGCAGATTCTTGAGAGCCTCGAGATGACGGTGAGGGAGGATGGGGATGGCCACTATCTGGTGACCCCGCCGACGTTCAGGGTGGATATTGAACGTGACGTTGATCTCATCGAGGAAATCGCACGTATATTAGGATATGAACATATCCCCGTTACCCTTCCCGCGGTATCCGGGGGGGCGGAGATGAGAAATAAAAAAAGCTCTCTGGAGTCGAAGGTACGGGAGATACTGAATGGCAGCGGTTACACAGAAATAATTAATTACAGCTTTACGACGCCCGAATCGGTCAATGTTCTCGGTCTCGAAGCAAATGATGAGGGACGGCGGTTTGTCGTTCTCAGGGATCCCCTGTCGGAAGATATATCTGTTATGAGAACGGGCCTTGTCTTTGGTTTTCTCGACACGATGAGAAAAAATATCAACCTCGGCAATCCCGATCTCAGGTTTTTTGAAATCGGAAAAATCTTCATCGGCAACAAGACGGGTGAACTTCCCGATGAAAGGGAACGTCTGGGAGGGCTTATAGCTGGTTTACGGTATGAGGAGGCGTGGCACACCGGTGAGGAACAGGCGGATTTTTATGATCTGAAGGGGTGTCTCGAAAATCTCTTTTCCGAACTCAAGATTTACAACATTTCCTATGACTCCGACTGCGAAATCCCCTTTCTCCATTCGGAAAGATCGGCTATGATTAGAGCGGACGGCAGGACTCTCGGCTTTGTAGGCGAGATTCACCCTCAGGTTCGGAAAAATATGGATCTCAGGGACAGGGCTGTCGTCTTTGAACTGGATTTCTCTTGTCTTGTCAAATTGTTCTCCGAGGCGATGCAATACCGGGAGATTCCTCGATTTCCCTCGACGTCGAGGGATGTCGCCTTTCTCGTTGACGAAACGATAACAAGCGGTGCCATGATTTCCATGGTTCTCGATACGAAAGAGGAATTGCTTGAGAATGTGAGCGTCTTTGATGTATATAAAGGGAAGGGAATATCAGCGGGAATGAAAAGTCTTGCCATACGATTTACCTATCGCTCTTCTCTGAAAACACTGACCGATAGTGAGGTGAACAAGGTCCATACGAGGATAGTGGAAAAGGTCGTAACACTGACTGACGCCAAGATACGGGGAGTTTAATTTAAATGAGCCATCAATGAATCGAGGAGAGTGCCATGACAAAAGTCGATATCATTCAGGTCGTTCATGATAAGCTGGGATATTCCAAAAAGGATTCTGCAACAATTGTGGAATCGGTATTTGATATCATGAAGGAAACGCTTGCTGGCGGTGAAGATCTCAAGATTTCCGGGTTCGGTAATCTTGTCGTAAAGGAAAAAAAGGCGAGGAAGGGACGGAATCCGCAGACGGGTGAAGAAATAGAGATTTCCAAACGGAGGGTTTTAACGTTCAAATCAAGCCAGGTATTGAGAAGAGCGATGAACAGTGAGTAACCTTCGGCTCTTTTGGGGCAAGGTTCAATGAGTACAGCGATTCCCGATAAAAACTATTTCCGTATTGGAGAGGTGGCGAAGATACTTGGTGTAGAGCCCTATGTCGTCCGATACTGGGAATCCGAGTTCACAACGGTAAAACCGGTTCGAACGAAATCAGATCAGCGCCTCTACAGAAAACAGGATGTGGAAAAGCTCTTGAAGGTGAGGGCACTTTTATATGAAGATAAGTTCACTATCGCAGGTGCAAAAAAAAGATTGGCTGGCAGGAAGGCGGACAAAGCCGATCGTAAGGGTGGAGACCCCAAAATATTGATTGAGATAAAAAGGGAACTTACGGAAATAAAAAAGATTTTAAAATAGAAAATCTGGAGAAGGTAATAAAAGAAGCCGGTCGGAAAACACATGTCTTTTTCCCAACCGGCTTTTTCATTACTGCAAAAAGAATAATGAAAGCGGATAGATACTGCTACCTGCCTGCTTTTCTTTTTGATGCTTTCAGTGGATTGATTTTCTGAGAATTTTCTTTTATCTCGTTTTTGATGTGCGTAGCTGATGGGCAACTTCCGATGGCCCATTTTGCGGAAGGATCAGGATAAATCATGCAATAATTTCCCGTAGGACACTCAATTATTCTGCCGCATCCTTCGCATTTATCGATGATTGTGTGACAGGTGCCACCATTGAAACTGCACCCTTTTTTGGTCATGAAAACGCACTCAACTCCATTCTTTACGGTTTGACAAACCATGGTTTCCCCCTTTCATAAGTATTTTTAAGCAAAAAAAATTCGGCTTACCTTGGTATCGATGAGCCGATATTTGAATCCTGTCTATCGGTATTTCTATTACAAGCGGGCGCTACGTAACAAATAAAATGAACCCTGTCAATAAAAAAGTGTATATTACGCAACTTTTTATATTGATTGACTTGGTACGGTAATCGTGTTATTTGAACTGGGATTTCAGTAAGGTACGTATATTGTGCGAAGTTGCGAAGAGTCTGAAGAAGGGTGGAAAAACGACGGCGGGAGTGAAAAATTGAGAAAGATGGGGACCAAAGATCTGTTAAAGATTTTTTTGCGGTCTCTTTCCATACAGTCGTCATGGAATTTCTCGAGAATGCAGAATGTAGGCTTTGCCTTTTCTCTGATTCCATTGATCAGAAAGATGGGGGTCAATAGGCAGAGGACGGCAGGCATACTGACACGTCATATTTCTTTGTTCAATTCTCATCCCTATCTTACGGGTCCGATTATCGGTTCCGTGACAAGGCTCGAAGAAGAATCATGCGAAGTTGCTGATTGCCCGGAAGCAGCCAGGCTGAAGAATACTCTCATGGCACCCTATGCGGCCCTGGGAGTTCCTTTTTTCTGGGGGGCGCTCAGGCCGTCATTTGTCATTGCGGGAATTATCACTGCACTCGAAGGGTCTCTTCTTGCTCCTCTTTTCTTCATGTTTCTGTACAATTGCGTGCATGTCTGGGTCAGGTGTAAGGGTTTCATTGAGGGATATAGGGACGGAAAAGGGGCCATTGAGTTTTTACGGGGCATCAACATGCCTCAAAAGACAAGAATGATAAAGTGGGTTTCGCTTGTATTGCTCGCACTTCTGGCAGCCATTGTACTTGCAATTCCATCTTTTTCGATCCTGGGGATTTCCAGGATCATTGCCGTTCCGCTGGTACTCATTTCCATACTTTTGTGCGGTTTCATAGTCAAAAAAGGGGTATCCCCCCTTGTACTGCTCTATGGAACATTTTTTATTTTTACTGTTATAGCGATATAAGATGCGAGAGATACGGACATTTATTTTAAAAAATGAGCTGGGGCTTCATGCGAGGGCCGCAGCAATGATGGTTACTGTTGCAAGCAAGTATAAAGCTGATATAATCTTGGAGAGAGATGGCAGGGAAGTTGAAGGCAAAAGCATTCTTGGCATATTGACTCTTGCGTGTCCCAAGGGAAGTAGTATTATAGTAAAAGCCGAGGGAGAAGATGCCCTCGATGCCTTGGATGAACTTGAAGAACTCGTAGAGAAAAAGTTTGGAGAAGAGTAAGTGGAAACGAACGCAGTGAGAAGCACCATCGTTTTAAAGGGGATCGGTGTTTCGCCCGGCATAGTGAGTGGGACGGCCTATGTCCTCGATTTTAAGGATGTCGAAACGCACCGATACAAGCTTGGTAATGACGCGATCGTTTCTGATGAGATTGAGAGGTTCAGAAAGGCGCTCAGGGATTCCGAAGAGGAACTCATCGCCATAAAAGAGAGTCTTGAAGATTCTGAAGGCATAGGACCGCTTTTTATCGATGTTCATGTCATGATCCTCAAAGACGACAGGTTCGTCCAGAAGGCCATAGGCAACATAAAAAAGGGCCGAATCAATGCGGAATGGGCTCTTGGCAAGGTCATCTCAGAGTATCGGCAGGTATTCGAAAAGATTAAGGATGGCTACATAAAGGAGCGGATCAAAGATGTCGAGGATGTGGCACAGAGAATCTTCAGAAATCTCTCGGGCGACAAGCTTGAGAGTATTTCCGATATCAAGGAAGAAGTTATCATCATAGCCAGGGATCTTTCGCCAGCTGATACGGTGCAGATGACCGCAGACAAGGTCCTCGGTTTCGCGACTGATGTAGGGAGCAAAACGTCACATACTGCCATTGTGGCGCGGTCGATGGAAATTCCTGCCTCGGTAGGCCTGGAGAATGTAACCGCCGAAGTGGCGACGGGCGATACAGTTATTATCGATGGTACGTCCGGAATGGTCATCATAAATCCCGATCCCGAGATACTCAAACGGTACGAGGAGAAAAAGAAATATTATATGGTCATGGAGGAAGGACTGCTCAAAGATGCCAGTCTTCCTGCCACGACAAAGGATGGCTATAGTATCGGAATAGGAGCAAATATAGAATTTATTGAGGAGATTCCCTCGGCGGTGGCCCATGGTGCCAATGGGGTGGGACTGTACAGGACAGAATTTATCTACATAAATAAAGAGAGCCTTCCCACGGAGGATGAGCATTTTTTCCATTATAAGAGTATCGTAGAAGGAAAGGGAATCAAGTGGTCCACAATCAGGACCTTCGATCTGGGCGGTGACAAATTTATCTCCGATCCCCGTCTGGCCGATGAAATGAATCCTGCCATGGGTCTGAGGGCGGTCAGGTACTGCCTGAGAGAGGTTGAACTCTTCAAGATTCAGATACGGGCTATCTTGAGGGCCAGTGCTTATGGTAATACGGGAATACTGATCCCCATGATTTCCGGACTGGAAGAAATCAGGACCGTCAAAAAGATTATAGCTGAATCGAAGGAGGAGCTCAAGGAAGAGGGGATTCCCTTCGGTAACGACATAAAGCTGGGCATCATGATAGAGGTTCCCTCTGCCGTCATAGTAGCCGACGATCTGGCGAAGGAAGTGGATTTCTTCAGTATCGGTACGAATGACCTGATACAATATTCGCTTGCTATTGACAGAGTGAACGAGAGGGTGGACTACCTCTATAAGCCCTGTCACCCGGCGATATTGAGATTGATACGACAGGTTATCGATGCGGGTCACAAGGAGGGGATAAAAGTTGCCATGTGCGGGGAAATGGCGGGCGATCCCGTCTGCTCCCTGATCCTTCTAGGTTTCGAACTGGACGGTTTAAGTATGACGCCTCTCGCAATTCCACGTGTTAAGAAAATCATACGAGAATCAACACAGAAAGAATCGAAGGAATTGCTGGAACGGGTGATGAGCTTTTCGGAAATTCACGAGCTTGAAGAATATTTGAGAAATTATATGTCGAAAAGATTCCCTGATGAATGTCCCATGAGTTATGAGTAAGGTAGTAAAATACAATAGTGCGAAGTTCTTGAATTGAGAAGCGAGCGAGTTCCCCGCTGCTTGCGGCGGGGGAAGCGAGAATAAAAATAAACATTTTCCTTAACAATCGGAGATTCTCCGCAACTTGTTGCGGGGAGATTCAAACATGTCGGTTAAATTATTTTTACAGTCTTTGAGTGAGAAGGTTGGAGCGTTTTACAGCGGCTCCCTTTACAGAGGAAAACGGTTTCCCCTTTTCTGGATTTTTGACAGGTTCCTGTCAAGGGTGGTTATCGATGAAGAGAGCCTCAGACAATTGCGGGAACTTTCTCAGAAGGGGATTGTCATCTATGCTCTGAAAAACAAAAGCCAGCTGAATTGCCTGATACTTCGAAATCTCCTTTACAGAAACAGGATTGAAAGGCCGGTGTACTGTCAGGGAATCAATATGCTTTTCTGGCAACCCTTCTCGGTGGCGTTAAGAACCATTATCTCACGTATATTTCATAACCCAAACAAAGAGGAATATCTGAAGAGAATAACCAAGGGTGGAAGAAGTTCTGTTATTTACCTGCGCGGTTCGGAATTTGCCGGCAGCCGACAGGTAAAAGACCCGCTGGTCCATCTGATCAATGCCCAGAGGGAACTTGATGTTCCCATCTTCCTGGTGCCCGAAATGGTCGCGTACGGGAGGAAAAGGGAAAAGAAAGAGACGTCGCTTACCGAGCTCTTTTTCGGCCCCTCGGAGAATCCGGGACCGCTCAGACGATTGATTACTTTCCTGAGATATTCCAAGAAGGCCTTCGTCGTGTCCTCCGAACCGATTAACCTTGCCGAATTTCTGGAAAGGAACGAAGGCAACTCACTCCAGACGGTGGCCTATTTCCTGAGAAGAGAATTAATTGACAGAATTAATGGTGAAAAACGATCGATCGTCGGACCAGTCCTGAAATCCAGGGAAGAGATCATCGGCAAGGTCCTGAGAGACGAGGACCTCGTTGAGTTCATGGAAGAGATGGCCGCAACGGGAAAGAAGGACTACAATAGCCTTGTGAATTCTGCCGAGAAGAGCCTCTATGAAATAGCCGCCAATTACGCCGAGATCTATATCGGGGCCTTCGACAGGCTGCTCTCCTGGCTCTGGAACAATATCTACGACGGTATTGTTCTCGACAGGGAGGGACTGGCGGAGATACGAAGGGTCTCGAAAAAGATGCCCTTCGTGGTGGTGCCCTGTCATCGAAGTCATATAGACTATCTTCTCCTTTCCCATGTTTTCTATAACAATAATATTCAGCTTCCCTTCATCGCGGCCGGTACGAATCTCCTCTTCTGGCCCCTGGGCCATATCTTCAGGAAATCGGGCGCCTTCTTTATCCGCCGGAGTTTCAAGACCGATACCCTCTACAGAAAGGTCTTCGAAAAATACATCAAGGTTCTGCTCGAAGAGGGCCTGCCCATAGAATTTTTCATAGAAGGGGGGAGAAGTCGCACAGGGAAAATGGTCATGCCCAAATACGGCATGCTCTCGATGATTATTCAGGCTTACCGGGAAGGGACGGTAGATGATCTCGCCATAATTCCCGTCTACATCGGATACGACAGGGTCATCGAGGAAAAATCCTATCTCAAGGAGCTGGAAGGGGGAGAGAAGCAAAAGGAAAAAACCTCTGCCCTTATAAAGAGCAGATCGGTATTGAAGCGGCGCTACGGCAGCGTTTATGTCAATATCGGAGAGCCGATACAGCTTAAGAACTATCTCGCGTCACTGGACGTTCCCTTTGACGAGATGCCCCTTCCTGAACGACAGAGTCTCTACCGAAGAATGGGATATGAGATTGCAAACGAAATCAATGACAAATCCGTCGTTACACCTTTCGCACTGGCTGCGAGCAGTCTGCTCTGTCACTTCAAGAGGGGAATATCGCATTATGATTTGATGAATCTCCTGAACGAACTTTACGATTATCTCGACTTCAGGAAGGTGAGGTTTTCATCCACCCTTGCCAACAGAGAAAAGGTCCTGACCGATGCGTTGAATATGTTTGAGGCTTCGAACCTGATATCAGTGATGGGTCCCGACGAGGATGAAGAAGAGGAATTCGAGGAGATCATCTATTCCGTTGACGAAGACAAGAGGCTTACCCTGGAATACTACAAGAACAACATCCTCCATTTTTTTCTCCCCATTTCCTTTATTGCCACGTCAATTCTTTCGAGTATTAATGACGAGATATCGATCTACAAAATTATCGAGGATTACGGGTTTTTCAAGAGACTGTTCCGTCACGAGTTTATCTTTGATGATACCGTTAGTGATGCCGAAGAGGTCAATGCAGTCCTCTCCTATATCAAGGATCGGGGTATGATTGCCGGTCATGAAGATGGAGAAAGGGCCTGGATAGAGGTGAAGGGGAGGGGAAGAAGGACGCTGATGAATTTTGCCGGCCTCATTCATAATTACATAGAATCCTACTGGGTGGCGATACGGGGTTGTACCTATCTCAAGAGTAAAAAGAGGCAGGAAAAGGATCTGTTAAAGAGGATACAGAAACTGGGTGTGAAGATGTACAAAAAGGGCGAGATATCGAAGGCGGAAGCTGTTTCACAGTCGAACTATAAGAATGCCCTGAGATTCCTTTCTGATGCAGATGTCGTGCACGTAACCTACGGAAAGGATGAAAAGGAATCGAAGATTTACACCCTCACCGATGACAAGATTGAAATCGAGGTCCTCCGGCGCAAACTCTTCCACTTTATGACATAAGAGGGATTGCCCTATCACGTATCACCGCATCCAGAAAGATTGCCTCCCTTTTTTCCCCCGCACCGGGATTGAGAACGGGGGCGCACCCGCAAGCCCCGCCTTGTAGGCGGGGTAAGGGGCGCAATTAAAAAGGAATATATTATTCGCCTTCGGCTCATGAATCTTCGATTTCCTTGCCGGGAAGCCCCGCCCTGTAGGCGGGGAGCTTCACATTTAAAAACTCGCCAATTGCTGGATTTCCACAATGGAATCCGGCCATTCAGTCTATCCCCTTTTATTTCTGAAAAATCTCTTGCTATTCGTGATCTGTTTATATATGTTTCTGCCCGTAGAAACGGGGAGGAAAAAATGGTTTCTCGAGATGAGCTTATAGAGATATTTACAGAGATATCTGATTTTGAGGAAATGAAGTCATTTATTGAAGAAATGCTCACTCCAAAAGAAATCGAGGATTTCGCCCTTCGATGGAGGCTTTTGCAGGAGCTTAATGAAGGCCATACCCAGAGGAGTATAGCGGCAAAGTATGGAATAAGTCTCTGTAAGATTACCAGGGGTTCAAAAATATTGAAGAAAAATAATTCGATCACAAAAAAAATACTTGATAGATACAATGGAGGAACAGAATAGGATGAATATGAATTTAGGACCAGTAGAAATGCCCGACAAGAAGGGATACTTCGGAGAATATGGAGGTAGTTTTGTACCGCCGCAGATACAACAAGTGCTTGATGAAATCGCGGAAGCATACAGCAAAATAAAAAATGATGAATGCTTTAAAGAGGAACTGGCATCGTTGTACAAAAACTATGTGGGGAGACCCAGTCCCATTTTTTACGCGAAATCTCTTTCGAAAAAATGTGGCGGTGCGCGCATATACTTCAAGAGGGAAGACCTGAACCATACCGGCGCGCACAAGATAAATCACTGTCTTGGAGAGGCGCTGCTCGCGAAAAAAATGGGCAAAAAGAAGATTATCGCGGAGACGGGGGCAGGCCAGCATGGAGTGGCCCTTGCAACGGCCGCTGCCTTTGTAGGACTTGAATGCGATATCTACATGGGCGAGGTTGATATAATCAAACAGCACCCGAACGTCATTCGTATGAAGATTGTGGGCGCAGATGTTATCCCCGTGTCACGCGGTACAAAGACACTCAAAGACGCAGTTGACGCGGCATTTGAAGCGTATCTCGAAGATCCTATTACCCAGCTCTACGCCATCGGTTCCGTTGTGGGCCCCCATCCTTTCCCCATGATGGTCAGGGATTTCCAGTCGATTGTCGGCATAGAGGCAAGGAAACAGTTTGAAGAAATTACAGGCGGACTACCCGATAATCTGGTGGCATGTGTCGGTGGTGGTTCCAATGCGATGGGGCTTTTTACTGCCTTCCTGGAAGATGAAGATGTTGCCATGTACGGAGTTGAGCCTTCGGGACTCAGTCTTAAGGATGGTGAACATGCGGCAACCCTGACACTCGGCACACCCGGAATACTCCACGGGTTCAATTCCTACATGCTTCAGGACAAGGATGGAGAGCCCCTTCCGGTATATTCCATCGCGAGTGGGCTTGATTATCCGAGCGTTGGCCCCCAGCACAGTCTCCTCAAGGATATACAGAGGGTTACATATGTAACGGCGAACGACAGGGAAGCACTGGATGCGTTTTTTGAACTTTCGAGGGTTGAGGGGATAATTCCCGCACTGGAAAGCGCACACGCAATAGCATACGCGACAAAACTGGCGAGAACTCTCGACAACGACAAAACCATACTGGTAAATCTGTCAGGCAGAGGAGACAAAGATATAGATTATGTGGCTGAGACGTATGGCAAGGAGTATGGAATAAAGTAGGAATGCTTTTTCATATCTACTTCCTCCTTAATGATTTTTTTCTACATTAAGTCAAACAATTATGGCTTACACATTGTGAAAAATGAAGCATAATTTATGCCATAACAATAACTACTTAATATTCCATATAATTTTAAGATACAGTGACGTCGAATCCGGATTGGACATGTAAAATACTCAGACACTTATGGGCCTTTAAATTACTGAATCTTGCTGAAACCCTCGCAACCAGTAAATAAGAGCCGGTTTTCAAAGTTGTAAAAAATCTTGACAGTTGAGGTCATTTAGAAGATTTGTAATGGCAATCGGTAATTTTTATGCTTAACCAATACTGAAGATTAGCCAGTGTAACTGCTTTGTAACGTACCGGACAAGTCCCCCCAGACGTCTCAGAATGGCGAAACTTAACCCCTATTATTAGAGCCTACCCCTCCTTCCTTCGTAGCAAGAACATAGGCAGTCACGTCAAGGACGGAAATGACTCGAAGCTATGCGAAAAGATCAACTCCAAGGGCGTGGATCTTTACCTGTTAATTGCCACCTCCCAGTACCGCGTAAAGCCTCACCCGGTTGACGAGCCTGGCCAGGCGGAGCGAAATGAGCCCCATCTGTGCCACATAGAGTGAACGCTGCGCATCAAGGACACCCAGGTAACTGTCAATCCCACTTTTATAGCGTTCATGTGAGAGGCGATAGGTTTCCGCAACAGCATTAGTCAGGGATTGTTGTGCCTCTATCTGCTGGTCCACGCTACCCTGCACTGCGAGGGTGTCGGCCACTTCCTTGAAAGCCACCTGGATTACCTTTTCATACTGGGCAAGCACTATTTTCTGTTGCGCTTTACTGACTCGCAAGGCAGCCCAGGTACGGGCGTCAAAGATCGGCAGGACAACCTGCGGCATAAAGTTCCATGTACTTGAGCCGGATTTGAAAAGTCCGGAGAGCTCAGCGCTTGCTGTTCCAACGGTGGTCGTCAGGGAAATGCGTGGGAAAAACGCGGAACGGGCCGCGCCGATAAAGGCGTAAGCCGCCTTGAGCTGATGTTCTGCCTGTAGAATGTCAGGCCTGTTGAGAAGTACCTCGGATGACAGGCCCGGGGAAATATCTTTCAGAGGAGTAATGTTGCTAAGGTTCGCCGGCAGGAGTTCTTCGGGAACCGGAGAGCCAGCCAGAAGGTTTAAGGCATTCTGGTCCTGTGCCACCATTTGCGTGTAGCGAGCAACATTCACTCGAGCTGTTTCCACCGGAATTTGTGCTCGACGAATATCTAATTCGGTGGAGAATCCAACTTCATAAAGCCTGTTAATTAGATCGTAAATGCCCTGCTGGGCCTCAAGGGCGGACTGGTATAATTGAAGAATTCCCCGATCCGCGGCAAGGGTCAGATACACTCTGGCAATCTCGGAAACTAGCAAAACTTGAGCACTGCGACTGGCCTGCTCCGTCGCCAGATACACGTGCAACGCCTGATCTTTCAGGCTGCGGACGCGGCCGAATAAATCGATTTCCCAGGAACTGATCCCCAGATTGACACTGTATTGTTCAGCGGTCATAGCGCTCCCGGTGCATGAAAGATCGGCAGGCACCCGCCCTTTACTTCCGCTGCCCATTGCATTGACCGAGGGAAAAAGCTCGGCTCGTTGAATGCCGTACAGAGCACGGGCCTTTTCAACATTCAGGGCGGCAAGCCTGAGATCACGGTTATTGATCAGGGCCGTTTCGATGAGTTTTTGCAGCCGTGGATCGGTGAAGAATTCCTGTCGGCTCACTAACTTCTGGATTGTCGCATCTTCCGGTGCCGCGTTAGAGCCCTTGTAGGCCATACCCTGTGGCCACTCAGCCGGAACAGGTGCTTCCGGCCGTGTGTATTCCGGAGCCAAGCTGCAACCCCCCAAGAGTGTAACGATCACAACCAGTAACAGAAACAAGTTCCTATTCATATCATCGATCCTCTGATGGATTTACGCCGGTTATCTCGGCTGATTCATGTCTTCCTTTTTTGCCGAAGGTCCTTTCGACCAACACATAGAAGAGGGGTGCAAAGATGACCACCAGGACGGTGGCGCTCACCATCCCTCCCAGAACGCCGGTACCGATGGCATTTTGGGCTCCTGCCCCGGCGCCGGTGGTTAAGGCAAGGGGCAGGACACCGAAACCAAAGGCCAGAGATGTCATAATGATCGGACGAAATCGCAGTTTAGCCCCCTCCAGGGTGGCGTCGATCAGCCCCATTCCACTTTCCAGGCCGGCCTTGGCGAACTGGACGATCAGGATGGCGTTCTTGGTGGCCAAACCTAGCGTCGTCAAAAGACCGATCTGGAAATAGACATCGTTGGCCAGCCCCCGAGCACTCGAGGCAATGACGCCGCCGATCACCCCAAGGGGAAGGATCAACAGAACCGCAATAGGAATAGTCCAACTCTCATAGAGTGCCGCCAGGCACAGGAAGATCACGAAAATGGAAAATGCGTACAGCAACGGTGCCTGAGAACTCGACATCAGCTCCTGGTAGGAAAGCCCGGTCCAGTCAAAACCGAACCCCCGGGGCAACTTTGCAACCGCCTCTTCCATGGCCTGCATGGACTCTCCCGAGCTCCTTCCCGGTGACGGCTCCCCCCAGATGTTTATGGAAGGAAATCCGTTGTAGCGCGCCAGCCTGGGAGAGCCGGATGTCCAGCGGCCGGATGCAAACGAGGAGAAGGGGACCATCTTCCCCGCCATATTCCGGACATACAGCTTTTCCAGGTCCTTGGGCAACATGCGATAGGGAGCGTCGGCCTGAACGAAGACCCGCTTGATCCGGCCACCCTGAATAAAGTCGTTGGCATAAGCGCTGCCGAAGGACGCCGAGAGTGTCCTGTGGATGGAGGAAATAGGAACCCCCAGGGCACCGGCCTTTCCCCAGTCCACATCGACCCGGTATTCGGGCACATCTGCCATGCTGTTGGGTCGAACAGCGGTCAATCTCGGATCCTGAGCCACTATCCCGAGGAGCTGGTATTGCGCCGCCATCAGTTTCTGGTGTCCGAGACCGCCCCGGTCCAGCAGCTCAAAGTCAAACCCCTGGGCCATGCCCAGTTCGGGAACAGCCGGCGGCGGGAAAACAAACACCATGGCGTTACGAATATGCGAAAGGGCCATTGTGGCCCTTCCCGCAATGGCCTTTGCCTTCAGGTCATCCCGATCGCGTAGATCCCAGTCATTTAGTTTGACAAACACCATGCCGTTGTTCTGCCCCCTTCCGGAAAATCCGATCCCGGAAATGGTCATACAGGACGCCACCGCCTCTTTTTCGTTCTCCTTGAAATAGGTCTCGATCTGTTTTGTTACCTCTCCGGTCTGCTCCAGCGTTGACCCTGACGGCATGATCACTTGGGCGAGCAGTATGCCCTGGTCTTCATCCGGGAGATAGGCTGTGGGCATACGGAGATACAGGAATCCCATGGCTGCCACAACCACAAGGAAAACGATCAGGTAGCGGAATTTTCTGGAAAGGGAATGACCGACCAGTCTTACATACAGGTGTCTTAAGCGAAAAAAGACGTGGTTAAACCATCTGAAAAACGGGCGCAGGATACGGATAGCATTGTCTGCTTCGTGTCCCGAAACCACCGGTTTGAGAAGCGATGCGCAGAGGACCGGTGTCAGGATCAGGGCTACGAGAACCGACAGGAGCATGGAGGCGATGATGGTCACGGAAAACTGGCGATAGATGACACCGGTAGAGCCGGGGAAAAACGCCATGGGGCCGAACACCGCCGAAAGCACCAGTCCGATGCCGATCAGGGCACTGGTGATCTGTTCCATGGACTTGGCCGTGGCCTGGCGGGGTG
>CAYSHT010000033.1:0-19235 GCA_964430915.1 uncultured Syntrophaceae bacterium
TGATCTGTGGCTTCCTCGATACTGATGACGGATTGAGCCCCGATCTCTTTCAGGTAGTCCGCCTCATCGACGACGCCGTTGACGGCGACAACGGAGTACCCGATTTTTGACAGGATCGAAACGGCAATGCTCCCGACGCCGCCTGTGGCGCCTGAAACCAGAACATCACCCATCTCCGGTGTAATGCCGTAATCTACGAGACGGTATACCGACAAAGCGGCGGTAAAACCGGCCGTGCCATAGATCATGCTTTCCCTGAGGCTAAGATTTTCCGGTAGCCTGACGATCCAGTCTGCGGGAACACGGATATACTGGCCGAAACCGCCTGAAGTATTCATCCCCAGGTCATAGCTGGTGACAATCACTTCCTCGCCGGGCTTAAATGCGTCGCTTTTGCTTTCTTCAATCACACCGGCGGCATCGATCCCGGGAGTGTGCGGATATTTCCTGGTGATACCCCTGTTCCCTGTAGCAGAAAGCGCGTCTTTATAGTTTAACGAGGAGTAGTCAACTTTGACAATGACGTCACCCTCGGGGAGATCGTCGAATGACAGGTCGGTGATTTTTCTGGTAAACTGATTATCCCCCGTTTCTTCTACCCTTAGTGCCTTATATGTTTTTTGACTCATTCAATACTCTCTTTTTGCAGTAGACTAAAATTTTCGGTTCTGTTCCCTGTTGACAGCAAGATAGTGATTCTGGAGATAATTCGTGACAAAACGTCAGAGGGAAACAACACTTGCCTGAAAGGAACGGCTTTTCTGATGAGACAGATATAGAAATAAGGCGATTCGATGTCAAGAAGAAAAGTGAAGCTCCCCGCCCACAGGGCGGGGCTTCTCCGATTTTTAAAAGAGAGATCAAAGCCATGTGATACTAAGGTGTCCTGTTTAGCAGAAGCAGGTGGAGAGGAGAACGATACGAAAAGATACTCTATGCCCGGAAATCCCGCGGATGTTTATCTTTTCCGCCGAGTTGCTTTGCAGTAGAATATATCGGATATAGTGTGATAATATTCTTTTACTTGGCTATTGCCAGTGCGAGGGTGGAAGTGGAGGAAAGTGCTGTGTCACAAAACGTCGTGGATCGTGCTTCGCAGAAGTGGGCAGCGATCTGTCATCTGAGCGCTCTCATAGGGCTCCTGGGAAACGGGATCGGTTTCTTCCTGGCTCCCCTCATCGTGTGGCTGGTTAAACGGCAGGACAACCCCTTTATCGATGAACAGGGGAAGGAGGCGGTAAACTTTCAGATTACGATGCTCCTGGCCGCGGCGGTCAGTGCGCTTCTCATGCTGGTTCTTGTGGGATTTATTCTGATTGCTATTGTGGGAATCCTTATGGTTGTGTTTCCGATCATAGCGGCCGTGAAGGCGAGTGAAGGAGAACATTACAGATATCCGATATCTATCCGGCTCATTACGTGATAATGGAGATTACGTGCGAAGTAGCGTTCATATCATAACAGTTTCATCAATTTCAGCCTCAGTACAATAGACAAAGACGACAGGAAAAAAAGGAAGAAAGAAAGTTCTCCGACAGAGCCGAAAACTTACATATACGCATGCGGAAAGTTTCATAATGACCGGAAAAGCGACAATTATCAGAAAGGCCAATTCCCACGATGTTTCGGTTTTATCGGGTCTCATTCGTGATTCTTTCTGCGATGTGGCGAAAAGGTTCGGCATTACCCCTGAAAATTGTCCCAAACATCCCTCTAACTGTGCCGATGAATGGATCAAAAAAGACTTTGGAAGGGGAGTAAACTATTACATCCTTGAAAAGGACGGATTGTCAGAGGGGTGTGTGGCCCTTGAGAAGAGCAGTCCCGATATTTTCTATCTCGAACGTCTTGCCGTTCGGCCGGAGGCGAGGGGAAGGGGATGTGGTGAAAAGCTTGTTCGTCGTGCCTTTGCCGAGGCAGAGGCGCTCGGTGTAAAAGAGATAAGTATCGGGACCATTGCTGGAGACAAGGAACTGAGAGACTGGTATAAAAAGATAGGATTTCTTGAAGAAAAAACAAAAAAATTTAAGCATCTACCCTTTTTCGTGACCTTTATGAGATACGAATTGAACAGCGAGCGCATTCCCCGCCGCTTGCAGAGGGGGAATCTCCATATTGAAAGGATCCATCGATAGATGGCGGGGTTTCGAAATTGAGAAACAACAGGCATTCCCCTTAGAGGGGCTTCGCGATCTTCGATGAAAAGACTTGAATTCCATATTGATAATTGGGATAAATACTAATTATACTTCGATTCGCCTGTTTCCGATATTCTGATACAGTATCCGCTTTTTTTGTACTTGCAGTATTCATTAACCCACCGACGAAAGGAGGGGAGAACCATGGACCTTTTTTCAGAGCGTACGCAATTTTTGGGAACGGAAAGTGCCTTCAAGATCGGGAAGGATATCCGACGGTGCGAGGAGTCGGGAATGACGGTTGTCAAGCTCAATCTCGGAGAACCCGACTTCTCAAGCCCCGAGAATATCAACGAAGTGGCAGTTAATGAAATCAGGAAGGGGAACACCCATTATGCCGATCCGCAGGGTATTATTTCTTTGAGAGAACGGATCGCGGATCAGGTATCTGAAACACGGGGTATTAAAGTCGACCCCGAACGCGTTGTCGTATCCACGGGGGCCAAGTCGATTATCTCCTATACGTTTCTGGGTTATGTGAACAGGGGGGACGAGGTGATATATCCCAGCCCCGGATATCCGATCTATGAATCGTGGGTAACATTCATGGAGGCGAAACCCGTGCCGCTTCACCTGGAGGAATCGAAACGCTTCAGCTTTGGTGCAGGCGACCTGGAGCGTCTCGTATCACCAAAGACAAAGCTAATCGTCATCAATTCGCCGTCGAATCCCACCGGCGGGGTTCTTACAGAAGATAATCTTGCCGATATTTCCCAGGTTATTTTGACGAAATCAGACGGGAATATTCGTGTTCTATCCGATGAGATTTATGAGGATATCATCTTTGACGGCAGAAAACACAGGAGCATTGCCTCCGTCCCCGGGATGATGGAACGGACGGTCATAATGAGCGGTCATTCCAAGAGCTATGCAATGACAGGCTGGCGCCTCGGGTATGCGGTGCTGCCGTCGGTTGAAGAGGCGATGCTTTTCAGGCAGTTCAACATCAATTTCATATCCTGTGTTTCCCCCTTCATTCAGGAAGCGGGGAAGGCGGCTTTCGAAAACAGGGAGAATAGAGAGATCGTTGTCTCCATGGTGGGGGAGTTCCAGAAGCGGCGCGATTTTGTCGTCGATTCGCTAAACCGCATAGAGGGGATACACTGCGTGAAACCCGAAGGCGCCTTTTATGTATTTCCGAACATACAGGAGGTCTGCAAAACCCTCGGTATCATAGAGGCCTACGAATCACTTCCTGATGAACCCAGGAATAGTACAAGTCCCTCGAGCCTCTTTCAGATGTTTCTCCTCTATCAGCACGGGGTGGCAACAATGGACCGAAAATCCTTCGGTTCGATCGAAAGCGAGGGAGAGCACTATATCAGGCTTTCCACGGCGGCGAGTATGGATGTGTTGAAAGAGGGAATCAGTCGTATCGAAAAGGCTGCAAAAGACAGCGAGGGATTCAGGGGGTTCTTCGAGAGTGGAGAACATTTCTACCTTGGTGCGGGGGAGGACTGATATGACCGTGGCAAACAGATATTGCGTTGTACTTACAACGTACAGCGACAAAGGCGAGGCCGAGCGATTGGCAAGCCTGCTCGTAGAAAAGAGGCTTGCGGCCTGTGTCCAGATGTCCGGCGTGACGAGCCTCTATGAATGGGAAAAGGAGATACAAAAAGATAACGAAACCCTGCTCGTTATAAAGGCAAGGGCTGACCTCTACGGTGAAATAGAAGGAGCCATTTCCGATAATCACTCCTACGAGGTCCCCGAGATTATAAAAATTCCCATAGAGGAGGGTCTTGACGCCTACCTTGGGTGGATTGATGAGGTGAGCAGAAAATAAGCCCTTGGCAGGGTTCCATAGCTATCCGTTTTTCAGTTTCGTCTTTTTCGTATAGTTCACCAGACCGCCTGAATTGATCAGTTCTTCCATAAAAGCGGGTATCGGTTTTGCGGTGAAAATTTTTCCACTGCCAATATATTCTATCCTGCCGGTGGCAAGATCGACGACAGCCTCATCACCCTCTGAAAAGCTCTCAGCCGCCTCTTCCGATTCGAGAAGCGCAAGACCGATATTGAAGGAATTGCGATAAAAGATCCGGGCAAAGCTCTCGGCAATTATGAGTCCTATCCCCGCCGTCTTTATTGCCAGGGGGGCGTGCTCCCGCGATGAGCCGCAGCCGAAATTTCTCCCCGCCACTATAATGTCGCCTTCTGAAACCCCTGCTATAAAATCGGGTCTCAGGTCTGCGAAACAGTTTTGTGCCAGTTCACGGGCATCGGATACGTTGAGATAGCGTGCGGGGATAATGATGTCAGTATCAACATCGTCTCCAAACTTCCAGATTTTTCCCTTAATTATCAAAGTGTTGTTATCCCTCCCTGTCGAGCCGTGAAAACTGCCGGCTGTTTGATTTAAAGATCGTCGGGTCCTCCGATCCGACCGAGTACTGCCGATGCTGCGGCAACGATGGGACTGCTCAGATAGACCTCGCTTTTGGGATGCCCCATCCTCCCTACAAAATTCCTGTTCGTTGTGGCAATGGCCCTTTCACCCTCGGCGAGTACGCCCATATGCCCCCCAAGACAGGGCCCGCAGCAGGGAGGTCCTATTACTGCGCCGGCATCGAGAAATGTCTCTATGATTCCTTCTTTGATTGCCTTTCTGTATATCAATGTAGAGCCCGGTATGACGATAAGCCTGACACCGGAAGCGGCCTTTTTCCCCTTCAATATTTCGGCCGCATCACGCAGGTCGTCGAGCCAGCCGTTTGTACATGAGCCGATAAACACCTGATCAACGGGAACGGTGCCGACACCTGAAAGAGGGCGTATATTTCCCGGAGAACTGGGAAATGCAACCTGGGGCTCAATATCATCGACACGAATTGTTACGACATTTTCATAGTCTGCATCGGGATCACCGGTTATAACCCGGAATTCCGATGATGTTCTTTCTGATACATAGGCGAGCGAAATTTCATCAGGTTCAATTATACCGTTTTTCCCCCCCGCTTCCACGGCCATATTGGTCATGGTAAATCGCTGATACATCGGAAGCGTCCCGATTACATTGCCCGAAAACTCAATTGTCCGGTAGTTGGCACCATCGACACCGATGAGACCGATGGTGTAAAGGATGAGGTCCTTTCCTCCTACAGTGGGCCTGAGGGTTCCCTCATATTCCACTCGTATGGTTGCCGGTACTTTCAGCCATATCTCGCCCGTTGCCATGACCGTTCCGAGATCGGTGCTTCCCACTCCCGATGAAAACGCGCCAAGGGCTCCATAGGTACAGGTATGGCTGTCGGCTCCGACAATTAGCTGTCCCGGCAGTACCAGCCCCTTCTCGGGAAGAATCACATGTTCGATGCCCGATTCATTGAGTTCATAAAAGTTTGTGATTTCCTGCTCGATGGCAAATTCCCTCATCAGTTTTGCCTGTTCTGCCGAGGAAATGTCTTTGTTGGGAACAAAGTGATCGGCAACAAGGGCGATTTTGTCCCTGTCAAAGACCTTGTGAACCCCCATTTCCCTGAACGTCTTGATTGCAAGCGGAGCCGTGATGTCGTTGGCGAGAGCGAGGTCAACCCTTGCCTCTATCAGATCTCCGGGGGATACGCGGTCGAGGCCCGCGTGCTCGGCCAGTATCTTCTCAGTAATGGTCATAGACATAATCTTATCGTCGCTCCTGTAATTGAAGCTTCCCGCAACAAGTTGCGGGGAATCTCCGACTGTTAAGAAAAATGTTATTTTTTATTCGCTCGCTGTTCAGTTCAATGTATGTGGTATCTTCTAAACCAATATCCGTAGATTGGTCAATTCAATATTTTGCCGTTCGATTCCTTCAGGGATTCAATCCTGTTCAGGGCATTGATATAGGCTTTTGCCGACGCTACGAGGACATCGGGATCGGCGCCCCTCCCGGCGATGATTCGCTTGTTGTACTGAATCTGAACGGTGACGACGGCCTGCGCGTCCGTTCCCTCCGTTACCGCGTGGACCAGGTATTTTAGAAGCTTGTGTTTCGTTCTCGTGATCTTTCGTATGGTGGCAAAGGTCGCATCCACGGGGCCGACACCGAAAAAGGCGTCCTGTTTCTCCATGCTGTCTACCTCCATTCGAACCGTTGCCGTGGGAATGGTAGCATTACCGCTTACCACATTGAGGTAGAGAAGCCTGTACCTGTCGTTTTTCCTGAATATGTCTTCGGCGATGATGGCCTCGATGTCCTCGTCAAAGATCTCTTTCTTGACATCGGCAATTTCCTTGAATCTTTTAAAAACCTTATCGATCTCTTCTTTCGTGAGCTTGAACCCCAGTTTCTTCAGCCGTTCCTTGATTGCATGGCGTCCCGAATGTTTTCCCAGGACAATATTCGCCTCCGATACACCAACGGTCTGGGGAGTCATGATCTCATAGGTCATTCTCTCCTTTATGAATCCGTCCTGGTGAATGCCCGCTTCGTGCGAAAAGGCATTTGCGCCCACAATTGCCTTGTTGGGCTGAACCGGAATGCCCGTGATGTCGATCAGTAATCTCGATGAATGATAGATCTCCTTTGTCTTGACGTTCGTGTGAAATCCGAGGACATCCTCTCTCGTATCGAGCGCCATGACGATCTCTTCAAGCGAGGCATTTCCCGCCCGCTCCCCGATGCCGTTTACGGCGCATTCTATCTGCCGTGCCCCGTTCTTGAGGCCCGAAAGGGAATTGGCGACGGCGACGCCGAGGTCATTATGGCAGTGGACCGATATGATGGCCTTTTCTATATTTTTAACCTTTTCAAAGAGGTAGGCTATGATCTCACCGAATTCGTCGGGCATGGAATATCCCACCGTGTCGGGTATATTGACCGTGGTGGCCCCCGCTTCTATGACGGCCTCTACAATGTCACAGAGGTATTCCCTGTCCGTTCTTGTGGCGTCCTGGGGTGAGAATTCCACGTTTGTCGTGTACCCGCAGGAGTGTGCCACGGCTATGCATGCCTCCTTCAGGACCTGGCTGCGTGTCTTTTGCAGCATGTGACTGATGTGTATATCCGACGTGGAGATAAAGGTGTGAATTCTGGGTCTGGCCGCATCTTTGACGGCTTCCCAGGCCCTGTCGATATCGGAAAGCTCCGTTCTTGCGAGGGCGGCGACCTGAGATTTTTTGATGTTGTGGGCGATGTTTCGTACCGACGCAAAATCTCCCTCCGATGCGACGGGAAAACCTGCTTCGATAATGTCAACTCCGAGCTTTTCCAGCTGCCTCGCAAAACGCAGCTTTTCGCTTTCGTTCATGCTGAAACCGGGTGCCTGTTCCCCGTCTCTGAGTGTGGTATCGAATATATAGACCCTGTTCTTTTTTGACTTCATCGTTTCTCCTTTTTTAGATAAAAAAAGGCCATGGGATTGCGCCCATGGCCTTTAGAAAATCTATGTTGTCAGTTCATGATCTCCTAAAAACGAAGGGCAGCACATATACCCTAAGGATAAGGCTAAGAAGACCGAGTAAACTGAGTTGAATGCTCTTTTCGTTAATCACTTTGTTTCTCCACTGATAGAAAATTGAAGTGGACGCTATAATAAAACAATGAAAATGTCAAACGTTTTTGTTGACCTTTTCCTTGCACAGTTTGTATTGAACGCTGTCTATAAGGGCCTGCCAGCTTGCCTCGATGATATTGGCGGAAACACCGATGGTGGTCCATATCTCCTCTTCGTCTCTTGATTCCAGAAGGACCCGCACCTTCGCCGCCGTTCCTTCTGTTCCCTCCAGGATCCTCACCTTGAAGTCTACCAGATGCATCTCGTCGATTTCCGGATAGAACATTCTGAGTGCCTTTCGGAGCGCGTTGTCGAGCGCATTGACGGGACCTTGACCCTCGGCAGCCGTGATCTCGTGCCTGTTGTCGACGGAGATCTTTATGGTGGCCTGAGAATTTGACGCGTCGTATTTCCGTTTCTCGTCTATCACATGAAAGGATTCAAGCTTGAAGGGCTCCACAAATTTACCGATTGCCTTTTTCATCAGGAGAGAGAGAGAACCATCGGCGGCATCAAACTGATAGCCGTTGTCCTCCATCTTTTTTATCTCCTCTACAATCTTCTTGCTTACCCCGTTGTTTTCACCGAGATCGATACCCAGTTCCTTTGCCTTGAGTTCAATGGTGCTTTTCCCGGAGAGGTCCGATACGATAACCCTGCGCTGATTTCCCACGGCCTCTGGAGTGGTGTGTTCATAGGCAATCGTATTTTTTGAAATGGCGTTGACATGGATACCTCCTTTGTGGGCAAAGGCACTTCGGCCGACGAAAGGCCTCGTATTCATCGGTGGTATGTTTGCAACGTCACTTACATAGCGCGAGAGGCCCGTCAGATGCTTGATCGATAATTCGGGAAGACAGGATTTTTTCATCTTCAGCGAGATATTTCCGATAATTGAAATCAGATCGGCATTCCCGCACCGCTCTCCGTATCCGTTTATCGTGCCCTGTACCATCTTGACTCCGGATGAAAGAGCCATAAGAGAATTCGCCACGGCCACGCCGCAGTCGTCATGTGCGTGTATGCCCATGAGAACAAGAGGTATAGAAGGGGAAATCTCCTCTATTATCTGAGTTACTTCCCAGGGGAGGGAACCCCCGTTGGTATCGCAAAGAACAATCATATCTGCCCCGGCGGCAAGTGCTGCCTCCGCCGTCTTGAGGGCGTAGACGGGATTATTCTTGTATCCGTCGAAGAAGTGCTCTGCGTCAAAGAAGACTTTCTTCCCCTTCGATTTCAGATACTTAATGGAATCACTAATGATCGATAGATTTTCATCCTCCGATATTTCGAGAATATCGGCGACATGGAGATCCCAGCTTTTGCCGACAATGGTTACCGCTTTGGTATCTGCGTCAAGTAGCGCCATGATATGAGGGCATTCATCCGGTTTGTACTCCGGCTTTCTCGTACTCCCGAATGCCGTGAGGCAGGCGGTTTTAAACTCCAGCTCCTTTGCCAGTTTAAAGAAGCGTATATCTCTCGGATTCGACCCCGGCCACCCGCCCTCTATGTAATGAAAGCCCGCCTCGTCCAAGCGCTTCGCGATGCGAAGCTTGTCCTCTGCAGAAAAGCCTATCTGTTCGCCCTGTGTGCCATCTCTCAATGTGGTGTCATAGATTACGACGTCCCAGCTCTCCATGATGATACAGCCCCCTTGAAAATAAAAAATCCGTTATCGGAGCACCCGATAACGGATTGTGTTGATCTTCTCTTCGAGAAGCCTAAACCATTATCAGGTTACGCATATGGCGCCCCCTATAATTATGGTGCCGATAATTATGATAATGCTTATAAGGTTTCTCTTTAACATAACAAATATGTTTCCTCTTTGATGATGAAGGATGTTAAGGCAAAAAAACAGTGTTGTCAATGGAAAAATCAGAGGTAGGTCCGTGCTCCTCTGTATCTTTTTTTGTAGTAGCCATTGGAGAGTGTATCCCTTCGTACTCTCTTCCCGCTCCCCGGTGCATGGATAAATTTGTTTTCTCCCACGTAGATACCGACATGAGACACCGCTCCTTTGCCTGAAATAGCAAAGAAAACAAGGTCACCTTTCGCAAGTCCTTCTTTCTTTACGGATAAGCCTGTCGCATACTGTGCCCCGGAAGTCCTCGGAAGGCTGAACCCGTTCAGTCTGTAAACGGCCATGGTAAGTCCACTACAATCGAATCCTCTTTGAGGAGAGGCACCACCCCACTGGTATGGAACGCCGATAAAACTCCTGGCCGTTTTTGCCAGTTCGTCTCTGAGATAGGTCTCGCCGTATAGTCTCTCTTTTGAGGCGGTATACTCTTCGGGACGCACGATGTAGTAATCCTGTATGATTCCTGAGGCAAGAAGGTGCTCCGCCTTCCTTAGCGCACCTTCTTTTGTGGAAAAGTCGCCGAAACGGACCTTATAGAGCCCCTTTTTATAAACAAAATAGTAGGCGTTAAGGTCGTAGTTGTTCAGATATGCAGTGAGTTTTGCGGCATTTTCGACTTTTGAGAAGGCACCTGCCTGAATAGTGAAGGCCATTCGTTGCAGTTTTATGGTTCCGGATGTCGGAGAGGGATGTGGGACGTGCCTGGCGCATGCAAAAAGCATTGCGACAACGACAAAAGAAATAATTGTTAATTTTATTTGTCTAGTAGTATGTGCCACGTTCATAGAGATATTTGATTATGGTATGATGATCTCTATAACTGAAGAGTATATGACCCGTCAACGTAATACGTTGCTATCTGTCCTCCAATATCGTGCGTGGACTGTATTTCGAGATTATCGAGGGTACGATTTGTAATTATTGTCGTAACATCGGGTGATGATCTAAAGCCGTATGCCTCCAGGCCGGCGATTGTGGGCAGTCAATGATCGCATCTATTACCGGCGAACCAGTTCATCGCTGCATTGTATGCATTTTTACCATCCGATATGCATGCCGATTTATAACTGCTCATTCTATATGTATTGAACTGCGGTACGGCAATTGCCGCGAGGACGCCTATGACGGCAATCACGACCATGAGCTCTACCAGAGTAAAACCTTTTTTATTGTGTGATTTTCTCATGTGCCACCTCATAATTTTAGCCCTTCATTATATAGTACCGTAAGCAATTAATATGCCAGTTGCCCGTAGGTCACCTTTTTTTATTATATATTAATGACTTAGATAGGAAGCACTGAGCCGGACGTGATTGTGTCGGGCCTTTAACTGGTGAGATTCAACGATAGGGTGGTGAATTTTACAAGGAGTTAAGAGATCATGGTTTAATAAAAGAGCCCCCGGTTTTTCCGGGGGCTCTTGAGTTAATGTAATACAGGTAGATTGTCTTCGCTATACTTCTGCATCGCACCTGAGGCATCTGCTTGCCTCCTTGATGGCCGTTTCAATATCATAGCCGAGTTCAACCTCATCGAAGTTAGCCTTTCTTCCTGCCGCATCGAGCTCGGGCATTGCGGCCTGTGGCTGCTCTTCCGTATCTTCGTCAAGCTCGAAGGGGATATCAATTTTCTCTTCTTCGGGAGTTTCCCAGGGAGGCTCGCCATTTTTCTCACGAATGGCTTTATCGATTTCTTCCGCCCCTTCATGACCAGCGGCAATGGCTCCCACCACAGTCCACGGACCGGTAACGGCGTCGCCACCGGCAAAGAATTTTTCATTTGTGGTATGTGATTTCGCGTCTTCCGAAAGATCAAAGTAGTCCCATTTATTGATCGAGATGCCACTCTTTTCTGGTACGAAGGAAACGTCGGGTGCTTGGCCTATTGCGGCGATCACCGCGTCAACGCTTAGGGTAAACTCGGAACCTTCAACGGGAACGGGTCTTCTCCTGCCGCTCCTGTCGAAATCTCCCGGTTTCATTCTCTGGCAGGTAATTCCCGTCACCTTTCCGTCGGTTTCGGTAATCTTCTGGGGTGCAATGAAATATTCTATCTTTATTCCTTCATGCTCTGCGGCCACTATTTCTTCTTTGGCGGCGGGCATGTCTTCCCTGGTACGACGGTACAGGATCGTGACATCGGCCCCGAGTCTCGTTGCCACCCGTGCCGCATCGATTGCAGAATTGCCGCCTCCGATGACTGCCACCCTGCTTCCCAGAGCCTTTCCGCCGGCCATCCAGATGGCCTCATTGATATTGAAATCGCGGAGGAATTCTACACCGCCGTATACCCCTTCAAGCTCTTCGCCTTCAACCCTCATTCTCTGGCTTTTGTGGGCACCCGGTGCGAGATAAATGTAATCGTAATCCTCGGTCACCTTCTCGAAGGAAATGTCTCGTCCCACACGGGTATTGCAGATGATTTCCACGCCCAGGGCGCGAATATCATCGATTTCTCCCGCCAGGGTAGTACGGGGTAGCCGGTATGAGGGAATACCGTAGCGGGTCATGCCGCCCGGTTCGGGAAGTTCTTCAAAGACCGTGACTTTGTATCCGCGAAGGGCAAGATCCTTTGCGGCAGTTAAGCCCGCAGGTCCCGCGCCGATTACGGCGATACTCTCGTTTCTCGTTACCGGAATGGCTTCAACCGCCGGCTTCGCAGCGTTATCGGTAATAAACCGTTTTACGAATTTGATTGCCAGTGCTTCATCAAGGTCGCCTCTCCTGCACTTGGACTGGCACTGGTGATCGCATACCCTTCCGCATATGGCGGGGAAGGGGTTGGTTCTCAGGAGAACCTTATAAGCATCGTCGTATCTCTTGGCTCGTACCAGTGCAAGATAGGAGGGAACATCCATACTGATGGGACAGGCGTTCTGGCAGGGCGATTTGAAAAGTGCCGAACAGACGCCGGCTGAGCAGTGTTTGTCCCTTATATGTGCCTCGTACTCGTCCCTGAAATAGCGGATGGTACTGAGAACGGGATTAGGTGCCGTCTGGCCGAGACCACAGAGCGCCGAGTCTTTGATGACTAAAGCCATTTCTTCGAGAAGCTCTATGTCGCCCTCTTTGCCGCGTCCCTCGCAGATGTTGGTCAGTATTTCCAGCATCCTCTTTGTGCCTTCCCGGCCAGGGGCGCATTTTCCGCAGGATTCGTCCTGACAGAAATCCATGAAGAATCGGGCCATATCAACGGGACACATATCCTCGTTCATGACGATAAGACCGCCCGATCCCATAATGGCGCCAAGTTCTGCCACATGCTCATAATCGATGGGCGAATTGAGGTGCTGAATAGGGATCATGCCGCCCGAAGGACCGCCGAGCTGAGCGGCCTTGAATTTTTTACCATTCGGTATGCCACCGCCGATATCATAGACAATGGTTCCCAGAGATGTTCCCATGGGCACTTCGACAAGACCAACATTATTGACGTCTCCGGTGAGGGCGAAGACCTTTGTTCCCTTACTGCCCTCGTTACCGACGTCGGAGAACCATGTGCTTCCTTTGAGGATAAGCTGACCAATGTTGGCAAGCGTTTCTACGTTATTCAGTACGCTCGGTTTCTGCCAGAGGCCTGCAACGGCGGGGAAGGGAGGCCTCGGTCTTGGCATTCCTCTGTTTCCTTCGATAGAGGTCATGAGCGCCGTTTCTTCACCGCATACAAAGGCTCCGGCGCCCTGATAGACCTCGAGGTCGAAGTCAAAGCCCGTATCAAGGATGTTTTCCCCCAGAATTCCGTATTCTTTAGCCTGGGTGATTGCTATATCCAGTCTCCGAAGTGCCAGGGGGTATTCGGCCCTGCAGTATATATACCCTTTGTGGGCGTTGATGGCCTTGGCGGCAATTATCATTCCCTCTAAAACGGCGTGTGGGTCGGCTTCGAGAACGCTTCTGTCCATGAATGCGCCGGGGTCACCCTCGTCGGCGTTACAGAGGACGTATTTGACATCTCCCTTGGACTGAGCGGCAAATTTCCATTTAAGACCGGTGGGGAAACCTGCGCCTCCTCTTCCGCGGAGACCGGAATCGAGAACTTCCTGAACGATATCTTCAGGTGCCATCTCGGTCAGGGCTTTTGCCATACCTGCATAACCGTCCCTGGCGATATATTCATCAATTATCTCGGGATCGATAAGTCCCTTGTTTCTGAGAACGCGGTATTTCTGATGTGCAAAAAAGGGAATGTCCTGCATCTCCATGATTGATTCTTCCGTGGTGGGCTCCTTATAGACGAGACGCTCCACGGGTCTTCCCTTGAGAAGATGTTCTTCAACCAGTTCGGGGACGTCTTCGGGTTGGACCATCATGTAGATGATTCCATCGGGATAGACGACCATGATAGGACCCATGGCGCAGAAACCGTTACATCCCGTTTCCACAATCCTTATTTCATCGGCGAGCCCCTGCTTGTTTATCTCTGTCGCAAGGGCCTGTTTTACCTTTAGGCTCCCTGAAGCGCGACATGCGGTACCACCACAGATCAGTATATGAGACCGAAAAACCTTCATCGGATATAAACCTCCTTAGTATCTATTCATTATGCGTGATAGCATTTATTCCTGTTCCTCTTTTCCCTTTGCCAGGACAAAGGGTGTCTGAACCTCGTTTTCCATAATGTGGCGTTTGAAAACCTGCCTCATCTTATTTGAATTCATGTATTCGTAAACAATTGGATCCTTTCCCAGTATCTCCACCGTTACTTCGGGCTCTCTGCTGCAAAGGCCCATGCAGCCTGAAGTGGTGACGATTACGTCGGAAACACCGGCTTCCTCGATTTCACTCATCAGGGTGTTCATGACCTCCCGTGCTCCCGCAGCAATACCGCAGGTTCCCATGTGTACGGTCACCTTAACCCTGCGATCACCTTCTCTGAGGGCATTTTCGGCCTGAACCCTTTCCTTAATCTTTTTAAGATCTTCTATCTTTAGTTTCGCCATATCTATTCCCCTATCGAATCAATCATATTGCTTTAATATATCTTTGAGTTTGTCGGGTTTTACCCTTCCGTGGACATTGCCATCGACGACAACCACCGGACCGAGACCGCAGGCACCGAGACAACGCACGGTTTCATAAGTAAACATCTTGTCAGGTGTTGTCTCTCCCTCTTTGATGCCGAATATTTTTTCCGCTTTTTCGGCGATTTTCCTGCCTCCCCTCACGTAGCATGCCGTTCCGAGACAAACTCTGACCGTATGCTTGCCGCGTGGCTTCATGGTGAAGAAGGAATAGAAGGTTACAACGCCATAGACATGGCTGAAGGGTATGTTTAACTCTCTCCCAACTCGTTTCTGGACAACAACGGGGAGAAATCCCAGTAGTTCCTGGGCCTGTTCCAGTGCGGGGATCAGTCCCCCGGCCTGGCCCTTGTGTTCCTCGATAATCTTGTCCAGCTTCTCAATTTGTTCCGGTTCAAATTTTTTTAAAAGTTCATTGTATTCAGAATCCATTCGTCTGCTCCTTACTTTTACTATAACCATTTAGGAGATGGATACGCTAATGATCAGCCCCGATCTCCTTTAGTCCGCTTTTTATGTCTTTCTGTATAAACTGTAAAATGCGTGTATTATTAATGGGCACATCTTCGAGTTCTTGTTTTATCTCCCTCGTGTCCAATATATACGTGTTGCTCCCCATTCGATGAGTATAAACGAGGTCCACATCAGGATATCCCGCTACCAGCGTTATTATGGTGTCGGCCATATCACCCAGGGGTTGCCGGTCGATGTGACCGTGTTTGAAATGGGCCGAAACCTTTGTTCCCTCACCCGCTTTCGATTCGACAGAAAAGCTTCCATCAGCCTTTTTTGCCGCCTGGGAAAACATGGGAAGACCCAGCCCGATCCTGCGAACTGTCTTTGAGGTGTAGAAGGGATCAAGCACCTTTTTGAGGGTTTCGGGCGCCATGCCCGCTCCATCGTCGGTAACGACAATCGCAAGATCGTCTTTTTCTCTGTCCTCGGTGATAGCTATTGTTACCCGCTTTGCCCCGGCCCTGGTGGAGTTTTCGACGACATCGAGAACGTGCATAGACAATTCCATCATAAGTCTAACCCTCTAAGTGCCGTCCCTCAAGGCCCTGAAGGGCCATCCTTAATTCCGAGACAGTCGGTTTCTCCATGTATATTGTTGATGTTTTTGTGCCGATATCGGTGATGAAATGGGAGTCCGATGACGTTAAAAAGCTATAGGATGACAATTCGGGATACTTTCTCCGGGCTTCTTCAGTTGACGTCCGGGATATCTCAAGGGCGTGAAATCGGCAATCCGATGGAATAAACCCCAGCTGCCCGAGGACGCTGAAACTTTCCCTGTCTATGTGGGCGGCAATAGCCACGCCGTTGAATCGGTGGATTGCCTCAACGGTCTCATAAAGTGAAAGACCGGAAGAGCCTATGAGAAGTTTCTCGTTAAATCCTTCAACCTCATCAAGTTCGTTCACAATCGCTTGACATCCAAATATCTCTTCACGATTCATACCGGAAAGAGATTCATAAATAAGTTTCTGAAGACCGTATAACTCATCAATTTTTTCAAAGAGCGCTACGACATGAGTCTCTTCTCTCGTAGTTATCTCCATTCCAGGAAAAACGACAAGAGGCCTTCCCTCGGCAGCCTTTATCACATACTCGGCGTTTTCCGATGAGTTGTGATCACAGATGCCTATTATGTCGATATTCTCAACAATCGATTTTTCAACTATTGCTGACGGGTACATACCCAGGTCGGCGCAGGGTGACAGGCATGTATGAATATGGAGGTCACACCTATAACCCTTTAGCATTTCCTTATTCCTCAAGAACTAAACAGGTGGCTTCTGTAGGCCCTCTTTTAGAGCGAAAACAAGGAACTCAATAATTGCTCATAAGATCGTATACTCTACCGGAAAGTTCAAATCCGGAAAGTTCACTCATCATTACCGGGATACCCTCCGATGATGCCTTTTCAAGGGTCTCCCTGTCCGGTTCCTTTCCCAAAGCAAGAATGATGCCGGCGTGCTCCTTAAGCGAAGCCACCGCGATAATGTTCTGATGTGATTGGCGGGTTATCCACACATGACCCTCTTTGCTGTTCGCAATCACATCGCTCAAGAGATCACCCACGTACCCGCCCAGCACTTTTCTGCTCAGTTTCTCTTCGCAGCAACCTACCTTCAGGTTGAGTTTGTCTACCAATAGTGACAAAGTAAGATCCATAGGCTCAAATAATAGTTCCTGTCCTGTTGTCGCCTCTCAATAGGAAGACGTTAGTAAATTTTTACTGATTCCCCATGCCATTTTACAATTTCTTGATACAACCAACTATCCCGTTCGCATAGAGGCGACCGGAAGTTTCGAATAGGATGTATCTGGTTAAAAGAATCGGTATATCAAGTTCCTCAGCCAGCTTCAGTGTCTCTTCCGGCGGCGTTTTGCCTCTCACGATTATAATGGCTGCGGTATCAAGAATACTTGCTGTTCTTACAACCTGTGGATTGGTAAGGCCGGTAAGCAAAAGACTCCTCGGTTTCGCAAAGGCCAAAACGTCACTCATAAGGTCGGCACTGAAGGCCGTCTTTACATCGGTATTCAAATGATCATGACCAACGAGAACTTCGGCATCGAGTATTTCCATAATGTCATGAAGCGTCATAACTACCCCTTTTTTATATCTTGAATACATTCCGTTAAATAAAAAAGGTATTGAAAAAAGCAGGTTGTTTATCAATCTCACCCTGCAACAAAATCGGTTCTGCCTATCATAAGGAGGGTAGGATGTCAATCGTTTTTGTTAATTAGTATCATTGATAAAAATAAGTATTGAAGCGGTCTCTTTTTTTCTTGACACCGAACATTTTTTTCATTACTTACGGGGTGACTTATAGTCATATTATGACCTATGTTTATTAAATGAACGGTGGTTATGGTTCCTTAAAAAGAACTTTGGCAGCAATAAGATAGCGAGGATTTTGACTTGGGACCCAAGAACCGAAGGGAAAAGGAAAAGGAACAAAGAAAGAAGGCAATTCAGAAAGCCGCGAGGAAGTTATTCATAAAAAGGGGATGCTCCCCCGTCACGGTTGCAAATATTGCCAAGAAAGCAGATCTTAGTAAGGGCGCGATTTATCTCTATTTCAGCAGCAAAGAAGAGATATGTGCCCAAATACTTATGGATGAAATCGCACTGTTTCATCAGAAGGTATCCCCCCTGTTTGATAACGGAAAGACCGCCACCGAGGTCTTATCGGATTTTTCCACCTTATATATAGATTTTTTCCTGAACGATAGAGAGCTGTTCAGAATACTCATGAACTTTATGCTCCATAACGGCAACATGGACTTTACCGATGAAACTGACAAACGAATCATTCTTGAGACAAATAAGGCGATTTCCGTGACGGAACGAATATTCCGTTACGGTATTGATAGAGGTGAATTTTTTATCAAAGAAAAAGAGGTAATAAGTATGAGAAATGCCCTCTGGGGGCTCCTTAATGGAGTTCTGGCTCTTCACCTATTTACTGGCAGGGAATCGATGAGGGAGGAGCGGATACGCAAAAACGTCAAGAGGGGCCTGCGAGTTTTTATTGAAGGCTTAAAAAAATCATGAGTCAGGAGGTAGTACGGTTATGGGAAACACACTGGTAAATACCAGAGATCAAAAGTTTGTTCTTTACGAACAAATCGGCATCGAAAAACTTTTTGCTGTTGAAAAGTATGCCGATTATTCCGCGGAAGTCGTTGACATGATGTTGAGTGAGGCGGAGAAGATGGCCGTTGATGTCATACTTCCCACCTACGATGTCGGCGACAAAGAAACCGCCGTTTTTGCAGACGGGAAGGTTACGACTCCCGCCTGTTTCCACACTGCCCTGAAAACATTTAACGAGGCAGGCTGGGGCTGTGCCATTAAAGACCCTGAGTTTGGAGGACAGAATCTGCCGCTCTGTGTATGGAGTGCCGTCGCAGAGATGTTCGACGCGGCAAATTTCGCCTTCATGATGTACCCGGGACTTACCCTTGGTGCGGCGGCACTTATCGAGAAGTATGGCACGGAAGAGCAGAAGAACACCTATATGTATAAGATGTTCTCCGGTGAATGGGGCGGCACCATGTGCCTGACCGAGCCGGGTGCGGGCAGTGATGTGGGGGCCACGAGAACGACTGCGAAGAGATTGCCAGACGGTACTTTCAAAATCGAGGGTACCAAATCCTTTATCTCTTGCGGTGACAGCGATCTCTATCCCAATATAATCCATCCCGTTCTCGCCAGGATCGAAGGAGATCCTCCGGGAACAGGCGGAATCTCCATTTTCATCATTCCGAAATTCAGGGTGAATGAAGACGGCAGCATTGGCGAGTCAAACGATGTGGTGACTGGTGGTATCGAACACAAGATGGGAATTAAGGCATCCGCTACGGCAACGCTGAACTTCGGTGAGAATGGAAAATGTATTGGTTATCTCCTGGGCGAGGAACGCACCGGCATGAAGGTTATGTTCAACATGATGAACGAGGCGAGACTGGAGGTGGGAATGCAGGGTCTCGGACATGCAACGGCCTCACTGGAGCATGCCGTCCAGTATGCGAAGGAAAGAATCCAGAGCAGGCATATCATGCAGATGACCATGCCCGATGCACCGGCCATTCCGATCATACAGCATCCCGATATCAGACGTTCACTCCTCTGGATGAAATCTCATGTGGAAGGC
>CAYSHT010000034.1:0-18963 GCA_964430915.1 uncultured Syntrophaceae bacterium
GCGAGTATATTCCCCGCTGCTTGCGGCGGGGTTAGCGAGCGCTGTTCAGTTCAGTCAAAGACGACTGATAAAGAGAAACGGGGGAACACCATACCGGTTTTCAGAACAATCAGTATGGTGTCCCGACATTTACGACTGGCTTTCTGATCACTGTAATCTCTGACATTTGCCTTATCGCTTTTTAGAATATTCCCACTTTTTTGAGAAATTCCTGAAAACTGTCCGTCTCGGCCTGAAATGCCTCATCAAAGGAAACTTCGTTTTGCTTCTCTATCAACCCTTTCATTGCCGACATGATGTCCTGATTTACGGCACAGATGTCTCCGGCAATCTGCATCGTCCGGGGCAATAATTCTTCGGGAGTTACCACCTCATTGACAAGCCCGCAGCGAAGCGCATCCCGGGCAGAAATGGGTTTACACGTGAAAGAAATTTGCTTCGCCATTCTCTGGCCGACGGCCTGCTGAAGGAGTTGCGTCATCCCCCACCCCGGATGAATCCCGATTTTTGAATGGGAATCGATAAATCGCGCGTTTTCCGAGGCAATGAGAAAGTCACAGTTCAACGCGAGCTCAAACCCGCCGGTTATCGCACTGCCGTTTACTGCCCCTATGATCGGTTTTTCGCAGGGCCTGAGTATGTCCGGCAGATCTTTTCCGTCGCCCCGGGGATCAAGGAGATTATCCGTACCGATGACACTGAGATCGATGCCGGAACAGAATGACTTACCCTTTCCAGTAATGACTGCAGCCTTGATTTCATCGTTCCCGGTCACCTCGTCAATATAATTATAAAGATTTATGAGCAGGTCCTGACAGATAGCATTATGCCGATCAGGACGGTTCAGGGTAATGAGCGCAATCCCGTCTTTCACTCCAAACAGTACAGATTTTTCCATAACGAACCTCCTCTTTTATCAGATTAATATTTTTATCTATGCGTCAAGACGGGCCAGCCTCTCGTTGCGGCAACCTTCGCAAGAGCATTTGAGGGCTCAACCACGTGGGGATGACCGACGAGATCGAGAAGTGGAAGGTCAGATTTACTGTCACCATAGGCATAGGAATTTTCGAGATCAAGACCATACTCACCGGCGATCTTCAGGGTAATGGTTCTTTTATTTTCCTCAATGCAGACGGGACCCTTCGGCCTGCCCGTCAGAACACCGCTTTCCCCTTCCTCAAGATCGGTACATAAAAGAAGGTCAAATCCGAGATCGGCTACCACCGGCTCCAGCAAATACCTGATCGATGCCGACACAAGAACCAGGAAATGTCCCTCTTTCCTGTGAAAATTAACCCGTTGGATGATTACCGGTGCCAGGTGGGGTTTCAAATATTCCTGATAAAACTGTTCCGAACCCTGACGAAAAGTCTCCAACTTTCTGCCTCTGTAAAAGGTCAGCATGATCTCGATCAGCCGCTCTTCAGAGAGTACATTCAGTTTATTGAGAATTCTGGCGGCCAGTACCTTCAGCATATAGCCGGGCAGTATCATACGCTGATTCCACATCCACATGAAAGCCATCCTGCCGCTTTCCACTTCGACAAGCGTCTTGTCGAAATCAAAAAATGCTGCAACTTTTTTAGAACCCATAGATTCCTCATATAAAAATCAGATGTGCTTCGTTATGCCAGATCGGCAAGATCAAGGGCTTTCAGTCTTTCACTGCCCGGGATGCCGGTATTGGAATCCCACCCCTGTTCATCGTAGTAATCCTCTATCATCGCCAAGATCTCTCCGGGACCGACGGGCTCCTCGGTGATATAATTATGGAAGCCCGGTTCCTGAAACCACTTGTCGGGCGGGGTATCATTTTCTTTTGAAAACCCTTCACGGATATTGGCCATTTTGAGAAGTGTCCAGGCTCGATCCGCCCGTCTCCGCAGGTCATCAAGACTTGTTTCTATCCCCGTGACAGCCTGGTAAAGCTCGGCGCAGAGCTCGGCATTGTAAAACCTGTTTACCTGAGCCCTGGCGCATACCCCCAGAGAACCCAGAATGGTGAACCATGCGTGGGAATATCTGAGAAGCCTCCCCACTTTCAGGGCTTCTCCCTTTTCTCCATTATCCTGCTTAGGGAGAATTCGCGCTATTGCCTCCTCGGGAACACCCATGCGAATCAAATGGCGGGGGAATACCTCGAGCGGCCTCCTGGCAAAATAGGTGGGCGATCCCCCGGCTCCCACATGAGGACCCCTCGGGTCTAAAAGCTGACCGAGTTCCATGGTGCCGAAAAGGTTCCAGGGAAGCGGCCCTTTCGGGCTGACATAGGGAAGCATTCCGCGTACCATTGGAGGGGCATACTGCTCGGACTCGGCACCGAATTCCTCCAGCATTGCCGGGAGCCCTCCGGCCAGAATGTTACCCAATCCCTTACGTAGTGCGATAATCCGGGCCCAGGCCTCCATGGACCCAAGTGACGTTATTTCGACCGGTACATCGATTGCATCTTTCGGGAGAATTCCACTTTCCACGAGGTTTCCGAGGTATTCTATGACACCGAAAAATTCGAACATGTCCATTCCGAGATCATCGAGCGTCGCCGTCAGCTTTATTGCCTCACGATAGTCCTGAAAACCATACATGAGCGGCGTGAGCAGATTCACGGCCGAACTCGTACAGGTGGTAAATCCCGCAAGCTCGCCATCTGAAATCTCGATTATATCCTTATCGCCGATGGGGCAGGAAGCGCAGGCAATTCGACGCTTTCTGATATCCCGGTAAGTCTCGTGAGGTATGGCAGGAAGTGATTTTATGAGCCCGAGGTCTTGCCACTCTTTCAAATAGGGATACTCGCGGATCGTAGAAAACAGTTTTTTGCTTACAGTCCTGTAGTGTTTTCTGTCCGCAACGGTTATCCCCTTCGTGCCTTGTACAAAAACCGCCTTCAGATTTTTCGATCCCATCACGGCACCGAATCCACCTCTTCCCAGGGTGGAAAAACGGTCCACGAAGGCCATCGCAAAGGAACACCTATTTTCACCGGATGGCCCGATTGCAACGATACCGGCGGGCCGACCGAATTTCTTCCAGAGTTCCTCGCTGGTATCGTCGATTCCCTTTCCCCACAGTGACCGGGCGTCACATATCTCGACGGCATCGTCAACGATCTTCAGAAAGACGGGGTGTTCCGCGCGCCCTTCGATTATGAGATGATCAAGTCCGGCGTGTTTGAAGAGGCACCCGAAGGACATGCCGCCTCCGCCGCACCATCCGATTGCACCGCCGGCGGGAAGTTTGGTAACGGCATAGATCCGCGAGGTTGCTGGGAGACTCGTACCCACAAGCGGACCGGCACCAAAAACGACGGGATTTTCGGGAGAGAGGGCATCCGTCCCCGGTTTTATTCTCTCATAGGCGAGCCTGAAAGAGAGACCGAGGCCGCCCCCAAACTTTTCCGCGAGAGACATATCGAGGGGCAATCTTTCAATACGGGAGTTTGTCAAATCAACTCGCAGTATCGTGCCGGCAAATCCGCTGCTCATTTTTCCACCTCCCCGGGCATCTTTATCAAAGCGCCATAGAGGCAGTAATCGGCACATACTCCGCAATTATTGCATTCATCGCTGAAGGAAATGGCACATTCTTTATCCGAGATCAGAACCTTGATTCTCGCCTTTTCGAGACTGAACGTTCCCGTATAGAGTTCCGAACAGGCAAGCTGGCAGAGCATGCAGCCGGTGCAACTTTCAGAGACAACTTCTATCTTATATTTCCCCACAACCCACCTCCTGCAATGACCGGTATCGGATCAGATTCGTACTTCCATCTATCCGTTTAATCTTCTCAGAAATTCCGCATAATCTATCAGGTGCGCGAGGGCCTTCAGGCCCAGGTCGGGATTCTCTATATAATAAAAGCCTTTATCTTTAAAATCTTCTCTCGCGTAATCGCTCATCTCTCTGAAGGTAATGGGCACAATCGGCTTAGTCGTTGTCGCCAGAAGGGGCAAAAAAGACTCATTGATTATGGGAGAGAAAAAATCTTCCTCGCCCTGCGGGGGGATACAGACGGTGACAATCGCATCGAGATTTTCATCGTCCACCAGGGCCCGCACAATCTCGTTCATGCCATGCAAAAATCCCGATCCCGTTACATCAAGGGGATTGTCGGGCTGGGCAAAATCGGGAAGAAGGGCCTTCAGGGTTGCTAACGTTCTCTCGTCAAGCTGGGGCAGCTCGATACCATATTTCTCGCAGAGATCGGCATAAAGTCCGCACATCCCCCCCGAAAAGGTGCATATCCCGAGGCCTTTCCCCTCGGGAAGCCTGCACCTTGAGAATACTGCAGCCGTCTCGGCCAACTCTTCTATCGTCTCGACCCGAATAATCCCGAGCTGTTTGAAGAAGCCATCCAGGACCGCATCATTTCCGGCAAGGGCGCCGGTATGCGAAACGGCCGCCTTTCTCCCCTTGTCGGAGCTCCCGATCTTAAGAATTATGATGGGGATTTTCCTTCGCGCAGCTTCACGGGCCACGAGCTTCAACTTTTCTATGTTTCTGAACTCCTCTATAAAGCCGGTGATTACCGATGTATTTTCATCATGGACGAGGTATTCGAGGCAGTCTTCCGCCGTAACTATTGCTTCATTGCCCGTCGTTATATAGAGGGAAATGCCGAGAGACTTTTTCAGTATCTTGGTGGTGATCACCTCGGAGGTTGCACCACTTTGCCCTACGACAGCGACACCGCCGGGATTCAAGGTTCCTTCCACGGCCCTGCCGCTGAATACGCTCACCTTTTCGGGCGCATTCATAAACCCCAGACAGTTGGGACCCATAAGGACGACGCCATTATCCTCGCAGTACCGCCTGAGGGTATCCTGCATGCCTTTCCCCTCTTCCCCCGTCTCGGCAAAACCCGATGAGACAAGAAGGACATTTTTGATTCCCTTCTCCACGAGCTCACGGATAGTATTAATCACGATGGAACTCTTGACGATGACTATCGCAAGATCGACGGTATCATCGGGCAGATCGGAAACACTTTTGTACGTTGATAACCCGTGTATTTCATCGGCCCTGGGATTGACCGGATAAAACCGCCCGTCGAATCCCGTCTCAAAGGCGTTTGCCAGGAGGTTCCCGAACCACTGGTTATTCGCCGTTGCACCCACAACGGCGATGTGGCGGGGAGAGAAATACTTCTTCAATCGATTCTGACTGTATGATTCCATCACATCAAAAACCTTAACTTGTATTTCACAAACGATGCTCTATTACTGTGCCTTTAAAAAACTGGGACGCCGGTAGGCGGCATCGGGGTATTCGTAAAAGCCTTTTCCTGCCTTTGCTCCGAGAAGTCCCTTATCAACGTACTCTTTGACGAAACCGGCGTTTACCCTTCCCTGAGGGTCATCTGTTTCGTTTGCCCAGTACTCGGTGATAATCCATACAGTACTGAGGCCTATCTGGTCCATGATGCCGAAGGGACCGATAGACATGTTCATGATGCCCATCCAGGAGCGGTCGATATTCTCGACGGAAGTAACGTCATTCGCCGCCAGGGTCAGGGCGGCGGAAAACCAGCTCGAAAGCATGGTGTTGAATACATAGCCGTTCTGCTCCTTGTGAAGGACGATGGCGACCTGACCGATACTCTTCGCAAAGTCTTCGATCAGCTTTGCCGTCTCCGGCGATGTTCCCGGATGGGGCATGATATCGACGACATTATTGGTTCTGATATCGTGAAAGTGAAAGGCGGCAAATTTTTCGGGGCGGCCCGTCTCTTCGGCAAACATGGACGGCACCAGTGTCGAGGTATTTGTCGTAAAGATCGTGCGCGGAGGGCAAATTTCGTTGAACTGGGCAAAGACCTGCCCTTTCAACCGGGGGTCCTCCGGTACCGATTCGCTCACAAAATCAGCCTCTCTGGCCGCCTCGTCCGGATCGGAGGTGGTCGTTATCCTGGAAAAGGCGCCTTCTGCCTCTTCCCCCGTTATCTTCCCCCTCTTCACCATTCCCGAGGCAATCTTTTTTATCCGTGTGAGGGCCTTCTCGAAGACGCTCTCGTCACTGTCGTAAAGCATCACGTCATAGCCGTGAAGCGCGCACTGGAATCCTATCTGCTGTCCCATGGTGCCGGCACCGAGAATAACTACCTTTTTTACATCCTCTACGTTCATTCAATCCTCCCCTCGTTTTACCTGCCCTTTTCCTTCCTACTTTCTCGATTCATTCACTATTTCGGCAACGTCCATGACCCGTATCTTCTCCTCAAGGTTTTCCGCCTTGATGGCATCGTCGAGCATCTTGTAGCAGATAGGGCACGCAACGGCGAGAATCTCTGCCCCCGTTTCAACGGCTTCTTTCACACGCACCTGGGCGGCACTGTCCTCGCCGGTGCCGAGGATATCGGTAAAGAAATTACCGCCTCCGCCTCCGCAGCAGAGCGCGTTTTTCATATTTCTGTCCATCTCCGCAAGTTCAATTCCCGGAATGGAACCGAGGGCAAACCGGGGTGCCCAGTACTCATCGTTCCAACGCCCCAGATAACAGGGATCATGGAAGGTCACCTTTTTATTGAGCGTTCCCTTGGGCATTGTATCGTTCATCATGAGCCCGAGCACCTGGGTGTAGTGATAGACCTCAAAAGTACCTCCAGCGTTCGGATACTCATTCTTGATGGCGTTATAGCCGTGGGGCGAGAGAGTGATAATTTTTTTCACTCCGCGCTCTTTCAGGATATCGATGTTCTGCTTTGCGAGATGCTCATAAAGGCCTGCCTCACCGAGGGTCTTGACGTCATTTCCATCGCTCGTTTCATCTTCCCCGAGAATCCCGAAAGAGACTCCCGTATCGGAAAGAAGTGTCGCGACAGAACGGGCCATCTTCATGCCCACCTCGTCGTAGGAACCGACATCCCCCACGTAGAATAAATACTCCTCGTCGGTGTATCTTGGAATGTTGAGCCCTTCGGCCCATGCTCCCCGTTCCGCCTGCGGTTTTTTATAGGGGTTTCCGCTTATACTCATCGCCTTCAGGTAGTCCCTCACGGGAGGAGGAACGGTGCCCTGTTCGACCAGGTCCTCTCGGGCGGCGATAAAAATATCAACCAGTTTGTCTTTGATATTAGGAAGGGCACAGGCCTCGACACAGTTTTTACAGGTCACGCAGGAAAAGAAAATCTGCTGGAGACGCTCGCTCGTCTGGATATCACCGTTTAACCACGCCCGTAAAAGCCACATCCTGCCGCCGGACGAGAAGGTCTCGAAGCGGTATTTCAGATAGGCAGGGCAGTTGAAATCCTGGTAATTCGTGGGAAGTTTGCACCATCCGCACCGAAAGCATCTGTGGATTATATCGGCATATTCTTTTTTCATGACTGCACCTCCCAGTTTCCGGGATTCATTATTCCATTGGGATCAAGAAGCTTCCGTATCTCCGTCATCATCTTGTAGGTTTCCGGCTCCATCCTATTAAGGATGAGCTGCTGTCCCGAGATCTCCGTCTTCCAGGGAATCCCCCCTATCTCAAGCGCCTTCTCGTTTGACTCTTCCAGCGCCTTCGCAACGGTTTTCATATTTTCACTGTCGGCACGATTGAAGGGATAGGCGTAGTAAAACATCACGCAGCTTCCCCTTCCCACTACCCTCGCTCCCATGGAATAGGTGATGCCATATTTCGAGGTGATCTCAAGCCCAGCCCGATAGGCTTCGGGAATGGACTCGACGGGCATGATGGCGCCCACATATTCAAATCCCCCTCCCTTCATGATGTCGGCAAACTCGCTTAAGTTTTTCTGGGGGGCATCGAGCAGCTTCACCTTCATATAGGGTGGAAGGGGCAGGAATCCCGCCTCTTTGCTATCCATATACTCTCTGACGGATTCGTGGATAAGTTCCAGCCGCAGCTTCATCTCCTTCTCAGAATTGGCGACCACGGAAATCATGATGAGCTGGAATCCGTCAAAATACGCTGGTTTGGGAGACACGAAAAAGGCGATATCCTCGGCCATCTCCGTATCGATTATCTTGAAGAGGATATCGGGGATGGAATCCACATCCTCCGTCATGAACATTATGACATCCTTCAGCTTCGGACTCGGGAAGAGCTTGAGCCCGACCTTTGTGATCACTCCCGTCGTCCCGTTCCACCCCATAAAGAGACCTGCCAGATCGGGAATAGGTGCCCGTGAAAACCACTTCGGCACCGTCGAGCAGGAACCGAGTTTTACCACTTCGCCCGTGGCAAGGACCACCTCCAGGCCGGTGACCATTTCGGTGTGAAATCCCCCCTCGCTCTGGGAAAGATGGCCCGAACCGTGAATCGCGATATTCCCCGCTATCGTCGCCACCGGGGGTGCATCAGGTACGGAATGCTTGAGTTTCGGATGATGTTTTTTCAGATAGGCCTGCAGCATCCCCTGGGCGGTTCCCGCCTCCACAACCGCGTAGTGACTCTTCTCGTTGACTTCGAGGATGTGGTTCATACGCTTCATATCGAGAACAATGCCGCCTTTTTGCGGTATCGTAAGTCCCGAAAGCACGAGAGCACCCCCCATCGGCACAATAGGTATTTTTTCCTCATTGGCAAGGGCAACGATCTTCTGCACCTCTTCCGTCGAGTTGGGCATCACCACGTAATCGGGGAGACGCGCCTGTTGCACACCCTGATCGCGGGAATAGAGATAGAGTTCCTCCGCCGCATTTGAGACATAGTTGGTCCCGACAATATCCGCTATCTTTTCATATATTGTATCCATAGCACACCCCCTACTCGCCCAGTGCCATCCGGCACAGATCGGACATTAATATCGGCGTCATTCCCTTTTCGCTCACCTTTCCCATCAGGGTAAAGAAACAGAAGGGACAGTTGAAGACACAGTGCGTTGCACCCGTAGCCACCATGTCTTCGATATTTTTCGTCTGATTCTCTTCGGTCAGATCGAAACGCTGCTGCGCTTCGAGTACGCCTCCGCAGCAGAGCGCATTTTCACGATCGTATTCTCTCTCGGGACGCTCCACACCGATAAGCCCAAAGATATCATCGACAAAATGATCCATCTCCGGGCAGAGACGACTCGAACAGGGCCGCTGATAGGCAACCTTGATATTGAGCGGTTTGATGTCCGATTTCAGTTCCTTCAGTCGATTGTAGAGAAAATCGAAAAGGTGGATCGGTTTGAAAGGTACCTCCATTCCGAAGGCGGGTGCCCACGATGTATAGGTCCCGTAGCACTCATCATGGTAGCAGATGAATTCCTTCGCGCCTCCCGGGTTCAGGTGATACTTCATGATATTATCCATCATCGCGGGGAGCCTCTCCTTTATAACCGAGTTCCGCGCGAAGTGGAGAAACATGAGATTGCAGAAGATGTCACTTCCAAGGATAAGTGACGTGCCCTCATAGAGCTTTCCGCTGATGGACCCCTTCAGCATTGGGAAAAAGCAGAGATTGATGACCGGTTCCGTTGCCGCTTCCTCCTCTATCCTTCCCCTGGGCGCCATCATGATGACCTGTGATTTTTCTATCGGCTTGGGGACAGGATGTATACCTTTTTCTTCCTGACGTTCGACGATCAGGTAGAAGGGGTGATTGTGGTAGGGACAATACTCTTCGCAGGCATAGCAGGTGACACATTGTGTCAGAATCTCCGAATCTTCCCCCCGAACCAGCTTCCCGTGTTCTTCTTTCGCCTTCTCGAGATCCATGTCGATATACTGACACTTCATGATGCAGTCGCAGGACTTGCATTTCTCGCAAATAGCGGGATCAAACTTCAATTCATACATACAGGTTACCTCCTTTTATCTCCCGGTTTTCGTAATTATCTTTCTCTTATGCTTATAGATTCGATTCCTCCATCAGCTTTAGTGCCGTCTCTTCGAGTATCTGAACCGCAAAGATAAGCATCTGGAACCGTTTGTCCTTCGTCTGACCGTGATAGAAGCGGTAGTAGATCTGCTGAGCAATGACGGCAAGTCTGAAGAGTCCAAAGCATAAATAGAAATCGAAGTTGTCGATGGAAATACCCGACTTTTCGGCATAGCGGTCAACGAGCTCCTTCCTCGTGAGTGCCCCCGGCATGTTTGTGGGCATCATACGGATTGCAAGGAGGTTCGGAGGATCATTCTCCTCAACCCAGTAGGCAATTGAGGATCCCAGATCCATGAGGGGATCGCCCAGGGTTGCCATCTCCCAGTCCAGAATCCCCACCAACTTCATCGGGTTTTCCGGAGAAAGCACTACATTATCGAGCTTGTAATCGTTGTGAATGATAGAAACCTTGTCGATCTCTCCCGGCATCTTCTCATGAAGCCACTCCATAACCTTCTCATAATCGGGGGCGTCTGGCGTACGGGCCTGTATATAGCGACTGCTCCAGCCTTCAACCTGTCTTTTAACATACCCCTGGGGTTTTCCAAAATCCTCGAGGCCGATTTTCTTATAGTCCACGGAGTGGAGTTCACACTGCACATCCAGGAGGTTCTCACAGAGCTTCCCTGCCTCTTCCGGACTGAACTCAAGCCCCTTTGGAAGGTCCCTTCTCACTATTATCCCCCGTATACGCTCCATTACATAAAAGGGACACCCCAGTACTGATTCATCTTCCGTGTAGACAAGGGGCTTCGGACAATAGGGAAAAACGGGATTCAAGGCACTCAAAATTCTGTATTCACGCCCCATGTCATGGGCCGTTTTCGCCTTTCTGCCGAAGGGGGGCCTCCTGAGCACAAGCTCTTTTTCCCCCACTTTAATCATATAGGTCAGGTTGGAAAATCCGCTCGGGAACTGTTCGATGATCAGGTCTCCCTCTAACCCAGAAATGCTGTCCTTCAAAAACTCCCCGACTTTTTTTACATCAAGTTCTTCACCTTCCCGCACCTTTACGGGCCTGTCAGTTACATCCATCATTCTCCTCCGCGTTATTTTCAGGAGCGTGTTTCCTCCGATACGTAGCGTGCCCATTTATGGGCGCCTTGATCCTTCCCCGATATTATCGGGGCGGGCTGCATCATGTTGCCCTGTCTTCAGCAGGAAGAAGATAGGATTCAACAAAATCCATGAGGTACTGCCCATAGTTCTCCACAGTCACCTTTCTTCCCCTGTACTTCCACCTTTTAAGATACCAGTCCTGCAGCATGGCCTTTATGACGGCCGCCGTGAGTTCCCTGTCAACGGGTGCAAAAAGACCCGCTGAAATACCCTTATCAATGACATCGGAAAAGACCTTTTCCGTAAAAAGCTCCGCCTCGATGGCCTTCTTCTGCTCATCTTTTTTGAGGTTCTTGGTCTCCATATAGGCAAAGTAAAACCAGTGCTGCATGACCTCGCTGAGATAGAGATGGGTCTCAATCGCCCTTCTCAGTTTCAGACGCTGATCCTCGATTCCTTCAATCTGATCGGTAAGCACCTTCATAATGACGGTCCGCCCCTGGGTCTGCATCATATCCAGGAGTTCGTCTTTACTGGAAAAATAGGTATAGAGGGCCCCCATGCTGAGGCCCGCCTCGGCACTCAACTCACGAAGGCTCATGGCCGTAAATCCCTTCCTGTTGCTGATCGCGAGGGCCGCATCGAATATCTTAACGAGATTTTTGACGGCCACACCCTCTTTTTTTACCTTTATTTTTTCCCTGTTTTCCAGAAAGAGTTCCCTGCAGATATCCTCCTTGGAAAGGCTGACCAGTTTTTTGAAGGTTGCAAATCTCACTTCATCGCTCCCTCTTCAGTCTTATCGTACTTCACGCCCCTCATAACTCCTCAGAATCCTCCTAGCAACAGATACCTTGTGCACCTCGTCGGCCCCGTCATAGATCCTGGCGGCACGCTCATGCCGGTAGTAAAAGGGAATAATAATGTCATCGGTCATTCCCAGACCGCCGTGAACCTGGAGCGCTTTGTCTATGACGTTCTGCATCACATTCGCCACGAAGAATTTAATGAGGGAAATGTCCTCCCTGGCCTCCTTCACGCCGAATTTTTCTATCTTCCACGCGGAATGGAGTGTGAGCAGTCGTGCCGCCTGAATGTCAGCCGCACACTCGGCAATCCAGGCCTGGATTATCTGCTTTGTTGAAAGGGTTTTGCCATCGGCCGTCATAATCCTGTCCGACGCACGTTTGCACATAAGATCAAAGACCCTGCTGCAGATACCCAGCCATCTCATACAGTGGTGAATTCTCCCCGGCCCCAGCCTCTCCTGGGCAATGACAAAGGCATGCCCCTCGGGACCCAGAAGATTTGCCTGCGGTACGCGGCAGTTTTGATAGGCTATTTCTCCGTGACCGGTGTAATCGGTTCCGGGCTCACCCATAACGGGGATATTCCTCACCTGATTGAATCCGGGAGTGTCCGTCGGAACGATAATCATACTCGTCTGGAGATAGGGCGGGTTTTCAGGATTCGTCGTGGCCATTACGATGGCAAATGCCGCCCCGTCCGACGATGAGGTATACCACTTTTGACCATTGATGACGTAATCGTCACCATCCTTGACGGCGGTCGTATCCATCAGGACCGGGTTGGAACCGGGCATATCGATTTCCGTCATGGAAAAGCAGCTCCTTATTTCGCCTTCCACGAGCGGCCGAAGCCACCGCACCTTCTGCTCATCCGTCGCGTACTTGTAGAGTATCTCGATATTACCGGCATCGGGGGCCTGGCATCCGAAAACGTAGTGGCCAAGGGGAGACCTCCCCAGGGATTCCGAAACGTAGGCATGCTCAACCAGATCGAGCCCCATACCGCCGTATTCCTTGGGATGATTCGGCGCCCAGAGTTCCATCTGCTTCACCATCCTCCTTTTTTCCACGAGGACAGGGAGCATGTCCCTGAAACTGTTGTTCAAAAATTCCGGTTCGAGAGGGATCAGTTCCTTATCGACAAACTCATCCATCATGTCAGTGATAACTTTCACCTTTTCAGGCATCGTAAAATCCATATCACACCTCCTCTTTAAGCCTTCAGCATTTTTGTAAGTTTGAAGTCTAACGTTTCAAGTATGAAGTCTGAAGTTGGGAGAAACGGTACCAGTAAACTTGAAACCTGAAACTTTAAACCAGTTCTTAACGATACGTTATTAAAGATTTATCCCCCTGAAGTTCCAGATGGGAAATCATATTAAACCCCGCAAGGGTTATCCTTTTACTGTTATACATGAAGCGGGTTACCGAGGCATTCACGATCTGCCAGCTCAGTCTGATTGCATTTTCACCCGTAAGCTCAAGCGTCTTATGAAGGAGGGCGGCTATGGGACCACCGGAGGTAAAGAGCACGATATTTTTACCTCTCCCCTCATTGGATATAATATCCTCGATCCCGCCACATACCCGGGACGAAAAGTCAGTCCACGACTCAACGCCCGGTTTATCATGCCTCCCCGATAGCCACCGTATTACCGACATCTCAAAGACCTTCTGGAAGGAGCGCTTATCGGTGTATATTCTGTCAAGATCCTCCTTAAAAGAAGGGTCTTCTTTCAGGATGTCCGGCACCTGAGACATGAGAACCCCGGCCGAGTCGTATTCGTTGAGCGCATAAGAAAAGGTATAATCGGGAATCGTGAGGCCCCGTTCCCTGTAACAATTAATTACCTCATCGGCGGTCCGGCTCTGGCGCTTTAGTTTCCAGGAATAAAGCTCGTCCGGTCTGAGTCCCGTATCAGCGAGATACTCCCCGAGAATTCTCGCCTGCCTGACACCCAGATCGGAAAGTTTGTCATAATTGGCTTCTCCGAACGACGCCTGGCCGTGCCTCACCATGTAGATCATACCCATAACAAATTTTATAGTTGAGAGTAACCGTCATGTCAATAAAAAAATAGAGCGAACGCTCGTTTTTTTTCTTGCAATATTTCACTCACTGCATTACCATACGGTATAGTGTCGTAACGGTATGTAAAAATGACCCTTTTGACAGGACAATAGATGAGAATTCTGGTCTGCATAAAACAGGTCCCCGACTCAGAGGGAATCGTAACGATAGACAAATCCACCGGTTGGATTGACTTTGAGGGGCCCTACAGAATGAACCGTTTCGACGAGTTTGCCCTCGAAGAGGCCCTCAGGATACGAGAGAACATGGCCGTCGATTCTATCGATGCGCTCTCGGTAGGTCCTCCCCGCGCAGAATCAACGATACGAAAAGCCCTCGAAATGGGTGCATCGAGAGGCATCCATATCCTTACGGAGGAGAGGACCGATATAAGTGCTTTCGAGACGGCGTCGCTCATCACATTATTCGTGAAAAAAGAAGGGTACGATCTTATTCTCACCGGGGTCATGGCCGAGGATGACATGCAAAGCCAGGTGGGACCCATGATTGCCGAGATGCTGGGATATCCCTCGGCCTCTTCCGTCATCTGCGAGGGTATAGATCGGGAAAAGGGAACACTTTACGCTGAGAGGGAGATAGAGGCGGGAACGAGAGAATGTATTGAAATGAAACTCCCCGTCCTCCTTACAATACAGTCGGGGATAAACCGGCCACGTTATCCCGCCCTCTCCAATGTACTAAGGGCAAAGAGACAGGAAATCACCACCATACCTTCACATACCCTACAGAAAATGGAGAAGCGGGAGAAGATAGTAAGGCTCAGGTACCCCGAAGCACCATCGAAGGGCATATTTCTGGAGGGCAACGAAGAGGAAAAAGCCGGGTTCCTCCTACAGATATTACACGAAAAGTCGATCATATGAAGGGCACCATGAAAAAGAGACAGATTGCCGTGATCGCCGAGCATCGCAATGGAGTTCTGACTCCGGGAACCCTGGAGACACTCTCCTTCGCCCGAGAACTCGAAAGGCTTCTCAGCCTGGAAACGAAAATCATCATCGTCGGAAAATCAATAGGGAATCTGGCATATGACATCGCAGAAATGACCGGTATGGATATAATCGGAATCGAGGGAGAGAACTTCAAATTTTACAACTGCGAAGCCTATCTGGCAGCTCTCGAAAAACCGCTCAAAGAGCTCGACCCCGCTTACATCTGCACCCCTCATAGTGCCATGGGATACGATTTTGCACCCCGCCTCGCCGTTCGTCTGAAGGCCTCCTGCATCACCGCCGTCGAAAAAATAGGAAAAAAGGAGAAATCGGTCATTTTCTCGCGGTCGCAGTGGAACGGGAAAATCATCCTTGAAATGGAGCCTGTTGCCGAGAGGGGCGTGATCACCGTTCTTCCCGGTTCCTGGCCCGAGCTCGACGAAAGGCCCGAAAGAACGGGTGAGGTAACAATCATCCGCACAGTCACCGAGACGAAAAATTCCAGAACCACTGAAATCAAAGAGGCAAAGAGAACAGATTTCGACCTCACAAAGGCGGAGGTAATCGTATCGGCGGGAAAGGGGCTCGGAAAGGAAGAAAATCTGCCCATTATCTATAAACTCTCAGAGCTTTTTCCCAAATCCGCGGTGGGCGCATCCAGGGCAGCCTGTGATGCGGGGTGGTTCGATTACGGTCATCAGATAGGGATCACGGGAAAGACGGTATCGCCAAAGCTTTATATCGCATGCGGAATCTCCGGGTCAACACAACACATTTCCGGCATGAAGGGATCTCAGATGGTGGTTGCCATAAACACCGATCCCGCAGCATCGATCTTCAGTGTTGCCGACTTCTGCATTGTGGAGGATCTTGCTACATTTATCCCCTGCGTTATCGAAAAATATCACAAACTCTTCAGCCTTCACAAGGAATCAGAGTAACCTTTGAAGCTCCCCGCAACAAGTTACGGGGAATCTTCGATTGTTAAGGAAAATGTTTATTTTTTATTCGCTCGCTAACCCCGCTGCAAGCAACGGGGAATGCGCTCGCTATTCAATTCAAGGACTGTCTAAAAAGTGACTTTCCATAGATTATCAATCTAATCAATATATTATCACTGTCAAAATTTACATGTTGACTCAACAGTAAAAAATCATTATATAGCGCGCGAAAATGGTGATTTTTAACCATTACTACAGAGGGAGTTAAAAGGAGCTGGAATCATGGCACACTACAGAGGCATAACCATAGGAAATCTTCTGAGAGAGACCGCATCGCGACTTCCTGAAAACGAGGCACTCCTTTGCCCCGAGGCGGGTATCAACGAGAATTACGGAGAGTTTCTTGAGAAGTGCATCAAGGTCGCCAAGGGGTTTATGGCGATTGGCGTCGGCAAGGGGGATCATGTATCGGTATGGACTACCAACGTACCGGAGTGGATCTATATACAGTTCGGACTCGGCATGATAGGAGCGGTTTTGGTAACAGTCAATACCAACTACAAGTCACACGAACTCGAGTACATCCTCAATCAGTCCGATTCAACGACGCTCGTCATTATCGAGGAATACAGAGACGCGAATTTCCTCAACATAACGAATGCAGTGATACCTGAACTTACTGATTCACTGCCGGGAAACATAACGTCGAAAAAACTTCCCTTCCTGAAGAACGTCGTTTACATCGGTGAGAGGAAAGAAACCCCGGGAATGCATCGATTTGATGATGTTATCGCACTCGGCGAAAAGATCTCAGATGACGAACTCGTCAAACGGGAGGATTCCGTCGATTTTCACGATGTGATCAATATGCAGTACACCTCGGGAACAACAGGTTTTCCGAAAGGGGTCATGCTTACCCACTACAACATTATCAACAACGCCATGATGGTGGGCGATGTCATGGGGATGACGGAAAAGGATCGCCTCCTTATCCAGGTACCGCTTTTTCACTGTTTCGGCTGCGTCATGAGCTCTATGAACTGCGTGTGCCACGGATCGACCATGGTGGTAATGGAATCCTTCGATCCTCTCAAATCACTGCAGTTTATAGAGAAAGAAAAATGCACAGCGGTGAATGGAGTTCCCACGATGTTCATCGCAATCCTGAACCATGAGGATTTTGACAAATACGATACGACATCGCTCAGAACGGGCATCATGGCCGGTGCTCCCTGCCCCGTGGAGGCCATGAAAAGGGTTATGGAGGACATGCACTGCAACGAGATCGTCATCGCCTTCGGGCAGACGGAGTGTTCACCTGTCATGACCATGACAAGAAGGGACGATCCGATTGAATTTCGGGTTTCCACTGTGGGAACGCTCTTTGAAGGCGTGGAAGGGAAAGTGATTGATCCGGAAACAGGCGAGGATCTCCCCCCCGATGCACAGGGTGAAATCATCACCAGGAGCCCCTGTATCATGAAGGGATATTACAAAATGCCCGAGGAGACGGAAGAGGCTATCGATAGCAACGGCTGGCTTCATACGGGTGATCTTGGCACCATCGATGAAAAGGGCTACTTCAAAATCACGGGACGGATCAAGGACATGATCATCCGTGGTGGTGAAAATATCTATCCCAGGGAAATAGAAGAATTTCTCCATACCAATCCGAAGATAAAGGATGTCTACGTGGTCGGTGTCCCCGATGAAAAATACGGAGAGCAGATACTCGCCGCTATTATACTGAAGGATGGCGAAGGGGCGAGCGACGGCGAATTCATTGAATTCTGCAAAGGGAAAATCGCACGGCATAAGATACCGAAATACTGGGAGTTCAAAAAAGAGGTCCCGATGACGGCAAGCGGAAAGGTTCAGAAATACAAGCTCGTAGAGAGCTTCGCAAAAAAAGACGCCGCTTAGGCAGAAATAACTTTCCCCAACCTAAAGAAGGCCGCATATGGAGTGCGGTCTCTTTTTCATCTTCACACTGTAAATAAAACAGTATACTTTCCCATGCGTTTTTGTCATAATGCTTTGTTATGATGAGTGATTTTTTTAACAACCCTGAGGTGTATCTCCAGGGATCATTAATCCTGGCCTTTCTCGCGGCATATGTGGGTGGTGTTCTCACCAGTTTCACGCCCTGTGTGTATCCTGTTATTCCGATCACCATCGCATACATCGGCGCACACGGAAGCAGCTCGAAGGGAAAGGGCTTTGTGATTTCCCTGGTCTATGTCCTCGGAATGGCAGTCGTCTATACGTTTCTGGGCGGCCTTGCCGCATTGACAGGAAGATTATTCGGGCAGATACAATCAAATCCCTGGGTGTTCCTGGTCGTGGCAAACATATGCATCGTCATGGGACTTTCAATGCTTGGTGTTTTTATGATTTCCATACCGGTGCCGCGGTTTCTTGCCGGGGCCGGAGAGCGGGATGAGAAGAGGGGAATCATCGGGAGTTTCTTTGTCGGCGCTGTTTCTGGACTCATTGTGGGTCCCTGCACCGCGCCTATACTTGCCGTCTTTTTGAGTCTCGTCGCAGCGGGTCAGCGTATCGTTCTCGGGATGTCGCTCATGTTCGTCTTCGCCTTAGGCCTTGGAACACTCCTCATAATCATCGGTACATTTGCCAAACTACTTGCGGGAATTCCCAAATCAGGGATGTGGATGACGAGAGTCAACAGGGCTTTCGGCATCGTTCTCCTTCTTATGGGAGAATATTTCTTAATAAAGGCGGGGTCTCTATGGATTTAGGAGAGAGGAATATGAAAAAAAGAAATATTGTTTTTCTTATAATAGCGGTCCTACTGTTTCTCTGGATCTTTCCATGCGGTTCGCTGTGTTCACAGAAAGATTTCAGTTACCTTCTGAACAAGGGTGTCGATGTGATGGCGCCCGACTTTGTGCTTAAGGACCTGAATGGGAAAGAGGTAAAGCTCAGCGACTACAGAGGGAAGGTGGTTCTCCTTAACTTCAGCACAACATGGTGCCCTCACTGCCGTTCGATAATACCGTACCTGAAAGAACTGAAGGAAAAGTATAAAGACAAGGATTTCTTAATCCTGAATATAGATATTCAGGAATCAAAAGAGCGGGTGAGGGCCTTTGCGACTAGACACAAGATCACCTACAGGGTACTTCTCGACAGGGATGCAAGAATTGCCATGCTGTATAATATCGTCGGCGTGCCCAATCTAATCCTTGTCGACAGAGAGGGATTTATTGTGTGCCGCCAGTGCCGTTCCATCGATCTTTCTCTAAAAACACTGTTCGAGTCCCCGTAGCCTTCTATTTTCTCTCTATC
>CAYSHT010000035.1:0-18650 GCA_964430915.1 uncultured Syntrophaceae bacterium
GAAACTTCCGTTATCTGCGATCCTATATGACAATCCACCCCCACGATATCGACATACTTCAATTTCATTGCCCTGCGATATTCGTCGAGCGACCTTTCGATATCGATCCCGAATTTATTCTTCTTGAGCCCCGTGGATATATGCGGGTGAGTAAGCGGGTCCACATCGGGATTTACCCTCAGCGATATCCTCGCCCTTTTTTTCATTGCCTCGGCACAGGAATTGATAACTTCGAGCTCCTGCGATGATTCAACGTTAAACATGAGGATGTCGCTCTCAAGAGCAAGCCTGATCTCATCCTCTCTCTTTCCGACCCCTGAATAGACAACCTTTTCCGGATCGACACCCGCTCGAAGCGATCGATACAGCTCGCCGCCGGAGACAATATCCACTCCGGCCCCTTCATTTATGAAAATCTTCAGGATTGCCAGATTGGAGTTCGCCTTGACAGAAAAGCAGACGATATGCGGAAGGGCGGAAAAGGCTGAATCGAAGACATCAAAGTGTCGTTTCAGGGTACGGACGCTATAAAGGTAAAAGGGGGTTCCCACCTGCTCCGCAATATCCGTTACGGGGACCTCCTCACACCACAGCTCATTTTCCCTGTACTCGAAATAATTCATCTTCTGAACACACCCTGCATGGAATATTGTTTATTATGTAAATGTTATGGATTGAAGCTCCCCCGCAACAAGTTGCAGGGAATCTCCGATTGTTAAGGAAAATATTTGTTTTTTATTCGCTCGCTAATCCCGCCGCAAGCAGCGGGGAATGCGCTCGCTGTTCAATTCACTCCAGAGCGTTGCAGTTATAGCTACGCTATTCGTATATTACTTCTTCCGTAATAAACTCTTCACCTTTTGTTCCGTCACCATGATCGACTATAATCTTATATAAATATCGATAGCCGCTTTCGACCGAATAGTCACGATATGAAAAACTGTTCCCTTTTCCCATGGCTTGAAGATCTTTCGGGGTTAGATCGGCTATCTGCTCATAGGCGCGGGGGCAGCCGGGACACTCCCCGGCACCGATTCCTATTTTGTTTCTCACTATCCTTATACTATCAATATCCTCGACTTCACCCGTCGCAGTGAAACGAAGCCTGACGAAATCACCTTCACGAGATACCTCGAGATTTGTAATTGCGGCAGGTGGCGAGAGTCTCTGCACGCGAGGATTCTCCTTTTTTCCGCAACCGCACACTACGAGAAGAAAAGCCACCAATCCTGCAACAACGAAATATCTATAATTTTTCCGCCTCAATCTCTTCGATCCTCTTTACTACCATCGCTCTTGCTGTGCCACCTGGTATGTTCCTTGAATCAACGGAACTTTGCACATCCATAGAGAGGTAAATATCGTCATCGGCGTCTTTATAGAACCTGCGAATCTCATCAATCGTAAGGGAAGCCAGATCCTTGCCTTCTTCAATACAGTAAAGAACGAGAGATCCTACCGTTTTGTGAGCCTCCCTGAAGGGCATCCCCTTCATGACGAGATACTCGGCAATATCGGTGGCAGTTGAAAAACCCTTCACCGCCTCCGAAAGCATTTTCTCCCGATTAAATTTCATCCTCTTTATCATTTCCGCCAGGACCCGAAGAGAGATCTTCACCGTATCGACCGTATCGAAGAGGGGTTCTTTGTCCTCCTGAAGGTCCCTGTCATATGCCATGGGAAGACCCTTCATAACCGTCAGGATGGTAAGGAGGTTTCCATAAATACGACCCGTTTTGCCCCGGATCAGCTCGGCCACATCGGGGTTTTTTTTCTGCGGCATGATGCTGCTTCCCGTCGTAAATGAATCGGATATCTCCACAAAGTCAAACTCGTCACTCGACCAGAGGATAAGGTCCTCACAGAGGCGGCTCATATGCATCATCAGGAGACTCGCATCAAAGATGAACTCCGCGACAAAGTCCCTGTCGGAGACCGCATCCATGCTGTTTTTCGTAATTTCCGGGAATTTAAGACGTTTTGCCACATACTCCCTGTCAATAGGGATACTCGTACCGGCAAGCGCCGCCGAACCGAGGGGCATTACGTTAATTCTCCTGTAACACTCCTCAAGCCTTTTTTCGTCCCTCACAATCATCTCCCAGAAGGCAAGGAGGTAGTGTGAAAGACAAACGGGTTGCGCCTTCTGAAGGTGCGTATAGCCGGGCATAATTACATCCGCCTCTCGTTTCGCCACCTTCACAATCGTTCTCTTCAGTCCATTTACGAGCTTCAGGATACCCTTTGCCTCATCTCTCAGATAGAGCCTCACATCAAGGGATACCTGGTCATTTCTGCTCCGTCCGGTATGGAGTTTGCCCCCCACATCACCGATTCTGTCGATAAGGGCCTTTTCCACTACCATGTGGATGTCTTCAAGATCGGGATGGTATTCGAAATCGCCCCTCTCCATATCGCCGAGGATCCCCTTCAGCCCTTCTACTATCGCCTTCTTCTCGTCGGAAGAGAGGATCCGTTTTTTGGCGAGCATCTCACAGTGGGCAATACTCCCTTCGATATCGTAGCGATAGAGACGTTTGTCAAAGTGAATGGAGGCGGTAAACTCCTCCACTATACTGTGCGTGGATTCCTTGAAGCGTCCGCCCCATGGTTTTTTGCTTTTTTTCATCGTTTGACCCCTGCAGGAGATAGCAAACCAATAATTCCTAATCCTTATCCCTTAATCCTTAATCCCTATTTCTTAAGCAGCGCGTTCATCTTCAATCGAAGCGCATTAAGGCGAATAAATCCCGTTGCGTCCTTTTGATTATAGACTTCATCGCTTTCGAAGGTGGCCAGGTCCTCACTGTAGAGAGACCTCGGTGCCTTGACACCGACGGCAACGCAGTTGCCCTTGTACAGCTTGAGACGAACCGTTCCCGTCACATATTTCTGCGATTCGTCGATCAGCGACTGCATCATCTCACGCTCCGGGGAATACCAGAAGCCGTTGTATATTATCTGGGCATACTTGGGCATGAGCGAATCCCTCAAAAGCATTGCCTCACGATCCATGGTAATCGTTTCCATTGCCCGATGGGCGACCCAGAGTGCTGTTCCTCCGGGAGTTTCGTAGACACCCCTCGATTTCATGCCAACGAAGCGGTTTTCCACCATATCCATTCTTCCCACACCATTCGCGCCGGCAAGACCGTTTGCATGATCGAGAAGCTCGGCGGGACTCATTTTTTTACCGTCTATGGCAACGGGATTCCCTTTTTCAAACTCGATCTCCACATAGGTCACCCTGTCAGGTGCATCTTCCGGCGATACGGACATTACAAACATATCCTTGGAAGGCTCCCGCCACAGGTCTTCCAGGATACCCCCTTCGTGAGAGATATGAAGAAGGTTCCTGTCTTCACTGTAGGGTTTTTCCTTTGTCTGCTCGATCGGGATACCATGCTTCGCGGCATAATCGATCATCGATTCCCTCGAATCAAATATCCAGTTTTCATCCTTCCAGGCCGATATTATTTTTATCGTGGGATCGAGGGCCATATAGGTCATTTCAAACCGTACCTGGTCGTTGCCCTTTCCCGTGGCACCGTGACAGACGGCATCTGCCCCTTCTTTCTGGGCTATCTCAATCTGTCGTTTCGCGACGATCGGCCTCGCGAGCGATGTCCCCAAAAGATAGGTTCCCTCGTAGACCGCATTTGCCCTGAGGGCGGGAAAGACGAAATCTCTCACGAATTCCTCCGTGAGGTCTTCGATATATGCCTTCGCGGCTCCCGTGGCGAGTGCCTTTTCCTCGAGGCCATCGAGTTCCTCTTTCTGACCCACATCACCGGTCAGCGTGATAACCTCGCATCCATATGTCTCGATCAGCCATTTGACGATAACCGACGAATCCAGTCCGCCTGAATAGGCCAATACAACCTTTTTTATAGTGCTCATTCTACTTCCTCTCTCCCATAAGAATTTCCAGAATCGCCTTCTGTGCATGGAGGCGATTCTCCGCCTGATCAAAGACGACAGACTGACCGCTTTCCATAACCTCATGAGTTATCTCTTCCCCGCGGTGCGCGGGAAGGCAGTGCATCACGATACAATCGTTCTTCGCCTTTTGAACAAGTTCGCTGTTTATCTGATAATCTTTGAATATTACAGCCCTTTCTTCCTGCTCCTCTTCCTGCCCCATACTGGCCCAGACATCGGTATAAATCACATCGGCACCTTCGACCGCCTCAGCTGCGGAACGGAAAAGCCTGATCTCATCTTCGGCTTCTCTTTTTCCCGCCTCCAGTATCGCACCGTCGGGATCGTATCCCTCGGGACAGGCGAGATGAAGACAAATGGGAATCCGAGCAGCCGCATTGATCCATGAATTGGCAAGATTGTTGCCGTCGCCCACATAGGCGATTCTCAATCCCTCATAACCGCCCTTCTTCTCTTCTATGGTGAGGAGATCGCTCAGTATCTGACAGGGGTGCAGAAGATCGGTCAGGCCATTGATAACGGGAATTTCGGCCCAGCGCGCAAACTCCTCGACCAGTTCCTGCTCAAAGGTCCTGATGACAATGCCGTCGAGATATCGGGATATAACCCGTGCGGTATCGGCGATAGTTTCTCCCCTTCCGAGCTGTATGTCACGGCGGTTCAGGAAAGTGGACGTTCCGCCCAGTTGAAATATTCCCGTTTCAAAAGAAAGCCTCGTCCGTGTCGACGACTTATCAAATAATAACCCGAGAATTTTGCCCGCAAGCGGTGCCTCGGGTTTCCCTTCTCTCAGGACCTTCTTCAAGCTCTTCGCTCTTTCGATAATCTCCTTAAAATCCTCTTTCGTGAGATCATAGAGGGACAACAGATCTTTTTTCATAGCCTCTCCAGTATTTCATCCAATACGTCGATAACGCTGTCCACATCCTCCCCTGTTATTACAAGGGGGGGGACAAAGCGAAGCACATTTCCGCAGGTACAGTTTATAAGGACGCCCTTTCTCAGGGCCTCATTGACGATGCCACCCCCTTCACAGGAAAGCTCCACTCCTATCATAAGCCCCCGTCCGCGGATCTCCTGAATGACGGGATATTTTCCCTTGAGTCCTTCAAGACTCTCGACGAAGTAGGCACCTTGTTCCCTGCAGTTTTCCAGGATACCGTCATGTAAGATCGTCTCCATGACGGCAATACCGGCTGCCATGGCGAGCAGGTTTCCTCCGAAGGTCGAGGCGTGGGACCCCGGCTCAAAGGCGGAGGCAATTTCCTTTTTTGCGAGCATTGCACCCAAGGGAAAACCGTTTCCCAGGGCCTTTGCCAGTGTCATGATGTCGGGCTCAATGCCACTTTTCTCGTAGGCAAAGAGGTCTCCCGTCCGGCCCATCCCCGTCTGGACCTCATCGAGGAGTAAAAGAATGCCCCGTTCATCACAGATTCTCCTTACTCTCGCAAGATAATCCGTCGAAGGAATCCGCACCCCTCCCTCACCCTGAATCGGTTCCAGCATAATCCCGCAGGTCTTCTCCGAGATTGCCCCCTCAAGCGCATCGATATCGTCAAAGGGAACATATCTGAAGCCCTCGGGAAGGGGCTCAAAGCCGCGTTGAAACTTTTCCTGGCCCGTTGCGGCCACCGTCGTGAGGGTGCGCCCGTGAAAGGAGTTTTTCATGGTGATAATCTCGTATCTATTTCCTTTCATCCTCTCATGGGCATATTTTCTGGCAAGCTTGATGGCGGCCTCATTTGCCTCTGCCCCGCTGTTGCAGAAAAAAACCTTGTCGGCAAAGGAGTTCTCCACGAGAAGCCGTGCCATCCTGATCTGTGGTTCTATATGGTATATATTGGAGACATGGGTGAGGATCTCCGCCTGTTTCTTGATCGCATCCACCACCTTTGCATGCGAATGGCCCAGGCTGCAAACGGCAATTCCCGCCAGAAAGTCGATATACTCCCTGCCATCGGAATCCCATACTCGCACCCCGTCACCTCGCACGAGAACCACGGGGAGGCGTTCATAGGTGTTCATGATGAATTCATTCGATGCGGAAATCAATTCTTCGGTCTTCATATGCCCTTTCTATCCCTTTACAACCTCGGTACCAATTCCCCTGTCGGTGAATATCTCGAGGAGTATTGAGTGCGTGAGCCGTCCGTCAATTATGTGGGTCTTTCCCACCCCTTCTCTCAGGGCCTTAAGACAGCACTTTACCTTTGGGTACATTCCCCCTTTGATGGTCCCTCTATCAATAAGGTCTGTTGCTTCCCCGTCACTCAGGGAATCAATAAGGCCTCCCTCTTCATCGATAACGCCCTCAACATCCGTCAGGAGAATCAGTTTTTCCGACCCTATCGCTGCGGCCACCTCTCCGGCCACTATGTCGGCGTTAATATTATAGGTTTCACCCCTCTCACCGACACCCGTTGGAGCTATAACAGGTACAAAGCCTTCGGCTACCAGGGATTTTATAAGATCCGCATTGATCTTTGTCACTCTGCCCACCATCCCTATATCGATGATCTCCGGGGGGATATCCTTCTCTCTCTCCTCACTCAGGAGATACTTTTCAGCACGTATCAGGTTGCCGTCCTTTCCGCTCAGTCCCACGGCCTTACCACCGTTATGATTTATCAGCCCCACGATCTCCTTGTTCACCTTCCCAACGAGAACCATCTCCACAATATCCATCGTTTCCTGATCGGTCACCCTCATACCCTGAACAAATTTCGAATCCTTGCCGAGCTTCTCTAATGTCCTGCCGATCTGCGGGCCTCCACCGTGAACCACCACGGGATTAATACCAATATACTTCATCATCACCACATCCAGGGCGAACATCTCCTTCAGGTGCTCATCCACCATGGCGTGGCCTCCATACTTTATGACAACGGACTTTCCGTAAAAACGGCGAATATAGGGAAGAACCTCCAGTAAAATATCGGCCTTTTCAATCAGCTTCGCATATTTATCCTCTTTCACCATTTCATCTCTCCGTCTCGAACGCCGGTTTCTATTTTCCAGGACTTAATTTAAAGGACATACCTGCTTAGATCTTCATCCTCTACAATGTCTTCCAGCTTGCTCTTTACATACTCCGCATCGATCTCTACCTTCTTCTTGCCCATGTCGGGAGCATCAAAGGAGATGTCATCGAGGAGTGTTTCCATAATCGTATAGAGCCTTCTGGCCCCTATATTTTCAGTTCTCTCATTGACAAGGGCTGCAACCTCGGCAATCTCAGCAACAGAATCGTCTTTGAAAACGATCTGAATTCCTTCGGTAGCCAGAAGCTCTATGTACTGCCTTACGAGTGCGTTGTGAGGCTCCGTAAGTATCCTGATAAAATCCTCCTTGTCGAGAGACCCGAGTTCAACCCTGATGGGAAATCTCCCCTGCAGCTCGGGAACAAGATCCGAAGGCTTGGAGGAACTGAAGGCACCCGCCGCGATAAAGAGAATATGGTCCGTTTTTACCATACCATACTTCGTATTGACCGTGGAGCCTTCAACGATAGGGAGAAGGTCCCTCTGAACTCCCTCCCTCGACACATCAGGGCCATGGGTCGAATCACTTCCCACTATCTTGTCGATCTCATCAAGGAAGATGATGCCCGATTGCTCCACCCGCTCAACGGCGGTCTTGGTAACCTTATCCATATCGACAAGCCGCTGGGCCTCTTCTTCTACCAGGATATCCACCGCTTCGGAAACTTTCACCGTTCGTCGCTTCTTTTTCTGGGGAAACATGTTTCCGAACATTTCTTTGATGTTAAGCCCCATATCTTCAACGCCGGAGGCCGAGAAGATTTCTATCATTGGTCCCCCGTGTCCGTTTACCACCTCCACTTCCACGGGGCGGTCATCAAGTTTTCCCTCCCGCAGCAGACGTCTTAGCTTTTCACGGGTACCCTCCTGATTCGCCTCCTCTTTTCCTTCAGGAAGCTTCAGGATATCTTCTTCGGCCGCTGGTTCCATCCCAACCTTCGGAGGCCTCTTTGGAAGCAGGATATCCAGAATCCTCTCCTCGGCAATTTCCGCTGCCTTTATCCTCACGCTTTCCTGCTCTTCCGATTTCACCATACTGACGGAAAGTTCAACAATATCCCTGATCATCGACTCCACATCCCTGCCGACATACCCCACCTCGGTAAACTTGGAGGCCTCGATCTTCAAAAAGGGTGACTTGTCCAGTTTTGCCAGTCTTCGGGCAATCTCTGTCTTGCCGACACCCGTGGGACCCATCATGATGATATTTTTGGGGGCTATCTCATCCCTCATTTCCTCGGAAACCTTCTGGCGTCTCCACCTGTTCCGAAGCGCAATGGCAACGGCCCTCTTGGCATCATCCTGCCCTATAATGTATTTATCCAGTTCAGATACGATTTCTCTTGGTGTCAAATTTTTAGACGACATAAAAAACCTCAATCAATATTTCTACGTGATAAGCCATCAGATCAAATCAAAAGGATAATAGCTGATGGCCGCATGAATTGTTTAAAAACGCGATTCCGCCTTACGCTTTTTTGGCGTTTGGCTTTTTCTTGTTTATATTTTGCCCTTTTTCCGGGGCATCAAGTTCCTCTATCGTGATCCTGTCGTTCGTATATATGCATATATCGGAGGCAATTTTCATGGCCTCTCTCGTTATTTCACTTGCCCCCAGATTCGAATGTCGTATGAGAGCCCTTGCCGCGGCCAGGGCATAGGGACCACCCGCACCTATGGCCATGACCTCGTCATCCGATTCAATGACGTCCCCATTACCCGATATTATGAGAGAATTTTCCTCACTGACTGCTATCATGAGGGCCTCCAGGTGCCGCAATACCCTGTCGGTCCTCCAGTCCTTCGTCAGCTCAACAGCAGCCCTCAAGAGATTGCCGTTAAACTGCTCCAGTTTCTGATCAAATCTCTCGAAGAGGGTAAAGGCATCTGCCGTGGCACCGGCAAAACCGACGATAACCTCGTCATGATAAAGTCTTCGGACCTTCCGGGCCCCATGCTTCATTACCACAATATCCATGGTTACCTGTCCGTCACCTGCAACGACAACCTTCCCCTTATGCCTGACTGTCAGAATGGTTGTTCCTCTCATCTTCATAATCAATTATTCCCTCCCTGTGCACGGGGATGACTTTTATCGTAGACCTCCATCAGCCGTGTCACACTTATGGATGTGTATTTTTGCGTCGTCGAAAGACTCTCATGACCGAGGAGTTCCTGAATGACCCTGAGATCCGCCCCCGCATCCATCAGGTGCGTGGCAAAGGTATGCCTCAGTACATGAGGTGAAATTTTTCTGTTGATGCCACTTTGAAGCACATACTTATCCACTAATCTCCTCACGCTCCTCGGTGTTAATCTCGAACCGAGCCTGCTTAGAAAGAGTGGGGAGCCCAGGTAGCTCTCCTCTTTGTCTCTGACAAACTCGCCCCTCATTCCCAGATAGTTCTCAAGCGCCTTCAGGGCTGGCTCCCCGACGGGGACTATCCGCTCTTTTTTTCCCTTTCCCCTGACTTTCATAAGGCCTCTCGGAAAGTCGATATCTCCCGTGTTCAGACCTGTCAGTTCCCCTATGCGAATACCGGCGGAATAAAAGAGCTCCATAATAGCCTTGTCCCTCAGGCCGAAAGCATCAGTACCAAACTTTACCCCAAGAAGGGCAAGCACCTCATCAATCGACAAAAAAGTAGGCAGATATTTATCCGCCTTCGGTGCCTGTATCATCTCCGCCGGATTATACTTTATCTTCCCCTCACGAAGGAGAAATTTAAAAAAGGCTCTGAGACTCGCCACCTTTCTCGACATGGTTACTTTCTTGATTTTTTTCCTGTACAGAACTGCAAGGAATGCCCTTATTGCCGTCTGGTCAATGGCGTCAATATTCCTGATGCCTCTCTTTAAAAGGAAGCCCTGAAACTGTTTCAAATCGGCCAGATAATTCCTTTTCGTGTGATACGAAAGGTTTCTCTCAATTTCAAGGTGGGTTCCGAACGCTTCGACAGCTGACTCCATTCAAATATCCCTTATCTTCTCAGCAACGGTAAAAAATCCTGGTAGCGCTGTTTCTCTTCCCGTAAGACTGTTACGACTTCGTAGGATCAGTCAGTACACCTCCTTATGCCCGCATAGTAACAGCAGCATGAATTCGCAAAATTATTATCAAAGACCCTTGTCTGACCATCCCTGAACGTCACCCTTACATAGGACATACCACCCAGGACCTCGGAATTTCTCTCCTCTACCACGACACCAAACCCCCATTCGGGATAGCGGAGATGAAATACCTGATCGCCGGTCTTCAGATAAAGTCGCCGGGTTTCTTCCTTCATACGAAAACCTGCCTGCCGACAAAATTACCTCTACATCTTGTATTTCCCAAAATCTTCCGAAGAAAGATTCTCTAGAAATTCCTGTAACTGTTCCTTTGAATATTTATTGAGATCCTTCGTTTTCTTGCCAAAATCGATATTCGTCGATTTTTCGATTACCTTTTCGTCCACAAAGATCGGGGCATTGGCACGCAATGCAAGCGCTATCGCATCGCTCGGACGGGAATCAATGGTTACAATGCTGCTGTTCTTCAGGACATGTATGACAGCGAAAAAGGTATTATTCCTGAGATCATTAATTACTATCTTCGTAACACTTACACCGAGGATTTTCAGCATATCATTCATAAGATCGTGGGTCATTGGCCGTGCCAGGTCTATCCTTTCCAGCTGCGTTGCGATGGCACTCGCCTCGAAAAGACCTATCCATATGGGAACAGCCTTTTTCTCCTGCAGATCCTTCAGGATAACAATAGGTGTGCTCGTTATGGGATCCATGGCCAATCCGAATACCTTCATCTGTATCAACATAGTTAGACCTCCTTCCCCGGAAACAGCTCGCCCCTCAGGGAATGCATATAGGCCATCACGATCTTCACCTGCACTGTTTTCCCCTTCATACCATTCTCCCCCGGAAGATTGACAATCCTGTTCGTTCTCGTTCTTCCTCTTATCTCCTCTTCGTTGTTCCTGCTTGCACCTTCTATCAGTACCTCTTCCTCTTTTCCAACGAGCGCTCTGTTCTTTTCAAGGTTATGAGTCTCCTGGAGTTTCTGGAGAAACGAGAGCCTTTCACTCTTTACCTTCTCCTCTACCTTGTCATTATAGCTCTCAGAGGCGATACCCGGTCTGTCGGAATATTTAAATGAAAAGAGATTATCAAACCTCACTTTTCTCATTAGGTCAATAGTTTTTTGAAAATCCTCGTCGCTCTCACCGGGAAAACCGACAATGATATCGGAGGTAATGCTTATATCCGGACAACGTGCCCTCAGTTTCTCAACCCTCTCAAGGTAATCTTGGGATGTATATCCCCTCCTCATCCTCTTGAGGACGGAATCCGACCCGGATTGTATGGGAAGGTGTATATGCTCGCACAGTTTATCGAGCGAGACAAAACATTCAATAAGACCGTCGGAGAGATCCTTCGGATGGGATGTCGTGAATCGTATCCTCTCAATCCCCTCCACCCCGTTGATCATCACCAGAAGTGTCGGAAAATCCGTTTCATTTTTTAGGGTGTTGCCGTAGGAATTGACATTCTGGCCCAGAAGCGTCACCTCTTTTACGCCGTGAGCCGCAAGAAACCGAATCTCATCGAGGATTTCGCCACTTTTCCTGCTCTCCTCCCTCCCCCGGAGATAGGGTACAATGCAGTAGGCGCAGAAATTATTGCATCCCTGCATGATGGTGACAAAGGCATTCACCTTGCCATTTTTCGGAATGGTCAGTATGCCCAGCGATTGAACTGATTTACGAAAGGTCGTCTCCGCGATGCGCGAACGCGAAACCTCAACGTCTTCAACGATTTCGGGAAGACGATGAATGTTGTGGGTTCCAAGGACAAAATCGAGATAGTGAACCTTGTCGAGAAAATGCCTTCCCCACTGCTGCGCCACGCACCCGGCTATGCCAATAACTAAATCGGGATTCTTTTCCTTATCTTTTCGCAATCTCCCCAGAAAACTGTGAATCTTCTGTTCTGCCTTTTCTCTCACGCTGCAGGTGTTCACAATGATGAGATCTGCCTTCGCTATATCTCCCGTCGTTTCATAACCCCGTTTTTCAAGGAGCTCCACCATCTGTTCCGAGTCATGCACGTTCATCTGACAACCAAAGGTGCGAATATAACAATGCTTTTTCTTCTTCAAAACCATAAAAACCAACCCTGAGAAAAATTATTACAGAATACTATCGTAGTCAACCACATTTTACCATTACCATTACGAGGGCAAAACAGAATAAACCGAGGGATATAAAGGAAACTGTTAACAGGTGGGGACTACGCCAACATCAAGACCCGAAATTCAGGCGCAGCTCCGTATAGGGCTCAAACTTGAATTCAAATCTCTTTTCCTTAAAAAGCCTGAGGCATGAATCCACTGCATCAGGATCATACAGGATTCCTCTGTTCTCAGAAATTTCCTCCAGGGCCACGTCTATTCCGAGGGCGGCTCGGTAAGGTCTGTGAGAGGCCATTGCCTCGACGACATCTGCCACCGCCAGTATCCTTGCCTCAAGAAGGATATTTCCATCGGAAAGCCCTCCGGGATATCCCGAACCATTAAGTTTCTCGTGGTGCTGGAGAACGATTGTGGCGACAGGCCAGGGAAACTCTATGTTTTTCAATATGTCATAGCCTATCTGCGGATGCACCTTCATCATAAGAAATTCAATATCGGTCAGGATGCCCGGTTTGCTGAGAATCTCAGATGGCTCGTATATTTTCCCTATATCGTGGAGAGTGGCAGCAACAAGGATTCCCTCTACCTGTTCGTCCGGAAGTTTCATTTCACGGGCAATGGCACCGGCAAGCTGGGCAACCCGCTGCTGATGACCGGCCGTGTAAGGATCTCTCTTTTCAGTCATGGATGCCAGGGCATTGACCGTCTCCTCCAGTCTCTTCTGTACCCGCTCGAAACTGAGCTTCAGTTCTCCCTGTGCCCTTTTCCGCTCGCTTATATCTTCATAAACAACAACGATTCTTTTATCCTTTAATATATCTCCCACCTTGGAGGTATTCACCATGCAGACGATCTCCGTCCCGTCCTTGCGAACACAGGGGAATTCCTCACTGTGGGTATTCTGTTGCTCCAAAACGGGATAGACACGGTGCGCTATCTCCTCAGATGCCTCGTCTGATCCGTAGAAGATTCTCGTCAGTTTGCCGATGATCTCTTCGGGCTTCCAGCCAAAGACATCCTCCACCGAATTATTGGCAAAGATAATACGCCTGTTCTCAAGGCCGATAACGGCATGGGGGATAGCGTCCAGTATGGAGGACTCGAGAACTTTCATCTCCTCGACCTCGGCCCTCGTCTCCCTCTCTACCGTTATATCCATTGAGTTTCCCATCACTGCCGGTTCACCATAGTATTCAATAGGCGTCACCGTTTCCAGAATCCATTTCACACTTCCGTCTTTTGCAATGAGACGGAACTCATAGGGCGTCTGGCGTTCCCCCTTCAGCATCTTTATGGCATTTTCTCTTGTCGCCTTCCTGTCGTCGGGATGCACCATGTCGAGGGGATCGGTATCTACCAACTCTTCAATCGTATAATACTGCGAATAATTGAGGACATGGGGATTAATAAATTTGAATCTCTTATTCTGCACGACGTAGACACCCGTTTGGGTACTGTTTGCGAAGGAATTGTAGAGATTTTCGGCCTGCTTCTGAACGGTGATATCACGAATAATTCCCTGGTATCCCGTAAATTTGTCAACCTCAGATTTTCGCATGGTCATGCTTACGAGGCAGTCCATTACCTTTCCGTTCTTCTTACGAAGCCTGATATCAAAGTCAGTGACAGCTCCTTTATCCCTCATCTCATGTATAAATTTATCAATGTCATCCTGGTTGACACACAGACTTTCTACATCCATCCCCATCATCTCTTTTCTCGTATAGCCGAGAAGATCAAGGGCCGATTTGTTAAAGTCGACGAACCTGCCATCCCTTCCTGCAATGATAATCGCGTCTCTCGATTCATCAAAGAAATTACTGTATAATTTTGAATTTTTTACCCCTTGATGCTCTTCAGGCATTCCTGTCCGTTCCACCCCTTTACCCGGCTTTCCACGTTCAGAAGTGAGCTTCTTCTTTGTCATATATTGATCCTTCAGTAGTATCCCCGCATTGAAGTGCCCCGTAATCCCGTATAGGCAGGATGAGGGGGATCTCCGATTGTTAAGGAAAATGTTTGTTTTGTTATTCTCGCTTCCCCCGCCGCATAAAGCGGGGAATGCTCACTCCTCAATTCAAACAAAATCCCTATGTATGTTTATTATAGTTATATTTTCTGGGTGGTCAATAGTAAGACAAAAAAGGGGGGGATGATACCCCCCTTCAAACCGATCGGTCAGCAGCTATGTGGCATATTATCAATACAAGACTATGGTATCACGTTACGCACCGGAATTTACTCTCTCTTTAAGTTCCTTTCCCACTTTGAAGAAAGGGAGCTTCTTCGGAGTTACCTGAATAGTTCCTCCCGTTTTTGGATTTCTTCCGGCGTAGGAGCCATAATCCCTCACGACAAAGCTTCCAAAGCCCCTTATCTCAATTCGACCTCCCTTTTTCAGCTTATCGGCAAAACTCTTGAAAATTGAGTTGATGGCTTCTGTAGCTTGTCTCTCAGTCAAATTTTCTTTCTTTCCCAAGGCGCCTATTAAATCAGACTTATTCATGAAAACCCCCTTTAAAAATACTGATCATTATAACGAGATCAAATTTATTGATTAGTTTTATTTTCCTGCAAAATCACTGTATAGCGCTTACATATTGTTTATTTTACTGATAAAGTCAAGATAATTTTCGTGTATTCAATCAATTTTTTACCGAACTCAGTTTTCTGATTTCCCTTGCCTTCAGGTATCTGAATTTCCCCTGTTTGAGGTTGCCTGTCTCTATATCGTCAATGGCAATCCTTATGAGCCTCATCACCGGATATCCCATTGATTCGAAGAATCTTCGTATAACCCTGTTTCTCCCCTCGGCGATCGTCAACTTCAGCCAGCAGCTTTTCTTATTCCTCTTATCAACAAGAACAGTCAAAGGCCTGAAATCTCCATCTTCAAGGCTCGTCCCCTGTTTTATTGCATCGAGATCCTTTTTTGAAATATTTCCCTTTATCTTGGCCAGGTAGGTCTTGGAAACCTCGAATCTCGGATGCTGCACCCTGTTGGCAAAATCTCCATCATTCGTCAGCAGAAGAAGACCCTCGGAATCGTAGTCAAGTCTCCCCACGGGAAAAACTCTCTCGGTAATATCTTCTAAGAGGTCGGTAACAACTGGTCTGCCCTCCGGATCATCGAGCGTTGTCAGATACCCTCTCGGCTTGTTCAAGAGGATATAAATTTTCTCCCCCCCCTGAGATCGAGATATCAGACTTCCGTCAACCCGTATCTCATCGCGTCTGGTATCCGCCTTCGTTCCAAGTTCGGTTATAGTTCGCCCGTTGACGCTCACCCGTCCCTGGCGTATCATCCTTTCCGCAGCCCGGCGTGATGCAATACCGGCACGGGCTATTATCTTCTGAAGACGCTCCAGCAAAGGCCCGCTACTCCTCAATCTCTTTCAATAAAGGTAATTCAGTGAGATCTCTCAGGTTGAAGACTTCAAGAAATTTTCTCGTGGTTCCGTATATTATAGGCCGTCCCGGCACATCCTTGCGCCCCACCATCTTTACCAGATTTTTCTCCAGTAATCCCTTCAATACGCCGGACACATCAACTCCCCGTACCTGTTCTATATCAGATTTCATTATCGGTTGCCGGTAGACTACGACGGCAAGGGTCTCCATCGCGGCCGGGCTGAGAGCCAGAGGTTTTATGGCCTTCATTTTTTTTATCCAGGGAGCAGCATCCTCTCCCGTTCTGAACTGGTACCCCCCGGCAATCTCTCTTACAAAGATACCCCCCCCTCGTGCCTCATATTCCTGCCTGATCGTAGCGAGAACCTCGGCAATCTTCTTTTTTTCCACCTCTTCGCCCAGGACTTCCCTTATTCTATCAATACTGATGGGCAAATCGGAGACAAAAATAAGTGCTTCAATTATGGCTTTTACATTATCCATCTATTCACCCACGGCGAGGCATATCCTTATCGGTCCGTAGGAAACGGTCTGATATGCCCTGATTACTCTCATTTTCATAAGTTCAAGGATTGCGAGAAAGGTATAGATAATTCTGGTTTTGCTTTCCAGCCCCCCCAAAAGATCGGTAAAGGCAAGCATCTTCTTTGTATTGAGCTCATCCATTATCTGGTTAATCGTTTCAGAAAGGGATATCTTCTCGACATCGATCTCCATGAGCTCCTCATCGCCCGCCTCCGAAACTGCATTCCGAAAGGCCTCCACAAGCTCAAAGATGCCCACTTCCCTGATCGGGATTTCTTCTTCCTCCGACTCCTCCTTCACCGAATAGCCCCTGCTGAAGACATCACGACCGAGGACACTCATCTTATCGAGATTCAGGGCAGCCTCTTTGAATGCCTGATATTCCAGCAGCTGTCTCACAAGCCCCTCCCGCGGATCCTCTTCATCTTCACCCTCTTCGTCTTCAGGAACGGGAAGAAGCATTTTTGATTTTATATAAAGTAACGTTGAGGCAAGTACCAGATATTCGCCGGCAAGATCAAGGTTCAGTGTTTTCATGATTTCGACATGTTCAAGGTACTGTTCCGTGACAAGGGCTATCGGTATATCGTAAATATCGATCTCATTTTTTTTGATAAGGTACAGCAGAAGATCGAGAGGACCCTCAAATACATCGAGTTTGATCTCATACGCCATAGTCAGATCTTCACAGCTTCCCTTACCTCGTCCATGGTAGAACGGGCAATCGAAGCAGCCTTTGAAATCCCCTCGGCTATTATACTTTCCACTTCTTTCTTATGATTCACATAATAATCCTGGCGATCGTGAATCGGCTTCATGCCCTCTAAAATCCTGGCGGCAAGGCGTTTTTTGCACTGAACGCACCCGATGGCCGCTTTTCTGCAATCCTCCTCGATTTCAGACACTTCGTTACGGGGTGTATAGAGATGATGAAAGGCAAAGACATTGCATATTTCGGGTCTGCCAGGGTCACTCTTTCTCATCCTCTGGGGATCGGTAAACATAGTTGTCACCTTGTCTCTGAGTATATCACCCCTGTCGGAAAGATAGATGGAATTTTCATAGGATTTGCTCATTTTCCTTCCGTCAACACCGAGGAGTTTGGGCACCTCGGTCAGTAGAGGTTCCGGAACGGGGAATATTTCCCTGTATAGAAAATTGAATCGCCGGGCAATTTCACGGGTGAGTTCGACATGGGGAAGCTGATCCACACCGACGGGGACACCGTAGGCCTTGTACATAATTATGTCCGCCGCCTGGAGCACGGGGTATCCAAGAAAGCCAAAAGTAGAGAGATCCCTGTCCTTCAGTTCAACCTTCATCTCCTTATATGTGGGGTTTCTCTCAAGCCACGAAAGAGGGGTTATCATGGAGAGAATGAGAAAGAGCTCGGCATGCTCCTTTATTTTCGATTGTATGAATATGGTACTTTTATCAGCATCCAGTCCCACACTGAGCCAGTCCATCACCATGTCTACAATGTTTTCATTGATAGCGGATGTATCTTTGTAGTCACTTGTCAATGCATGCCAGTCTGCAACAAAGTAAAAACAGTCGTAGACATCATCATTCTGAAGTTCCACCCAATTTTCAAGCGCTCCATGGAGATTTCCCAGGTGAAGCTTCCCCGTTGGACGCATACCGCTCAAGATTCTCTTTTTTCCCACAGCACTCCCTCAGAAAATAAATTATCTTCACAGTTTCGGCGAGGTATAGCAGAAAGAAGATGTTCTGTCAAACCTTACAACTTTCAATATGTTAAAGGAGGTGAAGCTTCCCGCAACAAGTTGCGGGGAATCTCCGACTGTCAAGGAAAATGTTATTTTTTATTCGCTTGCATACCCCGCTGCAAGCAACGGGGTATGCGCTTGCTGTTCAGTTCAAAACAAAAAAAGACCCCTCACTTATCTTACAAAGTAAGGGGTCCAAATGGGTTTTTCTCTTTTCTTATCAAACCTTGTCGGCAAGCCCTTTCCCCGCCTTGAATTTGACTACCTTTTTCGCCTTTATCTGAATCTTGTCACCGGTCTGCGGGTTCCTGCCAGTTCTTGCTTTTCTTTTGACTACTGAAAATGTCCCAAAACCGACCAAGCCAAGCCTTCCGCTTTTCTTCAGTTCTTTGGCTACATTTTCAGCAAAGGAGGCCAACGCTCTCCCTGCCTGTGCTTTTGTTACCTCTGCATCTTTTGCCATCGCCGCTACTAATTCAGCTTTTGTCATACTCTATACCCTCCTTTTAATTAAGATAATATAAAGTCAGCCCCAAAGATACAGCCATTACTCACCCCTATTTTATCAGACAAAAATGCAGTACTTCCGGCATTACCCCGAGGCTTCCCTTTAACACGCTATTATTATAAAGAACATCAGATTCCGATTGAAATGGTATGTGAACTCATGTGATCTTCGGTAACTAAGCAGTAACGGGGATTTTGTAACACAAAAGAATATCAACAATCAAGAAAAATAATAGTATTTTTGAAGTGGGGAACATGCATACAGAATCAACTGTTTTCCCTACCAGTTTGAGATTCCACAAA